>SVEW01000060.1 GCA_015057205.1 Lachnospiraceae bacterium | reverse complement strand
TCAGCACCTTTTTCCAGATTAATTTCTGTGCTTGATTTTGTATCAATCGCTACAGCCACATTTGATGTAATCTTTGTACCATTTGCATCTCCATTAACCACAATCGGAACAATCGTATTCGTTTTTCCATCAAAACTAATTTCTGCTCGACGCATAACTTCTACTGATTCAATTGTTCCAGATACTTTCACGTTAAGATTTGTTGTCGATTCAACTGACACCTTTCCTACTGTTCCTGCTATCTCCAAAGCAAAATTAGAATTTTCACCTTTTATAACAATCGCATCTAACTTAGTAGTCTCTGGAATTATAATCCTTCCTGCATTTGCATTGATAACGAGTATGTTGCCAGATGCATTTTCGGTCCAAGTATCCGATGCAATCGCCTTCACTTTAATGCTCTTAAAATTACCGTTATTTACAACATCCGCATTTTTTGCATCCACTGTTAAGTTTGTTTTACTGTAGACTCCCTTTTTGATAGTAAAAGTCTCTTTCTTAGAAGACTTTAACACAATTTCGTGAATCTGCTTTTTCAAGGCCTGATCTAACTGTTTCTGACTCTTGACTATTGTTTTGTTATACACTTTGATTGTAGCACTGACTTTAACCGTCTTCTTGCCATTAATTACAGATGCTACCACTTTTGTATTTCCTGCACTAATACCCTTTACAACACCTTTTGAGGATACCGTGGCTACTTTTTTGTTTGCCGAAGTAAAGACAATTTTTGCCATCGCATCCACATTCTTTACTTTTAGTTTTTTTGTTTCCCCTATAGAGATACTTATTTTTTTGCTACTCATTTTCGGTGTAGGTGCAGCTCCCACACATAATTCTGTTGGCACCATAGCAAGCATCATAACTACACTTAATGCAAACGCAAGTACCCTCTTAGTGTAAACCTTCATCCTCGTCCTCCTGATTTTTCATAACATTAGGTAACAAATGTTCACCCGTAATCCATTATAACATAGAAACGCCTTTCTTTGACTATTGCATTGCATTTCTTATGTATTTTTTCAAATTCTACACTTTTCCACTTTCCCCAGATAAAGCGCCCTATTTTCCCATTTGCCATTGTCTTTTTCTATTATTATTCACATTCTTATCACAACTATCCCTGCATAGCAAACGCCCTCACCTTCCGATGAGAGCGCAAAACCTATTCCATATCCACATCTGATTCGAATTCGCTGAAATATCCTCCGGCCACCCGCACACATAAGAAGAAAATATCCCACAGGGCTTCCACCCCTTCTTCCTTCCAGACATTGCCTCTTACGCAAAGCATACCCTCCTGTGTTACCATCCGTACAAAACGGTTGTCGGCGTTAAATTCATTCATAAGTCGGTAAGTTTCTAAAGAATCCACATCCTTAATTGGCTTAGCAATTACTACATCCGCCAATTCGTCTTCCTCATAGAAGAAAAACTGCGCAAGATACGGTATATCTTCTTCATCTACTTCCATCATACTTGAATAAACGCAGATTCCCTCTTCGTCCTCATAGCGCTCTAACTCAAGCTTTGCGAATTCTTCACTTTTTACGGATTCAAAAAATTGTTCTTGAAAAGTCTTTGGTTGCATCAACTAGGTCCTCCCCCATCGTATTTTTATACTTTATATCGTACCCTAACTTGGATACCGGTGCAACATTGACTTTTTTTCAAATCCTTGCTAAAATTATTTGTTACATATAATTACAACAAGAAAAAAATTAACGGAGGAACCAATGTCTGACCAAAAACGAAAAGAAAATAAGATGGGCATCATGCCTATTCCTAAACTTTTATTAGACGTTTCCCTGCCCATGATGGCTTCCATGCTGGTGCAGGCACTTTATAATATCGTTGACAGTATTTTTGTGGGAAGCATTTCGGAAGATGCCCTTTCAGCCGTTTCCTACGCCTTCCCCATTCAAAACCTGATGATTGCACTTTCCGTAGGAACCGGAGTCGGCGTAAACGCCCTCGTCTCCCGTCACCTTGGGGCAAAGGATTATAAGCAAGCCAATCAGGTGGCTACCAATGGATTGGTTTTATCCATCATAACCTCTATCATTTTTTCCATTGTGGTGTTTTGTTTTAACGGTCCATTTTTCCGATTTTTTACGAATAACCAGACCATCGTAAAATACGGAATGGATTATGCAAGAATCGTAGGTGGTTTTTGTTATGCCCTGTTTATTCAGGCCTTTTTGGAAAAAATGTTGCAATCCACCGGTCGAACCCGTCTTTCTATGATAACCCAGATGACCGGTGCCATAACCAATGTTATTTTAGATCCGATTATGATTTTTGGTCTTTTCGGTTTTCCACGTATGGAAGTTACCGGCGCCGCGCTTGCAACCGTAATCGGTCAGACAGTAGCTGCTATTGTCGCTGTATTTATGAACGTATACAAAAATAAGGAACTCCATATTTCTCTGCGAAAATATCCTGTTTCCTTATCAATTATCAAAAGCATCTATGCAATCGGACTTCCAAGTATCATTATGATGGCAGTAAGTTCCGTTATGAATTTCGGCATGAATAAAGTATTAGGCAAATTCTCAGATACCGCTGTTGCTGTATTCGGCGCCTACTATAAATTACAAAGCTTTATCTTTATGCCTGTAATCGGACTGAATAACGGAATGCTCCCGATTGTTGCTTACAATTTCGGCGCACGCAAACCGGAGCGAATCAAAGCAACCTTGAAGTTAGCCGTAAAAGTTGCAGTATGCATCATGACGGTTGGTGTACTGCTTTTCCTTTTCCTGCCGGCTCAACTACTTGGCCTATTCTCTGCATCCGACCAAATGATAGCCATTGGCGCCCCCGCCTTGCGCATCATTTCAACCCACTTTATTGTTGCAGGGTATTGTATCATCTGCACTTCAAGCTTCCAGGCTCTTGGACACGGTATGCTGTCCTTAATCGTCTCTGCGAGTCGACAGCTTTTAGTGTTATTACCGGTGGCCTTTGTGTTTGGATCGCTCTTTGGACTCACCAGCGTATGGTGGAGTTTTCCAATCGCCGAACTTGCATCCGCAACACTCTGTACCATCTTCCTCCGCAAGATGTTGCGTGAGGAAATAGAGCCGCTTTACCAAAGTACTCCTATTTCATAACGATTTTTCAACCTACGAAAGGAACGAACACACTATGAACGAATTATACGAACTAATTGAACAGAAAATCAAAGCTTCCGGCTATGGTCGCCCCATTTCCGGTCAGGATGTATACAACGACATCTGCGACCAGATTGATGGAAAAGAAAATGGTGACTATCTCCTTCTTTCCAAATTTGAAGAAGATGTCACCTTTGAGTATCACATCACCATTTTAGATGAAGAATTTAATTTGGGAATTCTAACCATCACCGCACCGGAGGGCACCTACTCCGTAGACTTCGATGCTGAATAAGGCTTTAGACTTTTTAAAAAAGCCATACTAAAGTAAATACAAATAAACCACGTTATCACATAAGCTACGGGCTGTGCTTCCTGAATTCCGGACATGCCCCGTAGCTTTGTTAGTATAAGCAATGACGGAATCATAATCACGCCGCTGCGAAGCGATGACGTGAGGGTAGACTTTAAACGCTGTCCGGTACTTTGAAATCCCATCTCCGTCACCATAGACAACGGCACAAACAAGAGTGCAATGCAGTGAAGCCGTAATGCTCTGGTTGCATAGATAATTACCTGCGAATCGTCCCTGAAAATTTTTACCACCGGTTCAGCCATGATAAATACCGGAATGGCGCTAAACAAAAGTACAACTTCTGACAAAATTAAAGTAAACCAATACGCTCTTTTTACTCTGTCAAATTTTCTCGCACCAAAATTGAAACTGCTAACCGGCTGGAATCCCTGTCCGATGCCAAGTGCCACGGACATGCAAAAAAATCCCACCCTGGAAGTAATGG
This sequence comes from Lachnospiraceae bacterium, assembly GCA_015057205.1. Lineage (GTDB taxonomy): Bacteria > Bacillota > Clostridia > Lachnospirales > Lachnospiraceae > XBB1006. The sequence goes on along the minus strand of SVEW01000060.1, from coordinate 9,801 downwards.
CCATAGCTGCTACGGCTGCATCCCCATAAACTCTGGCATTCCCGTTCAACAACATGGTTGAAATACTATTTAGCCCCTGGCGCAAGAGACTTGGGAACCCCGTGGCAGCAATATTTAAATAGTCAAAAATATGTTTGGATACGTATTGAACAGAAATAATAGTCTGGGTTTTTCCCGACAAAAACATATATAGCAATATGGCAAAACTAATCATCTGCGTCAACATGGTAGAAAGCCCTGCACCGGAAACGCCCATGTGAAACACTTTCATAAATAATGCATCCCCACAGATATTCAAAATCGCACCGGTCAATAATCCAATCATACCAAGTTTTGCTTTTCCTTCATATCGCAACAAATTGTTCATAGTAAGAGAAGCCGTTTGGAAAGGCGCCGCAATAATAATATAACGAATGTACTGCTTAGCAAACACTGCAATGGTAGGTGTACTTCCCAATACAAAAACAAGGGACGACAAAGTAACACTACTTAGAAGTCCAATAATAAGTCCCAATGTTAAAGACATAAAAAAACCCGTAGAAGAATAGCAATTTGCTCCTTCTACGTCCTTATTTCCAAGTTTACGAGACATGGTGCTGCCTGCACCCTGTCCGCACATAAACCCAATGGCCTGCAAAATCGCCATGTAGCCAAACACAATTCCAACCGCACCACTTTGCGCAGTTCCCAATTCCCCTACAAAAGCGGTATCCACCATGTTGTACAAATTAGTAACAAGCATACTCAAAATTGTAGGAACTGCCAGGGTAGCCACTAATTTTTCAACCGGCTTCTCCGTCATTTTCTTAAACTGTGCCTGTCTTTTTCTTTCTTTTTCGTCCATCTGATTTTCCCCATCCTTTTTCTTTTAGTATTCGAACGCACTGTACTAATCATACCACAAAACAGAGAAAATCAAACTATTTTTTTACTTTAACAATCGTTGCATCGTATCAATTAATATTTTCACTTCTATCGGTTTGCCCACAAAACCGTCCATACCGGCCTCCAGGGCTTTTTTCTTATCTTCTTCAAACACGTTTGCAGTCATTGCAACAATTGGCACCTTTGCTTTTTCCTTATTTTCCATGCTGCGAATAACCCGGGTCGCCTTTAACCCGTCCATATTGGGCATCTGCATATCCATCAAAATCATATCATAATAACCGGCATCCGCTTTGGTTATTTTTGCCACACACTCCACACCATCTTCTACAGAATCTACCAGAAAACCCACTTCGTGAAGCAGTTCCTCTGCAATTTCCCTGTTCAGTTCATTATCTTCTGCAATCAAAATGCGCTTTCCCTCCACCTTAGATGCAGAAATTATCTGATAAGGTTCCGCTTCTACCTCAAACGGCTCTGCAAGGCGATGCTCAATGGTAATGGTGACCGTTGTCCCCTTTCCCACTTCACTATCAATTTCAATGGTTCCGCCCATCATATCCACGTATTTTTTCACAATTCCCATGCCCAAACCGGTACCGATTACTTTATTCTCCGTAACCGTTTTTTCTCTGGAAAAACTATCAAAAATATGTGGCAAATATTCCTTTGCCATACCTATTCCGTTATCTTTGATAATCGCCCTCGATATTGCATGATTCTCATCACACCCCGGAAGTTCATCCATTGTAATGCTGATTTCTCCCCCTTCCGGAGTATATTTCACTGCATTGCTGATAATATTTAGGTAAATTGCCTTCAATTTCACCACATCCCCATAAAAATACGGATGCGTAATGTTATAATCCCGGTGAACAGTCAATTTCTTTTTCGCATATTCTTCCTGTAATACAACGCGAATGCTCTCCCGCAAAACAGCATGATCAATCGGCTCTTCGTCCAGACTAACCTTATCATTTTCAATCCGGGACATCTCAAGTACTGCATTGATTAATTCCAATAAATAATTACCGGAAGTCTTGATGTTGCGAATATATTCCTCCCGTTTTCCTTTGTCATCCATGTGTTTTTCCAGCAAATCCGCAAACCCCAAAATAGCATTCATAGGCGTGCGAATGTCATGAGACATATTGAACAAAAACGCTGACTTGGCTTTATTTGCAACCTCTGCCTCCATTTTCGCCTGTTCCATTATTTCAATCTGTTTAACATCTTCATCAATATCCATAAACATTCCGGAAAACTTGGTCACCTGTTGTGTTTTTCCGCGGAAAAAACGGCCTGCTGCACGGAACCAGCGCACACCACGATTCTTTGTTTTTACACGACATTTAATATCAAAAATCTGACGCCCTTTGACATCATGCATTGCTTTTTCATACGCCAACGACACCCGGTTACGGTCTTCCGGATGCAAAAGATTAAACCATTTTTTCTCCTCTTTTTCCAGCTCTCTTTGGCTTTGGTAACCCAACATATTACAGAATTCCTTACTCAAATGAACCGTTTGCCGCTTACCATTCGCACCGTAATCCACACTCCACATACCGGAATGAATCAGCTTATGCAGCGTCTTATAACTATCTAGCATACTAGACGCTGCATCTTCCATGCGCCTCTCCACATTAATGCTTTGCACACACAAAATTACATCCGTCACTTCTCCCCATTGATTCCGCGCCGTCACAACAATGCTTAAGCGGCACCAACCGGTGTATGCGCCTTCATATTCCATGGAAATATGATTTTTTCGCGTCAAACGAGCTACAAGTGTATCCAAATCCGCAAATTCATAAAACTCTTCCCGATATTTTGGCATAATGGCATTTTCCGCGGTTGCACGAACCGCTTCCCGAAAACTTCCCGCCATATTCATAATTGGCTCCATCTGCGGTAATACGCGAATTATCTCAAAACTGTCAGTAGGAATGTTTACTGCAAAAACACTACCATAAACCTTACTTAAGGCCTGTAGAATTACTTCCTGCTCCCGTAATTCCTGTTCGCGTTTCCAGATTTCCTGCTTAATACTTTCATTGGTCTCGATGCTCAACTTCACCATATCCTGCTCAACAGGTCGAAACGTCATCAATGCCTGACTACTGTTTTCCTCTCCCATACGAAAAATTGACATTTCCAACAATTCCGGTCTACCGTCTAAGTTATAACGACGAAATGTATAAGTATAACGCGAATTCTTGCGAAGTCCACGGCGAATTTCATCCGGTGTAATGGCTTTCAAGAATTTTTCCTGCTCCTTCTTTGGCACATATTCTCTGGCAAATCGACCGAGGCTTACTAAATAATTAGCCTCTTTTGTCATCTGCTCAAATTCCTGTTTGGCAATTTCATGATTTGCAGCGCATGGCGTCAGGGTCTGTGTTTCCAAATCCACGACAAAAATCGAATTATAATCAACAGACAACGTCTGAATAACGTCAAACATATCCACTTGTAATCCCTGCAATATCTTTTTCATCTCTACCTCCATTTCAGGCTTATTGACTCAATCAATTCATCCGTTCACAGTTTTTTCTCAATTCAGTCACATCAACTCACTTGTCTGTATATACTTTGTCCATATAATAGTTGTATAATGACTTTTGCAATAAGTCAAGCAAAATCAACAAAAGAAAGGACCGATGACATGTTTTCACCATTCACAGTAAACGCTAAGCAACTAAAGCAATTTCCTTTCCGAATGAAATTTGATAAAACATTCCGAAAACTAATTATTATGTTTGCTATAGCCATTGTATCGTTGGTAATCACTGTAGTTGCTTCCCTCTTAGGAATCCGTACTATCTACAACAAATATTATCAATTGCAAAATATACAGGCCGAAATCCGGATTGATATTCAGGCACTTTCTAAAGCATATCTATGGGCAATGGTCACACCCGATGAGTCTATCCGCCAGGAACAGCTTGAAAAGGCAGCCTCTAAGTTCACGGATTTTGATGCAAACTTAAATGCATTTTCCAAATTGTATAGCGGTTCTTCCAATCTATCCCAGATTTCCTCGGATTTAAAGATTGTTTCCGATAATGGTACTAAACTTGGAGAAATGTTTACCCAAGGTACCAGCACAGAAGACCTGTTTTACTATTTCAACGATACTTTGTACCCATCCATCGACACCGTTGCCGGTGATTTTAAATCCGTATCTGCTGAAGTCACAGAAAAAGGTGCACAGGTATATACTGTCATCTTTTCCATTGTGATTTTTTCCCTTATTATCACCGCTATCATTATCATTAGCGTGCTGTTATATATGGTGGATTTAAAGAAAAAACTGGCTGCTGCAATTATGGAACCGGTAACCGAATTAAAAGATGTTGCCGCAAAGATGGCCGGAGGCGCTTTACATATTGATGTACATTACGATGCCAACGACGAGTTAGGTGAGCTTGCCAAAGATTTGGATAAGTCTACCACTGCAACCAACAATGTAATTAGCGATATGATTGCAACCTTAAATCGAATTGCCGACGGTGATTTTACGTGTGGTACCACGCATCCGGAATTTTATGTTGGGGATTATACGCCTATCACCGAAGCTTTAGATGACATCACAAGCAAGATGTCCAGTGCACTTGGTAACGTAAGCGAAACCGTTACTTTAGTACACCACGGTGCAAATAACATGCGTGATGGTTCCGCCGGCTTAGCCGAAGGTGCTTCCGATCAGGCTGCTGCCATTGAAGAATTAACCGCCACCGTCCAAACGGTCAATGACCAGACCAAAAATATGACAGACTCCGCAAACAACGGAGGCAAAATGATAATTCGTGTACAGGAAGATATGTCCCGTGGAGCCGAAAAGATGAATCAGGTTACTACGGCCATGAACAACATTACCGAAGCATCCAAACAGATTGAACAGATTGCCCACGCCATTGAGGAGATTTCTTCCCAGACACAGCTTTTATCTCTGAATGCTTCCATCGAAGCTGCCAGAGCTGGAGAAGCCGGTCGTGGTTTCGCAGTCGTTGCCGAAGAAATCAGCAAACTTGCTTCTGATTCTTCTGCCGCAGCGCAAAATACACAGGAATTAATCAACGGTGCCCTTCGTGAAATTGAACACGGAAACGGTGTCGTATTAGAAACACAAGAGGCTATGACCAATGCGCAACACTCCGTGGACAACGTGGTAACCATTATTCAGGAAACCGGCCGTATCGCACAAGAACAGGCTCATAGCATGAAAGAAATTAGTGACGGAATTGCTCAAATCAGCAATGTTATTCAGGATAATACTGCCACCGCCCAGGAAAGCAGTGCCGTATCATTAGAATTATCCGAACAGTCCGATGCTTTAAGTGAACTGGTTAGTCAGTTTAGGATTCGTTAAACTCCTTTATTACAAAAGCACCACACCTGATTTACAGCAGGCGTGGTGCTTTTCTTTTAATCTAATTTAAATGTAGATACAAACTGATTGATTGTCTCAACGGACTGTAAAACGGTATTCGCACTGTCGGTCACACTCTGACTTTCTCCTGCAACCTGTTCTGCACTTTCTGCCAGATTCTCAACGGTCGCCGTTACTTCCTCTGAACTTGCTGACTGCTCCTCCGAAATGGCAGCCACACTACTTGCAATATCATCAATTTCGCTCATCATTGTAATCATACGTTTCATAGCTTCCCCGGTAATATCCAGGTTTTTAAAGATATCTACAAACGTTACTTCCGCAGTTGATACAGCAACCGAACTCTTTTGAATTTCTTCTACGCTAGCTGCTGACTTTTCTGCCAAATTCTCAATCTGCCCAATGATATCATCAATAATCTCACTGATTTCACGGCTTGCCTGAGCGCTATCGTTAGCAAGGGATCCAATCTCTGTTGCAACCACTGCAAAACCACGTCCGGCTTCTCCGGCTCTGGCAGCTTCAATGGAAGCATTCAATGATAACAGATTGGTTTGTCCGGCAATGGAATTAATCATTTCTACAATGCCGTTAATCTTCTTCGCACTTTCCTCTACCTTACCAACCACATCGTTCATTTCCTTCATAGCAAGAGAAATGGAATCCATACTGCTGGTAACCATCTTCATATCGCGCTGTCCCTCTGCCGCTTTATCCACCAACAATTTCATGGTATTATCTGTTTCGTTTCCTTCATGTGTCAAATCACTTACCATGGTTGCCAACTCCGTTGCATTGGTTGCTAACTCGGATACAGCACCTGCCATACCATCCATCGCTCCACGAATATCCCCCATGGAAACAGACTGCTGTTTCGCCTGTACACTCATATTTTCAGAAGAGCTACGGCTATTATCCGCTTCGACCGTCAATTGATTGGTCTCATCCTGCATACCGCCAAGTACTTCACGCATATGCTCAATAAATTTCGCCATATTTGCATTCATTAAGCCAATTTCATCATTTCCGGATGCGTTCACCTCAACCGTGAAATCGTTATTGGTGATTCGTACCAGATTCTCTGTAAGCTTACCTACCGGCTTGGTAACAATCCGGTTAATCGCTGCCCATAATACAAGCGCAATCAAAAGAATGCCGATAACGGCCAAAATCCAACATACTGTCTGGAACTTGTTCAACTCCGCCAAAACACTGCCTTCTTCTACGGAAGAAATCAATGTCCAGTTGGTTCCTTCCACAGCTTCATAATCAACATAATAGGATTTACCGCCACATTTGATTACTTCAACCTGACCAATATTTCCCATATTAGCCGCCACAGCCTGCAAAAATTCATCATCCATATGTTCTGAAATCTCTGTACCGTTATAAGATTTGTTCGTATAAGAGATAATAGATGTCTTATCTAACAGGATCGTAGTACCTGTCTTCATCGGCTTTAACTTCTTTATGGTATCCATAACGCTTGTAAGCTGCAAATCAATAGCTGCTACACCGCCTCTGCCATCTGCCAGCTTAATTTTTCTGGCAATAGCCACTACCATCTTATTTGTCAAATTATCCAAATATGGTTTTCCTAATGTAAAGGTATCACGGTTAATTCCATCCTTATACCAATCCCGTTCTGTTGCAACGTAATCAGCATCCGGTACCCATCCGCTAGAATCAAGCCAGGTTCCGTCATCTAAAGTCATATATACACCATCCGGTGCATTCTTGGAAAATTTTCTAGACTGATCTGCAACGTAGTCCAGAAATTCTTTGTCATTCTTAAACTTATTTCTTTCCATAGACACAGCTAAGGTCTCCAATTTACCAACAAAGGTCTGAATTTCCCCGCTAAATGCGTTCGCATTTGCCTTTGTTTCCTGTGCCAAATCCGCTCTTGATAAATCACTAATAATACCTTTTGCACGACTTACCAAAATAATAATAATGAGCATTATTGCCACCGCAACCATCGGCAATAAAATGCGTAACAATTTGCCGGAAATGGTATGCTTTACCGCTTCTCGCTTGTCCGACAACTTAATCTTTCGCTGTAACACTATCTCTATTCCTCCTAATCTTTAACATGCTACGGTACAAAATTTTAGCACATTAGCACGCAAAAGGCAAGAATGTATCTTATAACACAATTGATAATTTCATCAATTTGCATTATGCTAACACTATAAAATTTGATATTTGTGAAACTGCTCTGCGGCGTATGCCGCATGAGCAATTTGCATAATAAATCGTTCTGCAAGTTCACTTGCAGAGACGATTTATTATGCAAATTCAACATGCCACGAACGTGGCATAAGGGTTTCGCAATTACCTAACTATAATAATTACATGGAGGCACTTATGAAAAAACGAACTTTTTTCTCTCTGCTACTTTGCATAGCAGTATTGGTTACAACCTTATTGCCAACCAAAGCTGCCAATCTTCCGTCACTTTCCGGAAAGCTGGTTTTTCATCGCTACTCGGATTATGATGCTGAAGATAGCCAATTGTATCTCTATGATTTTTCCAAAGGCTCTTTGACTTGCCTTAGTAAAAACATGACCGGTGTTCATCATGCTATGAATGCCACGTTTTCACCTGACGGCAAGTCCATTACTTTTATGGGTATTTCGGATGAAGATCAGTGGGACATTTATTTATATACCTTTCAGGACCACATGCTTAAGAACCTCACCGCATCCGATGCCGGACGACACGAGGACCCGAAATTCTCTCCGGATGGCAAAAGCATCTGCTTCAAATCCTGTCCGGATGGCAAAGAATATGCCCAACTTTATACTTACCGCCTTTCCACCGGCAAGCTTACAAAGCTTACCCACGCAAATACGGAGCATTCCATGCCCTATTTTAGCAAAACCGGCAAGTACATCTATTATGTACGTGGCGATGGAAAAGATTCCCAGATTTGGAAATATAAGAACGGGAAAAACAGCCGCATCTACAAGCGAACCAACGTAGAATGCTACTACCCGATTGTTGCAAAAAGTACCGGTGACGTATTTTTCTCCCGTTGGTATTCAGCAGATAACCATGCCGATCAAATCTATCGCTATCGCCCATCCACAGGGAAAATCAAACGCCTTTCTTTCAACAATCCGGACTACGACACTTCGGATTACTGTGAGGTCTCAAAGAACTACGGCATCGTAAGTTCTACGAAAGATGGGGACACCTACGATTTGTTCCTGGTATCCGTTAACGGGAAGAAAATGACCAATCTAAATACATACTACAAAGAATTCAATTCCGGACTGCAAGAATTAGGAGCAGACTACCATGAGTAGCCTGCTCCCATTATTTTCCACTATTAAATTCTCTTATATTTTGCCAATGCTGGCGCTCCGGCCTTTTTAATTCGATTTACAATCTTCTTGAAATTTTTCGCATTAGCCTTAATCTTAAACACCGCTTTGTTATTAATACCGGAAAATGCCTTACTACCAACACTCTTCAAATTACCTTTTATGGTAATATTTTTAAGTGTTTTACAATCTTCAAATGCACTTTTTTCAAGTCTTGTGACACTTGCAGGCAAAATAACGCTGGCAACTTTTCCTTCTACTGCATATTCGTCAACACTCGTAACCTTATAGTTCTTATCTCCTACCGTAGCCTTTGCCGGCACTTTTAAAGTTAACGAATCTGTATTTTCCATATAAGCATTGAAAATTTTTACCGTTTTCCCATCTTTGTTTAGCGCTACTGTACATACATCATCTGCCCAGGCTGCAATCGGAAATGATGATTCAATCGTCTTATATGTACCATATCCAGGATTAAACAAAAAATTCACCGCGGTTGTGCGATAAACATATTTTCCAAAAGCTTCTACCGGAATGTTCTCCCAATCAAATGCAACTTCATTCTGTTGATTATCATAATAAAATGCAGTTTTCTGATCGTAATCTTCTGCATCTCCAAATTCCCAATCAACGCCCTCTTCTAATTCTTTTCCATCCTGCCATAATCCGCCAATGTTACTAAGTACCGGGTCTCCTACTAATAATGTCTTGTTCCCATCTTTATCCGACAAATAACAATCGCCGAATGAATAACTGGATTCCGCATGCACATTTCGCGCAACCGGGTTCATCATACTTACACCACTTACGGTCATCACACCAGCTAATACTACTGCTAATACACGTTTCTTCATAGCAACCTCCTTAAATTTGAAAAATTAGCAAAATAATTATATATATTATATATGCCTGGTGTCAAGGTTTTTTCAAACTTATTTAAAACATTCTAAATATTGACATCCCACTTTCACGCTTTTACAATAAAACCATAACTATAAAGGAGCTACCCATGAACATTTACTTATTAAAAATTCCGGAACAACTGACCTTTTCCAATATAGAACCGTACCTTTCCTTTGTCTCCGACGCACGCCGCGAAACCATTCTTCGTTATGTGCCGGAAGATGCCAGAATACGCAGTCTTTTGGCTGCGCTTTTGGTTCGTTATGGAATCCGAACGGATTTAC
>SVEW01000059.1 GCA_015057205.1 Lachnospiraceae bacterium | reverse complement strand
CCCGTAGTCGCTCCAAAATGGACACCGCATCCTCTGCATGTCCATACAGTTCGCAATCGTCCAACTCTTCCACAAGCTTCTTTTCATCCACATCCTTCACAGAAAAAGATTCCCGTGAATATTCCATCGGCAAATTCAACTCATGAAAAATAGCTTCCATCGTCCTTCTACAAGGTCTTCTTTCGCCATGTAAGAGGGTCCTAAGCGTCCGCATATCCACATTGCATTTGCTCGCCAGAGTTATCTCATCATGGTTCTTCATGAGCATACGTCGTTGCGCAATGCTACTTACACTTTCGACATTCTGAAAAAGATAAGGCAAATAATTCGCTTCTGTCTCTTTTTCGTTTCCAATAAAGGTATACATTTTTTCAAGGCACCGCACGAATTTACGGTTTTGCTCATATGCAACCTTTGTTTCTTCATCCGTCACACCTTGCTCTATTAGGCAACGCAGAACCTCATCGTTAGCCATACATACTTCCCACATATAGTATCCGTTTTTTTGCTTACGTAAATAGCGAATCGCAACCTCAAGGTAATCATGAAACTTTATTCTTTCCAATCCCTTCCACGTATCAAGCGCGCCTTTCTTTTTTCTTGTCAGATACCCATACCATACTGCCTTCGGATAAATCTGACACATCTGCTCATCATCGTAGCCAGCCTGTTTACAATACTCTGCAAATTCTAAGAATGTTTCTGCACTCCGGTCTCCTTTGTAAAAGTACCAGTCCAACAGCATATCAATTTCACAAACCGCAAGTCGATGTTCTCGATAACCGTTGGTCGAATAATTTGGCACCGTATAAGCAAGCGCCTGCTCCAGAAATTCTGCAATCTGCGCATCATCATGCCTACTACTCATCCCCAAAAACGCTTTTATCCGGCAAATATACTGCGCATGTAGCGATTGTTTTGCCACTTTTCGCTTCTCAAATTCCGCAAGTTTTGCCTGTGCACGTTCATATTGCCCGCGCATCAAACACATTACTATTTCCGTTCGCTCCTTAAAGCATTCCCAAGCAGATGGCCTAAGCATATAATACATGCGTTTGGTGCCACATCCGAGTCGTTCCAACAGTCTGCCTTGCACAAATACGTCTAACTCTCTGGTTCCTTTCTCAAAATTGCGGTATTGTGACTCCGAACAGACTCCATAGCAAATACGCTTGTATTCTGCTCCCAGTTTTTCTCGTAAATTCTGCGCATAAACTCCCGTCTCCATTCAAATCCCCTTTCCATAACCCTTCTCTTTGACACCATTATAGCATGGAATTTTCGTAAAATAAACCGTGACTTGTGACTCCCCCATCTTTTATGTTATACTGTTTTTATGAAGATTACAGGACTAATTGCAGAATTCAATCCGTTTCACAACGGTCATACGTACGTATTAACACAGGCGCGAGCACTTTCCGGCTGTGATTTTGTGGTAGTTGCCATGAGTGGTGATTTCGTACAACGGGGAGCTCCCGCACTACTAGACAAATCAATTCGAACCAAAGCAGCGCTTCAAAATGGAGCAGACCTGGTGGTGGCGTTACCTGCGCTGGTTAGTACCGGCTCGGCCAGAGATTTCGCTTATGGTGGTGTAAAAACCCTGGCTGCATGTGGCGTAGATACCCTGGCCTTTGGATGCGAATGCACCGACATTGCGCTTTTGCAAAAAATGGCCGCCATTCTTCATGAGGAACCGGCAACCTTCAAGGAAGTTCTCCAAACTGCGCTACGAAACGGGAAGAACTATCCTTCGGCACAGACCGAAGCACTCCTTGCCCATGTGAAAGGCGCTTACTCTGACACCACATTGGCTGAACTTGCCCATTTGTTGCGCCAGCCCAATACGATTTTGGCGTTGGAATACCTTCGTGCCATTCGAGAACTTCAGATTCCTATGAAGATTCTTCCCATTTCTCGTGTTGGGGTATCCCATCACGCGCAGAAAGCAACACAGACTTATGCCTCTGCCACCCACATCCGCCAGATGCTTTTGTCCGGCAGACCCTTGACGGATTTTGCAACCGTGCTTCCGAAAAATGCATCCCTCCTATACGAAGACGCATTGACCAGGCAGCCGCTTTTATCCGAAAGGGATTATCAACCGCTTCTGCCGTATGTACTGCGCTTACAAGCTGACCGATTACCAAACTTTTTGGACAGTAGCGCAGAGATTGCCAACCGATTATTGCGTTGTCTTGCCACATATGAGGATTTTGATTGCTTCCTGGAAGCGATTACTACCAAGGACGTAACCCGCGGAAAAATGATGCGGATTCTGACTCATATACTACTGAATTTGACCACTGACCAAATGCACCAATACCGTAGGGAACCGATTCCGTATCTGCGTATTCTCGGACTGCGTAAAGATGCCCGCCCGCTACTTGGCACCCTTTCCAAGCATGCTTTGGTCATCACTTCCGTGGCACAGGCACCTGCCGAATTGCCACTTTTACAAAGTGATCTTTTTGCCAGAGAAACGTACCTTGCCTTAGCACAAACAAAAGGCGACGCCACCTCTCTTCGAAATGACTATCGCCTTCCTGTACAAATTTTTTAATTACCACCCCAGATCCAGGAGCCAGTTATTCAATCGTCGCTCGTTCTCTGCCGTCGAATCGCCTCCGGAAAGATACTCACCCTTGATGTTGCCGTCCACAATGTACAGCACTCGCTTGCATCGTGCTGCAACTTTCGCGTCGTGAGTTACCATCATGATGGTTGTTCCCTCGCCATTAAGCTTTGCCAACTCTTCCATTACTTCTCCGGATGCCGTACGGTTTAACGCTCCGGTCGGTTCATCTGCAAACAAAAGCTTTGGCTTGTTTACCATGCTCCGACAAATACATGCACGCTGGAGCTGTCCGCCGGATACTTCATTAATGTCGTTATCCGCCACCTCAATAATGGACAACTTACGCATCAGTTCCTCCGCCCGCTTCATTTTTTCCGCTTTACCGGCTCTATCAGCCTTATTCTCCAAAGCCGGCAACGCTATGTTATCAAGAATCGTGAGATTTTTCATCATATACATCTGCTGAAAAATGAATCCCATTTTGTTAAGGCGAATCTCCGCCAATTGGTTGGCCGAAAGTTTCGTAATATCCTTGCCGTCAAAAAGCACATGCCCGCTGGTTGGCGTATCCATGCCGGATACCGCATATAAAAGAGTGGATTTTCCCGAGCCGGAAGGTCCCATAATGGCTACCATTTCCCCTTCTTCCACCGTAAAATTCACATTCTTTAACACGTTGTTCTGTCTTTTTTCTATAACATAGGTTTTGCATAAATCCTTTACTTCTAAAATTGCTGCCATCTGCCTTTCCTCCTCTTACTCAATGTTCGTAATGCTGTTGCTGGTAATCTGATAGGTATATAATCCGGTAAAAAATGCCGCCAGCAGGCTTATTAGTAAAATCGCCCCCGGATAAATCACCAGCAAAGTAAGCGGTCTAAAATAATACGATACGTCGGTAGCTCCCATCATGGACCAGATTGGATCTGCCCACAGCTTCGTTACCGGATAGGTCAGCAATACCGCCAATCCTTCTGCAATCAGGCTTACCAACATAAAGCGTGCCACATGCCACGTAAGTACAAATCGATTGGAGAATCCAAGCGCTTTCAAAAGCGCAATCTGATTGGTTTCATCCTGTATAAAGGACCGCTCCATCAGCACCGTTACCAGCACAACCACGATACAGGTAATGAACAATAACAACTTAGAAACCGTATCCATTGTTTTCGAAACGCCCATGCAATCATCGCAGAAACCGGCTGCATCGTACATGCCCTCGATGTGGTAGCTGTTTTTGATTTTTTTCATGCGCTCAGTAATTACCTCAGCCTCCGGATGGTCTTTAAAATCCACCTGGAAGGCCATCATGGTGCAGGCAAATTCCATCTGTGTGGGTGCATCTTCATGAATACGAATAACTTTTCCAAGCTGATTCATGCTTTGAAACATTCCCACAACCATACACTCCACTTTTTCTGTTTTATAATCAATGGTCACCTTATCACCGATCGTGATTCCAAGCTCCTCCGCAATCACCGGCGTAATGGCGATTTCATGTTTATTCTGCGGTGCGCTTCCCTCGTAAAAACGATGCTCCGTGCACTTCACCCGCTTGTTTTGCTGCAAACAAACGGAGCTAACCCGTCCATTCACCGTAATGGGATAGGTATACCAAATGTCCATGGCAACCCTTGCCGGCATGCCCATTTTTTCAAGCTTTGCTTCCATGCGGTCGCAGGCATCTTCCACCTGTTTTCCCCCTTCCGGAGACAAAAAATCTTTTTTCAAAAGTTTCGAATCCGTAATATACACGTCGGATTTCTTGGCAAAGGTTTCCACTAGTCGGTCGCTCTTCATGGTATCCGTCACTTCCACCACACCAAACACAAAAATGGAACAAAGGAAAAACGAAAATACAATAATCACGAACCGTCTCGGTGCACTCAGCACGTCGTTCACCGCCATGTAAACTGCGTTTCCCAAATGGCTCTTTTTCAAAGAATATCTGGACTTACTCTGGTAACGCTCTCCGGTCTGTCCATTTCGGATGGCATCCACCGGTGTCGCTTTTTTCACCTTGGCGGTGCAAAGGTACGCAAATCCAATCATAATCAGTACCACCGCCAGAGCACCAACAATATTTAACCCGATGCCAACGGAATTACCAAGCACCATCTTCTTGGAAACTGTCGCTAACAGCATATTTCCAAATGGAATTCCTGCTACAAATCCGATGCCCCCGCCCACAATGGCAATTCCCAGGTATTTCGTCATATACAGACTTCGAATCTTATAATTCTTGATTCCGATAGCCTTCATTACACCGATTTCCCGGAATTCTTCACTAATGGAAAAGGTAATGACAAATTTCAAAAGCACGAAGGATACCAACACCAGACATGCGCTTAATACCAGCACAATCATAGCAATAATCATATCCATCACGTAGCTTAACTTAAAGGTGGAATATTCCGCTTTAAACAATACATTTTTCACTTCGGAAAGGTCCCCTGCAAGTTCCTGCACCTTTGAGGTATCAATGTAAAAAAAGTTTCCTTTATATTCCTGCAGGTTCTCCTCATTCTGATAGTATGCATAATCCTCATCGCTAATAAGTAATCGCGTATTTCCCATCATTTCCGAGCCCAAAAGCGCATCCTTTATCTCTCCCGCAATCTGATAAGTACGGTCGGTACCGTGGGACTGAATCCGCATGGTATCACCAATATGGTAGTTGTTTTTATCAAACATGCCTGCCGTAATATAGACTTCGCCTTTTTTCACCTTGGTTACTTTACTGTTATCTTCATGAAAATAATTCATCCCGGTATCTTGCAAGGCCTGAATAATCAAGGTATTATTCTTCACTTCGATCTGCTTTCCGTTTACCTTGATTTCATCCTTGGATAACCAGTAACAGTCTTCCTTCTTATAGGATGTGACGTACTTGGAAGTATTCAAAATCTCCTGCACACCTCCATCACCGTTTTGCGTAACCACCACATAATCACCGATGCCTGCTTTATCCAGGAAATACTCCGTTCCATTCATAACCGTCACAATATTGCTTAGCCCACTGGATACAAACATTGCCGCCAGTATGGTAAACAGGAGTAATATGATATTCATGGTTTTCTTACGCTTCATGTCTTTTTTTAAAATATTTCTATACATGCCATTCCTCCCTTGCTTTTCTTTTCTAACCATACTATACAGCAACAATTATTAAAGAATCCTTAAATGTTGAAAAACTGTCCCGATTAGCACCGCAAACCTGCGCTTATGCTTTCCTTATAATTTTCGCAGCACCACCGTAACCCGAAATCCCCCATCTATAATCTCTGCAAAAATCTCTCCATCCATACGATGCATCAATTCCTTACAAATATAGAGGCCCAGGCCACTTCCCGCAACCTTCTCGCTGTTGCTTCCCCGGTAAAACGAATCAAACAGGTGCGGCAATTCTTCTTCCCCGATTCCACATCCGGTATTCGTAACCTGCACCAGCTTGCAGTCCTCCTCCTCGGCAAACGTAATCGCAATGCCCTGGCCATCACCGTACTTTATTGCATTTTCCATTACATTCTGAAAAACTTCCACGATGCGGTCCATATCCCCGCGCACCAGACAGTTTTCCACTTCCTGTACCAAAAATTGCGTGCGCATTTGCTTTAACCGTTCTCCGTAATATGTCTGAATTTCCTTCAAAATTGCATGCAAGTATACTTCGCCATCCTTAACCTCAAAAGACATCACATCATTACGAGAAGCATCCACAATCGCATTCACATAATCCTTAATTTCTGCAACGTTCTTCTCGATTCCATCCACGGCTGCTCTTTGCTTCTCGGCCGTGTCATACAGTCCGCTTTTCAACGCTTTTCCGTATAGTTCAATAGCGGAAAGCGGTGTCTTCACATCATGGGAAAGGGATAGAATCAAGGTCTTTCGCTCCCGCAAAAGCGCAAGCTCTCTGGTTCTGTCCTCCTCTAGCTTCTCTCGCAGCATATCCATGCCCCAGAGAAACTGCCCGAAAAATTTACTTTTCTCCTCCGGAATGGGAACCGTCAAATTTCCTTTGGCAAGCTCCGACGGCAAATTTCGAATGTTGACAAATGGACGCACCAGTTTTCTACCCATTCCCCATAAAAAACCAATGGTCAGAATCAGGATGCCACCAAATATGCTATTCATCACCCTCAGATTCTGTAGGGCATTTTTCTCCCGGTAGGAAAAACGATATAGCTTTCCATTCACCTCTTCCACCATAGAATCATACCGCTCATCTGCTCCCGGTACAAAAGGTTTCACAGACACAATGTCCGGATAATCTGCTAAATCAATATTCTTAAGTGCTTGTCCCTCTTCCATTCGATATACAATCCGGCTAATTTCCACCCGGTACATCCGGTGATTGGTATTTTGCTGATACCGAAACAGATAAACATTGGCTACTGCTATGAACAAAAGTTCCGCCAGCACCACGGCTACTGCAAATTTTACATATCTACTCAAAACGATACCCCACGCCCCACTCCGTCAAAATATGCTTTGGATGTTTCGGGTCTTCCTCTATTTTTTCTCTCAGCCACTTCACATGCACCGTTAGTGTCTGCAGCTCCGATTCACTGTCACTTCCCCAAATGGTATTAAACAAATACTCCTTCTTCATAGTCACCCCCTGATTTTCCATGAAAAATTTCAATAACTCAAATTCTTTCAAGGTAACATCCACCGTCTCGCCCCGCGCCACGACCTGATTAGTCACGGTATTTAAACAGATATCTCCGCAAATCAATTCTTCCATGGCATATTTTCGTTTAAAAATACCTTTCACCTTGGCAAGCAAAATGTCAATATCATAGGGTTTTTCGATGTAGTCATCGGCGCCAAGCCCCAGTCCTTTCAGCTTATCGTCCTTGGCTGTTTTGGCACTGGCAATAATAATATGCGCATTCGAACTCTCCCGAATCTTCGAACAAACCGCAAACCCATCCATCCCCGGCAACATCAGATCAAGAATAACCAGCTTGGCACCATACCGTTCAAACAAATCAAGGGCTTTTTCCCCATCTTTTGCAACGCTAACCGTATAATTTTCTTTACGTAAAAAATCGCACAAAAGCGTCGCGATTTCCACATTATCTTCCACAATAATAATATCTAACACCAACAACTTCTCCTTATCAAACAATAACATACGTAAAGCGACCTGTTACAGCCGACGGATTTTTGACAACGTCGGCACTTGCGGCATTGCCGCTTACGTGCCGCTGCGTTGTCAACAAGCGCAAGCGCTCCGCCGCTGTAACAGGTCGCGAAAAAACTTAATGATGGAACAACCGTACTCCGGTAAATGCCATCGCCATATCATATTTATTGCAAGTCTCGATGACGTTATCATCACGCACGGAACCACCCGGCTGCGCAATGTAGCTTACACCGCTTTTATGTGCACGCTCGATGTTATCCCCAAATGGGAAAAACGCATCGGATCCAAGTGCTACACCTGTCAACGTATCCAACCATGCCCTTTTTTCTTCTCTGGTAAATTCTGCCGGTTTTTCGGTAAAATAGCGCTCCCAGCATCCATCAGCCAACACGTCCATGCACTCATCACCCATGTACACGTCGATGCAATTATCACGGTCTGCGCGTCCCAATCCCTCTTTAAAAGGAAGATTCAGAACTTTTTCCGACTGACGCAGATACCAGTTATCCGCCTTCTGTCCGGCCAAACGCGTACAATGGATACGACTCTGCTGTCCGGCACCAATACCAATGGCCTGACCACCCTTTACATAGCAAACAGAATTACTCTGGGTGTATTTCAAGGTGATTAGAGAAATCAAAAGATCCCGTTTAGCATCCTTAGGAATCTCCTTATTGTTGGTTACCACGTTGGCAAGCAGGCTCTCCTCCATACGCAGGTTGTTTCTTCCCTGTTCAAATGTTACGCCAAATACCTGCTTGTGCTCAATTTCTTCCGGCACATAAGTAGGGTCCATCTGCAAAATACAGTAGTTGCCCTTCTTTTTGCCTTTTAACATTTCGAATGCTTCCGGCTCAAATCCCGGGGCAATGATGCCATCCGACACTTCGCGCTTGATAATACGCGCCGTATCCACATCACACACATCGGATAATGCAATAAAATCGCCAAAGGATGACATTCTGTCTGCTCCCCTTGCTCTTGCATAAGCCGTAGCCACTTCACTTAACTCACCTAAGTCGGACACCCAGTAAATCTTTTTCTCTACCTCGGTCAGTGGCACGCCTACCGCAGCCCCTGCCGGCGATACATGTTTGAAAGATGTGGCAGCCGCCAAACCGGTTGCTTCCTTCAACTCTTTTACCAACTGCCAGCCATTTAACGCATCTAACAAATTGATGTATCCCGGTCTTCCGTTCAAAATGGTAATCGGCAATTCACCGTTTTCCATGAATACCTTTGCCGGTTTCTGATTCGGGTTACATCCATATTTTAATTCTAATTCCTTCATTTCTAATCCTTCCTACGCAATTGTCCGCATTGCTGCTTCCACCACATGGGACACAAGCACAGAAGTTGTCACGCTTCCAACACCACCCGGTACCGGCGTAATCATTTCAACCACCGGTTCCACCTGGTCATAAAGCACATCTCCGCAGAGCTTGCCTTCTTCATTTACGTTAATTCCAACGTCAATCACAACCTGTCCTTCTTTTACATACGAAGCGTCTACCACACCAGCCTTTCCGGCTGCCACTACCAGAATCTCTGCCTCTTTCGTAACCGATGGCATATCCTTGGTTCTGGTATGACAAGTGGTGACAGTTGCATTCTTTTTCAACAACATCTGCGCAACCGGTTTACCGATTACCAGACTTCTTCCGATTACTACTGCACGTTTCCCGGTGCAGTCAATTCCGTAATGATCAAGAATTTCGATACAAGCCTGTGCAGTACATGGCGGAAATCCAATTTTCTTTCCTGTAAAAACGCCGGACATAGACAAATCCGTCATACAATCCACGTCCTTCTCCGGCACTAATGCATTCTCAATCTCTGCCTGGTTCAAGTGCTTCGGAAGCGGACGGAATAACAAAACGCCATGAATATCGGCATCTTTGTTCACTTCGTCAATCGTCTTAAGCACTTCGTCCTGTGTTACTGTTTCCGGTAAAAGAATCTTCTTACAGTTGACGCCTAAGGTCTCGCAACGCTTCGTTGCACCTTTCTCATAAGAAATATCACTTGGATTCTCTCCTACGCGGATGATGCAAAGTGTTGGCTCCACGCCTTTTTCCTTGCACTCCGCTACCTGTCCCATAATGCGTTCGTTTAATGCTTTGGTTACTTCCTTACCCAATAACTGCTGTCCCATGTTGTTCTTCTCCTTTATAATTTCATATTTATTTACGGTTCTTATTAA
Source organism: Lachnospiraceae bacterium (assembly GCA_015057205.1). Taxonomy (GTDB): domain Bacteria; phylum Bacillota; class Clostridia; order Lachnospirales; family Lachnospiraceae; genus XBB1006. Next base: position 3,898 of record SVEW01000059.1, on the reverse strand, counting down.
TGATTCTTGTTTCATAAGAACCACTTTCTATATCCATATAACGAACAAACAAGGAAACCTTGTTCTCCTCGTTTAAGCTCTCCCATAACAGGTTGGAAAACGCTTCTATATCATCCATCGTCTCTACCAGCTTCGGTTCACCTTCAAAACTTGGCAATGGATTTGCATTTTCCTTATATGTATGAATAAAATGTCCTTCGCCGGCAATCGGATTCTCATACGCAAAGGTATAACGATTGGTTGCCTCAGGGTTTCCGTTATTGCTTTTTAAAATAGACATAGCATAGTTGAACCGTCCATTCTCAACGTGCATAATTCCGGATATTCTTGGGGTATAATTGGGTTCATCCGGCTCAAAAGTACGGGTGCGAAGGGCCTGTTCAAAGGTCTGCTGTCTGTCCATCAAATCATAAATCGTATCTGTCTGGTCACCATTGGTCACGATGGTCTTATTACCAAGCACTCTGACCGGTGCATAGATAATTAAGCTTGGGTCACTTAATTTTGCAGGGTCAAAGGCTTCCGTACGAATACCTTCACCATCTTCCACAAATACACGGTTTCTGCTGTTCTCGCTTCTGCCCATTATAAAATACGCAGCCACAGCCTTCTTTCCGTCCGGTGTCTTACCAAGAATAATTCCACGACCCGGATACGAATTGTTTGATAGTTCCGTCTTCAAAGAAATTGACTTCATACTACATCTCCTCATAAGTTAAAAGTTTTTTCACATTTTTTATCTTACCATAACCCCCACGCAAAAGCAAGGCACTGATGCGGCAGTGTATACTTGCTGATTTTTTCTTGCCTTTTTTCGAAATGCTCGCTACAATCAAAGTACATTATTTGTGGAAGGACTCATAACATGTACGAAGAAAATTTAGGTAAAAAGTTCCATGAATTTAGAACAAATCGAAATATCTCTTTAAAACAAGTGGCAGACGAAAGCGTGTCGGTTTCCCAGCTTTCCCGTTTTGAGCGTGGAGAATCGGATCTTTCCGTCACAAAATTTTTTCACGCTCTAGAAAATATGAAAGCAGAAATCAGTGAGTTTATGGCTGTCGTAAAAGACTATGAACAGACAGAGACCATCCGATTTATGAGTCAGTTGGTGCCCTTAGAGTATAAGCGGGATACTGTCGGTTTCCAGCGGCTTTTCGATGAGCAAAAGGAGAATTTCGCCAAAAATCCTTCGGTTTATCAATACCACTTAAATATGATTTTGGCACAGGGCTTTATCTGTAAATGTGACGAAACGGTACCATTTCCAAAGGAATATATGGACGAGATTTCGGACTATCTATTTACCGTGGAAAAATGGCAGATTTACGAGCTAATCCTTATTGGAAATCTGTATCTGTTTATGGACATCCCTCTGCTTCATCGTATGGGACAGGAAATTGTAAAGAATTTTTCCCTAAACGGAGCCAATAAGAATTTGGTTTGGATTACGCTTTTGAATATTTGGGAAACCTGCCTGCACCGAAATGAACTGGTAGTTGCCGAATACTATCAGGAAGTGCTTTTGCCCATGCTTGCAAACGAAACGCTGCTATATGAGCGTAATATATATCATTTTCTACAAGGGCTTTCCCATTATAAGCATGGTGACAAAGCACTGGGAATGGAAGAAATGAATCAATCCATACAAATATACGAATGGCTGGGATGCAAGAACATGGTCGAAAACTACCGTAAGGATATTGTAAAGCATGCACTATAATATTCTACATTGCTTTCAAGAAACAGAACACACAACTTGTTTTTGCATATATGCAAAAATATAGAAAGGCCCTTCGGCTTCCCGTATACTGATAGTTATTATATCGAATAAGGAGGGTACAAATGAAAAAAAGATTAGAAGAACTCATTGCAGCAGATTCCTGTGACAATTATGCAGCGGCAGTTTTTGAGGAATTTGGGCTAAGCGTGGAAAAACATTATGACGTGCTGGTGGTTGCGCCGGCATGGAAACCGACGAAGATTATGAATACTTATGATGTGGAAATAACCTGCACTTGTGAGCATGCCTACTGCTCCGGATATGAAGTAAAAGGTGCCGACTTTTTGCTTGCTTGGGTGCAGACTAGCACCGGTGCCAGTAGCATCATTGATGAGGTATCCCTTTGTGCCGCATTGGATTTTGACAAGCTTGTTTTTGTGGGTGCGGTGGGATCTCTGGTTTCGGAAATCGGTGTCGGCTCCTTATGCACCCCATCATGGTGTATTTCCGGAAATCTCGCAAACGGATACTTACAGGAAGATTTAGCAGCATACAAGCCTTTCGGAAAGGTCTATCCGAACGATGCTAATTTTGTTGATGCCGTTATGAATCTGGCAAAAAAGCGGGGATATGACATGAAAACAGCTCCGGTATTTTGTACGGACTCCATTTTCGGTGAGTATTCCCACATGGACTTCATTAAGAGCTTCGGTGTGAGCCTTATCGAAATGGAAACCAGCACCTTTTACCTAATGGCGGATTTAATGGAAAAACCAGCCATCGCATTGTTCTCTGTTTCGGATAATTCGGCAACCGGCGTTCCCTTGCTTTTACGGAGTGAAGACCAAAAGGCTTCCTATAAAAAATGCTGTACGGAGGTTATTCCACTACTCATTATGGAAATTGCGAAGATGAATACTTGATTTTTTACCGTTTCTCGTATATAATGAGAAACGGTTTTTCTGACCACATATTTCTATTTTTCACTTTGAATATTCATTTTCGCGTATCCATCTTTTCTGTGGAATGCGATGAATCACACAAGTATCATTTTATGTTGGAGGTAAATAGTTGAACAAAGACACTTTATTCATTGAGAAACAATTAGAAAATTTAAACTTACTAGAGCAATCTATTAAAGAAGCCTCTTATGGCAATTTGGCACTACCGAGTTGCAAACTACGGGTTTCGCGTTCTCATGGTAAACATCAGTATTACACTAGGGAAGCAAATTCAAATACTTGGCACTACCTACCACAATCTGAACTTGAGAAGGCACGATGCATCGCCCAATTCGAGTATGACCAGCAATTATTGCTCGAAATCAAAAAACTTCGTTACTATCTAGAACACTCCTCGAAGGATTACTCCTTCTCTCAATTAGAAAACCTTTACAACCAACTCTGTGTTGGACGCAAAGAGCTGATTGATCCTCGCATCACTCTATCCGAGCAGGCTATTCGTACCTGGTACACCGAACATCCCGGTTCACAAAATCCTAAGGAAATCGAGACCCCTTACGAAACAGAGCGCGGCGAAATTGTTCGTTCTAAATCAGAAAAAATTCTTGCTGATTTGTTCTATCATAAAGGAATTCCTTATCAATATGAAACCGAATTAATTCTTGGTACACGCAAGATTTATCCTGATTTCATACTTTTTCATGTTAGAAAGCGCAAATCTACTTTTTGGGAACATTTAGGACTAATCAATGATCCCTCATATTGTCAATATAACTTTACCCGCTTAGACGACTACGAATTAAATGGTTTTCTTGTTGGTCGCGATGTTCTTTTCTCAATGGAAGCAACCAAACATCCACTAAATATGAAGCTCATAGAACAGAAACTTGAAATTTGGCTTAACAGCTAGTCTTCTTCCCTCTTTTTTACGGCCTACACAGCTACTCTTCTCCTGAGCCGTAATTCAAACACTACACCGGTGCCTTTTTTACGGTTCACACAGCGCCCCCTTCTCTTGAGCCGTAATCCGGACACTACACCGGCGCCTTTTTTACGGTTCACATAGCATCCCCTTCTTCTGAGCCGTAATCCGAACACTACACCGGCGCCTTTTTTACGGTTAACATGGCGCCCCCTTCTTCTGAGCCGTAATCCGAACACTACACCGGCGCCTTTTTTACGGTTCACATGGCTCCCCCTTCTCCTGAGCCGT
>SVEW01000058.1 GCA_015057205.1 Lachnospiraceae bacterium | reverse complement strand
TCTTAAAAATATTCTCTTAGAATCTTTTCAAGGTTGTCTCACTGTTCAGTTATCAAGGTTCTTTGCTGACTTCGGAGTTTTTTTAGTTCCGCGCCGCAACTATTATATCTTATCATATCGAAGCGGCTTTGTCAAGCACTTTTTTAATTTATTTTTTCAACTTATTTCTTTAAGTTGTTCCGTTAAGCGCTCGGCTCACGGTGAGTTATATATTACCACCTTTTTTACTCGCTGTCAACGGTTATCTTCAATTTTTTTAATTTTATTTTTCAATTACCCTCTCATAGTAGGAAATACGAGGCTAAATATATAATTCCATTATTCTCATATAAGAATAATAACGCTGGATTTTCCTTTATCATTGCAAACAATGGTTGAAAACTTTCTTCCAAGCAAAATGCCGTCACCAACATACCTAGCATCCATATGAGCAGTAGCGCCTCTAATGCGCCCGCTACTGCACCCATCAATTGATTCATACCATGAATTACCGGCAATTTGGTCACCAAATCAAGCGCTCCTCCTATAAAATTAACAATCAATCCCACTATCATCAAACTTCCCACAAAAGCAATGACGCATATTATCCACATCGCCACAGTTTCGCCTGTTTTTTTCGATATCGTATCTTCCACCTCATTATGAGTAAGCGCCCCGGTTATTGCTTTTACAGCCAGAGGTAATGATATGGTATTCTCTTTTGTTTCCAGGCGTCTATGCACCGCATCACTGCACTTCTCCGTCAGTTTTTCATATATCGTTGTGTTTTCCACCAGTCCCCGCTTAACATACGGTGTTACTGCACTTACCAGCGCCAAACTAATCAACATAGCAACTAAACTATACGCTACTTTTACAAACCCCCGATGATATCCACGTATAACAAAAAAAGCTATGCCTGCCATTATTCCTATGCTTAACCAATTCAATTTTCGTCCCTCTTATTCAAAATGTATTCGTTGCGTTTTACGTTCATATATTACATAGTATTCATCGCTGCGATCCGCCGGCGTCATTTTTACAATTGGTTCTTCTAAGTCTCCGCTATATTTTATTGCTCCGTCCAATGTACAAATCCTACACTTTTCATCCTTAGTAAAAACTATTTCGGAGTCATCTATAAATGCTACACCGGTATAGTTTGTTTTGTATCCGGTTGTCATAATAACCTTTCCGTTACGGTCATACACTACCAACCTGTGATTGGAATCCTCTTTTTCATTAAAAATTAAACCCAAATAGCGTTTCCCTACAACTACGGATCGAATTTCATTTTTCAACGTAACAACCTTTTCACGTTCCGGTTTCTGGGCTCCTTTATAAAAATATACTTTCTGCCCCGATATTGCAGCTACATGATCATCGTCAAAATATATAATTCGCGGTATCATCTCATTTTTGTAACTATCGCTTTTAACCAGATTATCAATTTCATTCTGTCCTACTGCACCAAAATTGTAAAAATTTAACGTTGTGTCTGCTTGCCCTTCCTTTATATTAACTAACGAAACAGCCAGTTTCATTCCATCTGCAGATAAACTCATCGCTAATGGATACCCACTGTTTTCCAGATGCATCTCACCTTGTACTAATTTCGTTCCCTTAGGTTCATAGAGATTCACGTAGTATGATTCATTTCGCTCCGTCATTATCGCTATTGTTCCCTGTTTCGCTACTTCTACCGCGCGTATTTCGCCTGATGTCTCTACCTTTCCTTCGAGCCCCTTGGTATTGAATATAAATGCATCGCGCCCCTTTTTTGCTGCAACTACTGCGTAGTTATCACATATATCAACTATCGGCACATTCATCTCAAAGCTCTGGTTCCACAACAGATTTCCATCTACCGTCGTGTATATAGCTCCATTCTTGCTTACTTTTAGCAAGTTTCCATCATAATCATAAAATTCCGATTCGCTTACCAACTCCGTATTTTTTTCTTCCTTCACTTCATAACGTTCATACGTTTTATACTTGTGATAAAAGTACAAAACACCACTCAAAAGTGCGGCAAATACTAAAACAACAAGTCCAATTCGAAGTATCCTCTTTCTTCGCCTTTGACGGCTCTGACGTATTTCTTCATCACTGCTTTCCAAAATTTGAAAGTTGTGTTTTTTCATTTCGTTCATACACTGCCTCTTTCGTATTCATTTTATCCCTATTATATTACTTTTTATCGTCGCCCAGGTCAAGGTGCAATTGGTTCCCCACCAGATTCATCACATCATCTATCTCATGCACCTGTTGATAGCCCGCCGCTATTCCTATGGACAGCAAAAACATTCCGACCAAGGCTAATACGCACATAGTATATGCTAATGAATTGCTGGTTTTTTGTTTTCGCTCAGAAACAACTCTCTTTTCTTTCATCTGCTGTGCGTTCATATATTCGCGATAGCGCATTACGACTCTCTCATCACTTTTCTGCTCTGCCCGCAAATCTGCCTCCAGCTGTTTTTCTTCCCTTTTTAGCATAATATACTCCCGCATTTGAGTGTTTTTTTCATAATATATGTAATACCCCGGCAATTTTAGAAGATGCCCTTCTCGCCGCACAAAAAGGCTCTCATCGCCATTCTCTTCATTTCGGCTGAAATACACCATATCCGCACCTGAAAAATCCCGTTCATGCAATGACTGTATCTTTTCAAAAATCTTCGCATCCGCTCCTTCGGGAATCGGCATATACCACCCTACGATTTCCTGTCGCTCAAAACTATGGTGTAACTCCTGATAAATGTAGTTCCATGTTCTTTTAGAAATGCCCAACTCTTCTTCCTCTAACGTTATACTCGGGCACAAGATTGCTCCTGTGATATATAGCCAAAAACCCCCATCTTTAAAGTAGCTTTTGCCTGTAAGAATTGCTGCTTGATTTTTCTGTTCGCCACGTAGATAGGTATACACGTAATCTTCTAGATATACATGCATATCCTCAGGTACAATCCCCACTACTCGCTTATTTTTTGGTTCCATTTGTTCCATTTGTAATCCTCCTTCCTCCATTAGGATAGCTTATTCTAATGAATTTTTTTGACGATTTGTGTTTGTCGTTTTTTGCATTTTACGACAAAAAAATCGGGATGCATCTCCTAAAAGAGACACATCCCGATGTCGTTCGACAAAATTCGGTACTATTTAACAAAAGCTGCCACTTTCTTGGCAATACTTTCTTTGTCCAAACCGTATTTTTTAATTAGCTCAACTGCCGGACCGGATTCTCCAAACGTATCATTTACACCAATCTTCATTGTTTTGGTCGGTGCCTGCTCTGACAATACGTCGCATACTGCGCTTCCAAGTCCACCAATTACAGAATGTTCTTCTACCGTTACTACTTTGCCTGTTTTCTTGGCCGAAGCTACTACAAGTGCTTCATCAAGCGGTTTGATGGTATGGATATTGATTACTTCCGCATCAATTCCTTCTTTTGAAAGAATCTCAGCCGCTTCTAAGCTTTCTCCTACACAAAGTCCGGTTGCAATAATAGTTACATCCTTGCCTTCACGCAATGTAATTCCTTTTCCAAGTTCAAACTTATAGGTTGCTTCATCATTGATTACCGGAATAGCCAAACGTCCAAAACGCATATATACCGGTCCCTGATGCTCATAAGCAGCCTTAACTGCTGCCCTTGCTTCCACATCATCAGCTGGATTGATTACTACCATTCCAGGGATTGTACGCATTAGAGCAATATCTTCGTTACACTGGTGTGTTGCGCCATCTTCTCCAACAGAAATACCTGCATGTGTTGCGCCAATTTTTACATTTAAGTGGGGATAACCAATGGAGTTACGCACCTGTTCAAATGCACGTCCTGCTGCAAACATCGCAAATGAACTTGCAAACGGAACTTTTCCACAAGTAGAAAGCCCTGCTGCAATACCCATCATATTGCTCTCTGCAATACCACAGTCAATATGGCGCTCCGGAAATTCCTTCATAAAAATGGATGTCTTCGTTGCACCCGCAAGGTCAGCGTCCAATACAACAACATTATCATGTGCTTTTCCCAGTTCTACTAATGCATTACCATAGCTTTCTCTGGTTGCAATCTTCTTTACATCTGCCATTACGCTTCACCTGCTTTCTTCAAATCTTCTAAGGCAATGGCGAATTCTTCGTCATTCGGAGCCTTTCCATGCCAGCCAGCTTTGCCTTCCATGAAAGATACACCTTTTCCCTTCACCGTCTTGGCAACAATTGCGGTTGGTTGGCCTTTGGTATTTTTTGCCTCTTCCATTGCTTTGCGAATCTGCTCAAAATCGTGTCCATCGATATTGATTACATGGAAGTTAAATGCTTTTAACTTCTCATCAATCGGATACGGAGAACATACATCCTCTATATTTCCATCAATCTGTAAGCCATTGTTATCTACGATGAGAACCAGGTTATCAAGCTTACGAGCTCCTGCAAACATCGCTGCCTCCCAAATCTGGCCTTCCTGAATTTCTCCATCTCCAGCCATGGCATAAACGCGATAATTCTTATTATCCATTTTGCCTGCAAGTGCCATACCTACTGCTGTAGAAAAGCCCTGTCCCAAAGAACCACTGGACATATCAACTCCCGGCGTATGTTTTAAATCCGGATGTCCCTGTAAAAAAGATCCTACGTGGCGAAGGTTAACCAATTCTTCCTTTGGGAAAAATCCTTTCTGCGCCAATGTTGCATAAAGCGCCGGCGCACAATGACCTTTTGATAATACGAAGCGGTCACGCTCTTCTTTCTTAGGGTTGGCAGGATCAAGGTTCATCTCTTCAAAATAGAGATAGGTCATGATGTCTGCACAAGAAAGGGATCCACCCGGATGTCCGGATTTTGCACTGTGAACTGCAGTCACAATCCCCTTACGAATCTCATTCGCTGTGCTAAAAAGCTCCTGATTCGTCATGTTACTTCCTCCTTTAATCTTATAACTCCGTCCGACCTTCCAAAGCGCGGAGCAAAGTTACTTCATCAATATACTCCAAATCGCCGCCTACAGGTACGCCGCTAGCAATGCGACTCACCTTGATTCCGGTCGGCTTAATTAGTTTACTAATGTACATCGCCGTCGTCTCACCCTCCAGGCTGGAGTTTGTCGCAATAATGACCTCCTCGATATCCTCTTTGGTCAAACGGCTCATTAATTCCTTTAACCGAATCTCATTCGGTCCAATACCTAACATCGGGGAAATCGCCCCATGTAATACATGATAGACACCCTCGTATTTTCCAGTCTTCTCATAAGCTGTCAAATCACGAGGCGTCTCCACAACCATAATGGTCTTGTGGTCTCTGGCTTTATTTTTGCAAATAGGACAGATGTCTGTATCTGTTAGCGTAAAACACTCTTGGCAATATTTTATATTATGTCGTGCATCTGTTAATGCGCCAGCTAATTCGTCTACCTGCTCAGGTGGCATATTCAAAATATGAAAAGCCAATCTCTGTGCTGATTTCGCCCCAATACCAGGCAGACGTGATAATTCTTCAATCAGCTTACTAATCTGTTTGCTGTAATAATCCATGCTTTCCTCCCATTAGAACGGGAATCCGCCACCTAATCCGCCGGTAATAGCCGACATAGACTGTTGGGATATTTCGTCAATTTTACGTAATCCCTCGTTGGTAGCTGCCACAATTAAATCCTCAAGCATCTCGATATCCTCGGGATCTACAACTTCCTCAGATAATTTAATCTTGGTTATCTCTTTTTTACCGGAAACAGTAACTTCTACAGCCCCACCACCTGCGGTAGCGGTAACCTCTGTTTCTTCCAGCTGTTTACTTGCTTCTTCCATCTGACGTTGCATTTTCTGAGCTTGCTTCATCAGATTGTTCATATTCCCCGGCATTCCTCCCGGGAATCCACCTCTTTTTGCCATAATAACCTCCTATTCATCTTCTATAGTTACTTCCATGTTTATTAATTTCTCTAAATCCACAAAGGATTCTTCATATGGTCGATTCGTGTCATTAAACGCAATCTCAATATCTACCTGCTTACCTATACGGTCTGCAATTAAATTCTTTAGTTGCTCTAAAGATTCATTATCCTGGTAATACATGTAGCCCAACTCGTCTGAAAAAACAATCTGCAACTTCTCTCCGGTCAAATTTAATCTTGCCAACTGCAAATATCCTCGGGCAAGGCCACTTGGAACTTCCGAAATAATTGAACGAAAGTTGGAAACCACTTGTTTTACATCCTCCGGTACAGCCTTTGGCAGTTCCGCGCGTTTTAACACAGGGCGCGGTGCATCTGTTATGGCTTCCTGCACGGCTTCTGGCCCCCTTGCCTCAATAGCACTGACAGGATGACCATTAACCAGTGTCTCTTCTATCTGATTAAGACGATCAATAATTGCATCCATAGTTTGTTCCATCTGCGGACGGCACAGCTTTATAAAAGCGACTTCTACCAATATTCGTTTCTGTCCGGAATATTTCAAATTATTGGATAATTCTGATAAAATCCGAATAAATCTAATAATCCGATTCGATCCAATATCCTGCGCAATCTGTTTCATCTCGCGTACCTTATCCGGTGACATATCCAGCACATCATCCATGTTGTCTGCATTCTTTATTAGCAGGAGATTCCGCATGTACCAGGTAAAGTCAATAATAAACTGTCCCAAATCACGCCCCTGCATTACAACATCCTGTACAATCACCAGAACCTCATCTACGTTACGTTCTTCTATAGCCTTGAATAACCTGGTAAAAACATCCGTATCTACTGCACCAAGCACTTCCAAAACATTTTCTAATGTTACTTCCTGATTCATGTAAAAAGCCATGCATTGGTCAAGCAAACTTAAAGCATCACGCATAGATCCATCCGCCGCTCTGGCAATGTAGGATAATGCCTGATCGGTAACACTTGCACCTTCTGCATCCAAAAGCTCTTGCATACGCTCTTTTATCGTATCGATTGTGATACGATGAAAATCATACTGCTGGCAACGAGACAAAACTGTGATCGGAATCTTATGCTTCTCCGTTGTTGCCAAAATAAAAATCACGTAAGACGGAGGTTCCTCTAAAGTCTTCAAAAGCGCATTAAACGCTGAAGTAGATAGCATATGTACCTCATCGATAATATATACTTTAAATCTTCCTTCTGTAGGCGAATACGAAACCTGTTCAATGATATTACGAATATTCTCAACACTGTTATTACTTGCCGCATCAATCTCAATGACGTTCATAGATACTTCCCCGGCAATAGCCTTACAAGTCGGGCATTCTCCACATGGGCCTCCATCTACGGGATGCTCACAGTTCACCGCTTTTGCAAAAATCTTAGCAACGGTAGTCTTACCGGTACCACGCGTTCCGCAAAACAAATACGCATGTCCAATTCGATCTGCCTTCACCTGATTCTTCAGGGTGGTTACAATGTGCTCCTGTCCCTTGACATCTTCATATTCTGATGGTCGAAACTTTCGATATAATGCGGTATATGACATTGCTTCCTCCCTACGATTTCATAAAACTTCATAATCCTTTACATTATAGACTATTTTCCCCGCTATCGCAATAAATACTTGCACTCAAGTAAAAAATCTATTATACTATATAGTGTTGTGGAGACGTATCGAAGTGGTCATAACGAGGCTGACTCGAAATCAGTTTGTCGGTGATTAGCCGGCACGGGGGTTCGAATCCCTTCGTCTCCGCTTTCTACCCTCGGTTTTACCGGGGGTAATTTTTTTATAAAAATTTGTAACGAATCCGAAACAGCGGTGTCTACTATACAGAAAGGGAGGTGTGACATGAATGCTTTTGAAGAGGTATACCTACTCTATTTTGACGATGTATACCGTTTTGCGCTTTCACTTTGTGGCAATTCATCTTTAGCAGAAGAAATCGCACAAGAGACATTTTTTAAAGCGTTTAAGAAAATTGATACCTTTGATGGTCGCTCCGGTATAAAGACATGGCTGTTTACCATTGCGAAAAACGTTTTTTTAAATAACGTACGTTTTCAGAAACGATTCACCGATCCCGAATCCGTTCCGGAAGCCGTTTCCGAAACCGATCCACTTTCATCGACCACCGCAAAAGAAACGACACGGCAAATTTACCATGTTTTACACCTTTTGCCGGATCCCTACAAGGAAGTATTTCTTCTACGATACTCCGGGGATCTGTCTTTTGCAGATATCGGCGATGTATTCGGAAAAAGCGAAAGCTGGGCCAGAGTAACCTATCATCGGGCACGACAAAAAATTAAGGAGGCATTGGAATGAAACTAGACTGCGATGTCATTCAGGATTTGTTACCCTTGTACGTGGATAAGGTCAGCAGCGAATCCTCTAATGAATTGATAGAGAATCATTTACAAAATTGCGAAAAATGCAAAATGATTTACGAGCAAATGAAAAATCCACCGGTGTCCTCACCGACAGTGGAACACTTACAGGAAAAAGAAACATTGAAAGCAGCCGCTTCCCATTGGAAAGAACACTCCAGGAAATTGAAACGGCAGGTTTCTCTGATTACGGCCGCCTGCATTTTTCTTCTTCTGGGGCTTACGGTTCTTCCACGCCTGTATAACAACTACTTTTACGAAAGCTATGATGTTTATTTCCAACGGGAGGATATCAAAGATGTAAAGATTCGGAAGATTGACGATACCAGCTTTTATATTGATGTATATTTTGAAACCGATATCCCAGAAGGTAATATTTCCGTCGACACAACGTTAACACCAGATATGCATCGTAATATGGTTCAGCCGGATATCGTCTATGTAAGTTTTCGACATACGAGAAAATACGATAGACAAAGCTCGAAAAAGCTGGTACGAAAAACCGTCGTTTGCAACTATGATTCCATCGATAACTATGCGTATTACAGCTTTGCACCGTCTGATATCTATGCAGGTCCACCTTACAGCTCCCATTGTCTTACCGAAAACTGTAAGCTGATTTTCTACGATGACAGCGGCTCACACCATTTAACACCACTGGTGGACGACGGCAAACTTGCTTTTCAGAAGTAAATTTCACAAAAAGGGGCACCGCAAACTGCGATGCCCCTTTCAATTATTCTTTAAAATCCTTAATTCGGAATTCACTCTCATATTTGTTATACAGTCTCGTAAATTCCTCCTGATTCAGCGACTTAAAGGTTCGCAAATACTTATGTGTACTGAAGTCACTTCCCTCTGTCTCTAACATAGCTACTGCCACGTTACTACAATGTGCTGCAATTCGCTCATAATCCGTAAGCAGATTATTAAATGCAAAACTCTGTTTCATCTCACACACACCACTGCGAAGACGCGCAATGTGGCGAGACTTCAACTCATTACACATATCTACTATCAAACGGCGAAGTGGCTCTACCTGCATAGCTGTATCGATATCATCTGCGCAAAATGCATCTACTGTCATATCTAAAATGCGAAACGTAGCTTTACGAAGGATGGATATTTCCAAATCAGCCTCCGGAGAAAATTTAATCTTCTTCTCACTCAGTTCTTGTGCTGCCTTAGAGATATTCACAGCATGATCGCCGAGACGCTCAAAGTCTCCAATAGTATGTAAAAACACACTGGCAAGCTGACTTTGCTTGGTTGTCATTTCTTTACGGGTAAGCTGCATCAGATAAGTTCCCAGCTTATCTTCGTATTTATCTACAATGTTCTCTTTTTCCTGCACTTTCTCGAAGCGTTCATCCGTAAATTCTTCAAACAAATCGTTGGCACGATGAATATTCTTACGTGCCTGATTCGCCATTCCGTTAATGGCTGTATGACACTGCGTAATTGCCAATGCCGGATAGTTCAAGAAACGTTCCTCTAACAAATCAAAATCTGCTCTGTCTTCTTTCTCTTCTTCGGAGTCCTTCACCAAACGAAATACCAATTTCTCTAAATATTTACTAAACGGGAATAGAATACATACGGTTGCAACACGGAAAATAGTGTTCAATATTGCAATTGCAACCGGCGTCATTGTTCTCTCCAAAAACGGGAAGTGTACAATGGCATTCACCGTGTAGAATGTAATGGACCAAAATACCATTCCAAATACGTCATTAATCAAATAGATTAAGGCTGTACGCTTGCCATTCTTACTAGTTCCTATGGACGACAGAAGTACCGGACACGCGGCACCAACACCAATACCCATGGTAATTGGAAATGCTGTTGCGAAGTTAATGGCACCAGTCATAGACAACGCCTGTAAAATACCGACGGATGCTGATGCACTCTGGATTACAGCAGTAAAGGCAATTCCTACCAAGATACCCATAAATGGATTCGAGAACATGGTCAACATTCTTACAAAATGTGGATTCTCGCGCAATGGACTAACTGCACCACTCATAGTTTGCATACCAATCATCAAAATGGAAAATCCAAGTAAAATATCACCTACATTACGATGTACAGATCGTTTTCCTATCATTTTGAACAAAATACCGATAATGGCAACTACAGCAGAAATTGTTGCCGTTGATAAAAGCTGCGCAATTCCTTCTGAGCCATCAATATAGGACAAGCACAAAATCCAACCGGTAATACTGGTACCAATATTGGCTCCCATAATAATTCCGATTGCTTGCGCCACCTTCATCATACCGGTGTTAACAAATCCTACTACCATAACGGTTGTAGCTGATGATGACTGAATCAGCGCCGTAACCGCCGTGCCCAGCAAAACCCCCTTAAGCGGAGTACTGGTCAACTTGTACAAAATCAATTCTAACTTGGCTCCGGCCGCCTTCTTTAGCCCATCGCCCATTAGGGACATGCCATACAAAAACAGGGCCACGCCGGATAATAACGATAAAATCGATGTTATTCCCATAATTTTTTCTTTTATCTTTCCTTTCTTGTCTATATTATAGGTTCCTCATTTGTGAGGTTTTTGCACAAAACCTCTAATAACATTATAATCACAATTATTTCCATTTTACAATGAGAATTTCACCTTATTTTCATGTTTGTAAAACATTTTATTATTTTTGAAAAAATGAAAGTCGAAATTGTACAATACCACCATGCCAGATTCCTTGTTTTGATGGTGCTTTTATGCTACAATAAAATAATATTAGTTACTTATTTTAAAAGGAGATTCGACTATGTGTGGAATTATAGGATATACCGGTCCTCTATCTGCTACGCCTATCGTTCTTGATGGCCTACAGAAGCTGGAGTACCGTGGATACGATAGTGCCGGAATGGCATACATGAATGGGAATGGAAAGCTTTCTCTTCGCAAGACCGTTGGAAAGGTTAAGGATCTTCGTGCTATCTGTGATGATGATGAAGCAACCTGTGGAATCGGTCACACTCGCTGGGCAACCCACGGTGGCGTAAGCAATACGAATGCACACCCGCATAAGGTAGGCAACATTGCTTTGATTCACAACGGAATTATTGAGAATTACCACGAATTGGTGAATGAATATGATTTAGCTGGCGATTTAGCTTCCGAAACTGACTCTGAAGTAGTTGCAGCACTTATAAACAAACTTTACGACGGCAACCCAAATACAACGATTAGAAAAGTTGTTTCTTTACTGAATGGCTCTTTTGCATTCTGTATTTTGTTTGGAGATCATCCGGGCATTATATACTGCGTGAGAAACGTCAGCCCGATGGTTGCTACTCATTGTAAGGACGGCTCCTTCATAGCTTCCGATTTGACAGCATTTATCGATTTTACCAAACGCTACTTTATTATTCCGGAATACACCATCGTTACCGTACGCGAAGACGGAATCATGATGGAAGATTTAGACGGCAAGACCGTCGAGCCGGAATACTTGGAAGTAAACTGGGACATCTCCGATGCGCAGAAGGATGGCTATCCATACTTTATGTTAAAAGAGATTCACGAACAACCAGATGCCATTACCCGAACCATTACTCCACGTATCGTGGATGGTCTTCCTGATTTTACAGAAGACGGCGTTCCGGAGGACTTTTTTGAAAATGTTTCAGACATTACCGTTGTAGCTTGCGGAACTGCTATGTATGCCGGTATGGTAGGACGTACACTTTTGCAAAAATATTTACGCATACCGGTAACCGTTGCCATTGCATCGGAATTCCGCTATGAAGAACCGGTTCTTTCTGAAAACTCTGTGGTTATCGTCGTTTCCCAGTCCGGTGAGACCATCGATACCCTAGAAGCACTTCGCTTGGCAAAGAAATACACTAAGAAGACGTTATCTCTTGTAAATGTGAAGGGCTCTTCCATTGCCAGAGAAAGTGATTATGTAATGTACACCCATGCCGGTCCGGAAATCGCAGTTGCTTCTACGAAGGCATATACCGTACAGACTTCCATGTTCTATCTTTTGACTGCGAAATTGGCACTTGTTCAGAAGAAGAAGACAGAAGAGGAAGTTCGTCGTTTCATCGGCAACTTGGAGAAAGTACCGGATCTCATTTTTGACATGCTGGGTTCAGAAGAAGATATTGAACGTCTTACTAAACGTATGTTGAATGCGAAGAATGCGTTCTTTATCGGACGTAATTTAGATTACACCCTCTCCATGGAGGGCGCTTTGAAGTTAAAAGAAATCTCTTATATTCATGCCGAAGCTTATGCTGCAGGGGAATTGAAACATGGAACCATCGCCTTAATCAGCGAGGGAATGCCTGTTATTGCGATTGCATCCCAAACCCATGTTTACAGCAAGATGATTTCCAACATTCGCGAGGTGAAAGCCCGTGGTGCTTATGTAATTCTTCTTAGCAAAGATGAGAAGATTACCGACGATGCCTTGTGCGACGAGCACGTGAAATTGCCTAATATCGCTGATGATTTTACTATGTTCGCTTCCATCGTCATTTTGCAGATGATTGCTTACTACACTGCAGTTGGAAAAGGATTGAATCCGGATCAGCCACGAAACCTGGCGAAATCCGTAACCGTAGAATAGTGAATTTTTAAGGGAACCCGCAGTGGCAGGTTCCCTTTTTCATTTCGTGCATTTATAGTTGCTCTATTTTTTGCAACTGGCGCTTACGCTCCTTACGTTCCTTTAAGACATAGATTTCCAACATCATAACTGCGTACCCGACAGCATGATTAAGTATTGCATCTGGAAAATAGTATACAATCATATCGTAATTATCCAATTGCAATGGATTTGCAACATGATTTTTAACCATTGGAAAAATTACACCGTCATATACGCCTGACCAAATGTGTTTGTACGTAAAATCGCAAACACCGGACGGATCTATAAACAGCGTGCCAATGATCAAAAGGCCAAAAACTACGGTCTCTATGCTTTTTGCGTGAATCTTATTGCGTAACAGATATCCCAGTACCACCCCGATTAGCACAGTAATACCTAGCTTTGTATGCATGGGAAACTGCATAGCCATAGCAAGACCTGTTATTCCTTCAATCCTTGCAACATAACCAATTGTACATTGTAAAATATAAACAATTCGCAGAATTAGCAATACTCCTACAAGATAGCAGATTCTTTTATTCATTGCTATGCCTCCTTTTCTATATTCACATAATACCAAAGGAAGTTTCCAAAAACAAGGGATTTTTACTTGACATTTTGGCAAGTAAAAATCCCCCTATACAAAAAAGCAGTCCTCCATCGACTGCTTTTTGTCCCACATTTAATTCTACGGCACTTTACACTCACGAATTGATACTACCTGATTATCTTCCATAAGCATTACAAATAGACCTGTACTATAGCCATCTTCGTTCCTAGATTCCATTACTGTATCAAAAAACTCTTTTGCCGATACTTCACAGTAACTGCATTCACTGCTCTTATCCTGCAGTAAGAAAACACATTGCTCAGATAACTTCATCGTGTCATCGTGTTTCTTTTCATTGTAAAAATG
>SVEW01000057.1 GCA_015057205.1 Lachnospiraceae bacterium | reverse complement strand
CTTGCGAACACGTAGTTGGCGTTGCTAAGGGTGTTCCGGAGGATATTATCAAAGATTTGCGCGCTAATTTTGAAGGAGAATGCAGTGAAGTTGGTATGTACCTTGCAATGGCAAGAGTTGCTCACAGAGAAGGCTATCCGGAAGTTGGTCTTTATTATGAAAAGGCTGCCTGGGAAGAGGCTGAACATGCAGCAAAATTTGCCGAATTATTAGGCGAAGTTGTTACCGATTCCACCAAGAAGAACCTTGAAATGCGTGTTGACGCTGAATGCGGTGCTACCGCTGGAAAGATGGATCTTGCAAAACGTGCTAAAGCACTTAATCTTGATGCAATTCATGATACTGTACATGAAATGGGACGTGATGAAGCAAGACACGGTAAGGCATTTGAAGGACTCTTAAAGAGATATTTTAACTAATAAAATGACAAGCTGCCACTACAGAACTTCTGCAGTGGCAGTTATTCTATTATATGGATAATCGTTTGTCCATATGTTTTCGCATGAATGGCTTTTCTAATATTACCTCTCCTACAAATATTTCCAAGGCAAAAGAAAAACTCCAGACCACGAAGAGAATTACTATCGCTTCTCGTAGGGTTCGCTGTCTCATGAATGCAGAGACAGCCGGAATCTTATAATATCTGCCCCATATTACGGCAAGTATGAACACCGCATTACCTAGCGAATTAAATACTTTAAATAATTTTGCTCCGCCAAGAATACTATAATACAACATTAATACAATGATTAACCCAACCCATTCCATATATTCTATTCGATCCCGTATAGATATGCCGTTGTATTGCCACATCATAAACAGCGAAAAAAGGCTTAAATAAATGAATTCTATCAATCCATGCTTCAGAAATTGCACTTTTCTCGACCATACCCCATGTAAATTAGCTGATAAAATCATATCGGATCTACGAAAATACCAATAAGGCTCCATGCAAATCAATACGGCGAAATACATAGCAGCTAACGACCAGCCATCCGGATGATTCCAAATAAACATATCAAATAGGGCGAAAGCAAATACTATAATCAGCCAAAAAAATCGAAATCTACTCTCACTTAACTGCGAATATATCTTTTGTTGTTTCATTAAACTCATCACGCATTCCCTTCCTTTTCTGCTGTATTTTTAATTCTCCAGCCTGTTACCGGATTGTCGTAAGCGGTACTATTTGACAATTTGTAATATGCCCAGGCATTTTTCAAATTTTTGACCATTGATACTTTTCCCCCATTCTTCTCATACATGCTTTATAATAACCAAACCCTGCTAGTACAGCCACCCCAACAAATATTGGCCAACCACGATACATATCGCTTATAGCAGTAACCAAAAAAACATTGGTAACTATTACACCGATTACAATGCCTGCCGCCTGAATTCCGTCATTGTCCACATTGATGTAGCGAATCAAAATGCTTGCCGCAAGTAGCAGTATATACACAAATGTAAAAGCAACTATGCCTTTCGGCCCCACGTCGTAGACATAAAAGCTTAACCCCAGTAACACCGCCGTCTTAACTGTCAAATCTGCGGCAAATACGTTTCTGAAATAATCCGCTCCATTCGACGATGTGCAAAAAAATGCGTATTTATCTTTTGAATAAGATAATATTCCATGCATTCCAAACCGCTCACATAACATTAGGCACAAGAAGTAAAATATCAGATATTCATGCTTTAGCACTACCGCATATTTATCCGGCGTAATTTCTTTGCTGATAATTATTATGGCCGGTGCAACACAGATTGTCACCCAATACACCCACCGTCTGTAGAAGGAAAAATAGCATTCCCAAGCTTTTCTCATAAGTACCTCCTTATTTTCCCATGCGTGAATATTCCTTAATAAGTGCTACACTAATCTGGCTCAAGGTTGGACGTTCCGCTAAAATATCCAAACCGGTCAGTTTCTCTATTTTCTCTGCTAAGCAAATGCCCTCGAAGCCATACTTATTTTTCCTTGACCCGATAAGTACGTCCTTCGCTACTTCGTAGTCTTTGCTATCACCTTTTACCAATACATATTTGTCACGCAAATCTTCCACAAATCCTGCGTCTACCACAGCACCGTTCTCCATGATAATGGCATAATCCGTAACATTTTCCATGTCTGCCACATTG
This sequence comes from Lachnospiraceae bacterium, assembly GCA_015057205.1. Lineage (GTDB taxonomy): Bacteria > Bacillota > Clostridia > Lachnospirales > Lachnospiraceae > XBB1006. The sequence continues at coordinate 11,821 of SVEW01000057.1, read as the reverse complement.
TGTGTAGAGAAAAATACACTTCGCTCACCATCGCCTTCCTCCATATAATTCTGCAGCATTTCACATAAACGGTCACGCATATATGGATCAAGCGGTGATGCCGGCTCATCTAAAACCAACAGATTCGTATCACGCGCCAAAACACCGGCAAGCATTATTTTCATTACGGTTCCATCTGAACAGCTCTGGATAAACTTCTGCTTATCCTTCTCCTCTTCTACAACTGCCATATCCTTACACAACTTCCAAAATTTGTCGCTGTCGAACCCTTTAAACAGCAATTTTCCTGCTTTCTCCACATGATAGATTTCCCAGCTCGGAATGAAATAATTACCTGTTCCGGTGTAACCAATCATGTCGCGAACCGGACAGTTTTTCTTATCCCGTTCTTTATCACTATACTTTCCAAAAAATTGCAAATCCCCATCATAGTCCAGGCGTACACCTGCTATGAAATTGAGTAGCGTTGTCTTACCGGCTCCATTTTCCCCTATCAAAGCGGTGGTAAACCCCTTCGGGATATCCAAACGCGGGATATCTAACGAATACCCTTTATACTTCTTCTTTAAATTTCTAATCTCAATTACGTTCTCCATGCCTATTCCCCTTCCACGTCCAAAATCTTTAATGTCATTATTACTTCATCCATACTCATTCTAGCCATCTTCGCTGCTGCCAACGCCTCTTGCAAATGGCCTTCTACCTTACGACGATACTGTTCCTTCACCATCTCAGCATCCTGCTGCCGCACCAGAAATCCCTTTCCCTGTACCGCAACAACCAATCCTTCCTTCTCCAATATTTCATACGCTTTCATAGTGGTAATGACACTAATACGTAATTCTTTCGCTAAGCCTCGTATAGAAGGAAGGTATTCACCTGATGGTATCCTCTGTTCTAGAATATCACTTCGCAGTTGCGTTGCTATCTGCTGATAAATGGGTATTCCAGATTCTTGCGAAATCTTCATGCTGTCCTCCTGCTTGTTATAGTGTTACTACTGTTAATACAGTATATATACACCATAAAACAGTTATTGTCAACACTTTTTATAAAAAAACCTGCCGTATCGCTACGACAGGTTCTCTATTCTCGCTATGGCATCATCAACTTAATAATCGCTGTATCTTCATCAAAATTATTCAAATTGTAAAGCACTAACGCCTCATTGATGTCATTTCCCTTCATGTACATAGTAAAGTTATCATTAAAATAACGTAAATCTACTACATGAATACTTTCAAATTGTTCTATTAAGAATGGCAAAAAACAGTTCGCATAAGAATCCTTAATAACAAGTAAATGCTTTCCATTCTTATTGTCCGTTTTGATGGTTACTTCACCATCGTTACCCCCCAGAAAATACTGATATTTATCTTTTATTTTCAGTTTAGACTTATCATAAACGGTATCGGTTACCCTCTTTCCCATCTGATGCGAAACGGTAATATTTCCTTTAACTTCCTGCGCTTCCACCGTGTCCGGCTTCATATTCCATGGTAACACTTTGGAATACAATGTGCCATAAAAACCATTACTTACCGGCTGTGCGTTATACTCTACAGGCTGCATACCGTTTTCCTTGCAGAATTCTTGATAAGCATAATAGGCTCCCTTGGTTGTCCAGTGATGATCGGTACTATAATACAAATTCTCACGTAAATGCATATTAAAAATCGGTTCTGTATTGATGAACTTCACATTTTTAAGATTCTCCAAACGGGCTTTGGCTTTCAAAAGCAGTTCCTTTTGATTATAATCTACTGCATAAGACGGTAATCTACTTTCGTAAATCCCTGCAGCGGTAGGTGCCAACAATACCGACACCTTCATATCCTTATTTCTTCCGGCAAAAGCCTCAATAGCCGCTAAGTTATTCTGAAACTTCTTTTCTTTAAACTCAGATGGACTCTTCTTTAACATTAGCTGTCCATATTTACCAAAATATACGCCATTGCTATCTTTTACACCCATGAGTTTCTGCATCTGCGTCTTAATGGTAATCGCCAGACTTCTAAGCGGAAACTGATCCGTAGCATACTTATCCATTCCTTCGGTATAATCACCACTAAAAAGCGCCTCTGTGCTAAAATTAGGCTGTCCGGCCAGATATCGATTCTCATCTTCAGAGAATTTCACATCTGAGCATAGCATATATCCCAAAAATCCGGCGAATATCAATAAAAAGAAAACGCCTAACATTGCTATATTTTTCTTCATTGTCAACCTCCTTAGAATCGGAAATAGAGAAATGGGTTATAGGATGATCCGATAATAAAACAAATCGAAATCACAAACAGTACCAACATTACGATATCCTTTGCAATCACGTAGCGTCCCTTTGTCTTCTCGCCAATGCGACGAAGCAAACTGGAACTGCACACTACGCAAGCAATGAGCAGGGCCAAATGACCCATAATCAGATACGTCGTTTCGCCATTCGTAAATCCTGCACCCTGCATTCCGAATAAGGCCTTCAAATACTGGAACAAAAATCCAAAATCTTCACAAGCGAACAGCACCCATCCTAAAACCACAAAAAACATAGTGTAGATATGCTGTATAATTGCTGGTAATTTTTCCAATATTTTCTTAAATATAAATTTTTCAAAAATTAGTAATAGCCCGTAATAAATACCCCATAGCAAAAAGTTATAGGCAGCACCATGCCAAAAACCGGTTAAAGCCCAAACCACCATCAAATTAAAAATCTGACGTCCGGTTCCTTTCCGGTTACCACCAAGTGGAATGTACACATATTCTTTGAACCAGGTACTAAGGCTAATATGCCAACGACGCCAGAATTCCGTTATGCTCTTTGAAATATATGGCAAATTAAAGTTCTCCGGAAATGTAAATCCAAACATTTTTCCAAGTCCGATAGCCATATCCGAATATCCCGAAAAATCAAAGTAAATCTGAAAAGTGTAACACACTGCGCCAAGCCATGCCATTGCCACCGGAATACTTCCCGGTTCCATAATCTTAATTGTATCCCAAATAGCTCCTGCACTATTCGCAAGAAGTACTTTTTTACTCATTCCAATGCAAAAACGTCTGCAGCCATCTGCTACCTGCTGGGATGTAACCCGACGTTCCTTAAGTTGTGTTTCCAAATCAATATAGCGCACAATCGGACCTGCAACCAACTGTGGAAAACAGGTTACATAGGTTGCAAAAGCAATAATATTATGCTGCGGTTTTACTTGTCCCAAGTACACGTCCAAAGTATAGGACATGGTCTGGAAGGTATAAAAGGAAATACCGATTGGCAACGCTACATTTAACACCGGCACAGCCAATCCCGTCAGGGAATGCACCGTCGATAACGCTAAATTGGTATACTTAAAGAAACATAAAATACCGAGATTTCCGATTACCGATATAATCATCACCAGCTTCGCTTTTCGGTTCTGATCTTTTTGTCGGAAAATCCCAATAAGACGGCCGTTGACATAGTCAAAGACCGTGGAAAATAACATAATCAATATGTATGTCGGTTCTCCCCAGGCGTAGAATATCAAGCTGGCAATCACCAGAATCACATTCTTAAACCGGAGAGGACAGACATAATAACACAATAATGTTATTGGTAAGAAAAAAAACAAAAATGCCGCACTACTAAATACCATCTGAAATTTTACTCCTTATCCTCTTCACTTGTAACAAGAAAGTTATTTCGTCCGGCCTTCTTAATCTTATATAATGCTTTGTCGGCATCTTCCATGAACTGCTTGTAACTGCTTCCGGCATCAGGAATTCCATGGTATGCACCCTGACTCAATGTCACAATATCACTTACCAGAGAATATTCATGAACTATATGCTGTCGATCCAAAATATCCTTTAATTCCTGCATAAATGCCTTTACCTCATCCTTTGTACGGTTGATATATACAATTAAAAACTCATCACCACCATAACGCCCCGTGTAAATTCCACGATGACGCTCAAGGGAATGCATGGCATCTGCTGTTTCTTTCAAAATAGCATCCCCTCGTTGGTGCCCATAATTATCATTATATTGTTTAAAATAGTCTACATCTAACAATTCTACCGCAAAAGGTTTCCCTTCCTTCTGGCATTGGATAAAACTTTCTTCTATCAAGTTTACTATCTTAAAACGGTTTCTCAATCCCGTTAATGCATCTATCTCGGAGCGTACACGCAAATCTGCTGCAACTGTAGCCATTTCCTCTTTTGCCTGCTTCTCTTCTTCCAAACGAAGTCTCACGGAAAGACTCTGTTTATAGCTTTCGGTTCGCTCCTCCTCCATTTTCATGGACAATTCATAATAAAGGCCAGCAGCCAGCATATATTCCCGGCTCTTTCCCTGCGCTTTATAATGATTAATCTTTAACTCCACAATTCTACGATACAAGTAAGGACTCTTGGTTTCCTTCACCAGTTCTTCCAACGTGGAAAGCATATTCCAGAACTCCTGGTCTCTGCCTATTTTTTGTAAAAATGATGCGTATTCCAAAACATCATCAAACGCATCCAACACTGCACCAAAATTAGCTTTCGACTGATCGATTTCCGCAATACAGCGTTCCAATCCCTCAAAATCGTCTGCCAAAAAGCTAATCTGAGCCTCTTGCATAACCAACCCAAGACGCAACGATACGGTTGGTTGTTCTTCTTCCATGTGTTGCGCAATACTTAAATTCTTGCGCGCTTCCTCAATCCTTCCGCTATACACATAACATGCGGTTAGATTCAAATACAAGGTTGCTACCTGAAACCTTGCCAAAAACGGTTCGTAATCTCCGTGAGTCTTACGTAGACTCTCCGCCATCTCCACTGCATTGTTAAAATACTTAATAGCGTTGGCTATATCACGAAATCCCAAATATAATACACCGATATTGCAGTTTAACATCACTGACATAGCAGTCAAATTGTGTTCTTTGCATATACGCAATCCCTGCAAATAATTATCCATAGCCATCGGCACATTGCCACTTCCACTACTGATAATACCGAGAATACTATAACTCCTGGCTACTAAATCCCACTGTTCCGTTCGCTGCAAATCCGGTATTACTTGTGAGTACAATAAAGAAGACTCCTCAATTTGATTTGTCAAATACAAGCAATACGCCTGTGAAAAATAGGCATACGCATATAACCCTTCCTCTTCCTGCATTTGCGCTATCTCCGCAAGTCTCCTGCTTTTTTCCAAAATTAGAGCAGGATCTACCAGACGTTTTTGCTCAATTTCATTTACCAACTCCCTGGTTGTGTCATCAAAACGATTTAAATCAAACATCACAAGGAACTCCTTTCCCCACATAGTTCCATGATACAATGCTTATTCTGAAAAATCAAGATAAGACAAAGGATTTTCGTAGTCTTTCTCGCGTTTCAGGCACAAATAAAGGTTATTCCCTTCTTCTGCGAACTGTGATGATACTTTTGCAACTTTTGCAAATTCTTCCTGACGTTTGACATTCTGTCCAACCTTTAAATTACAATCTTTTAATTGACCGTAGGTAATCTCGTATTCAGGTCCAATCCGCATAGTTACACAGGTTCCATGTTCTGTATCTTCTTCTATTTTTGTTACTTCTCCTGCTGCCGCGGCCAAAACAGGCGTATCTTCTTTTGCCTCAATTGCAATCGCATTGCTATACCGGTACTCATCCAATGTGGAAAAATACACCATGTGATCCATATCAAAGTTGATAATTACATTTCCCTTTACCGGCCAGGCCAATTTTGAGCCTCCATTAAAATTGTACTGGCTCACACTAACTTCTTTTGCCTCTTTATCTGTCTCCTTCACGTCCTTATGCGCTTCTTCCTTTGCTACCTCTTCCACAATGCTGGGAACTGTATGACCCTTTGGCAAAACTTTTCTGCTTGTCTGCACTTGCTTTTCATCATTGGAAGCAGGTGGTAACTGCATGGATTTGCCATTCCTGGCAGACTCCTTTTGCTTTGCCATTTTAGGCAAAAGCATTACCGTTACAGCCATTGCCATAACAAATAATCCCAAACCAAGATAAACATACATCTTATTATTCTTCATATCCATACTCCTTTTCCTAGTGATATAAATAGTATGGACATTTTACTCAATATTCATTCTGAAAAACTCTAATTTTTCAAAAAAATAAGATAGTATTTCTTCTTCCGTTTTTCCCTTTTTTGCAAGGGTATTAGCCATGCTTTGGCTCAAACCAAAGCCATGGCCACATCCTTTGGTAATGATATACACCTTTCCCTCTTTCTTCTTCAGGTAAAAACAAGAAGACGATAAACCGAATTCTCTGCGGAATGCCTCGCCTGTCATGGTTACAGTCATTTTCCCCCGTAACTTTACAGTCTCAACATAACCACTTGGAAATCGGCGAATAATCTTCACTTTTTCACCACTCGGAAACTCTCTCACCTGCAAAAAACCTTCCGCCAACACGTCATCCGGACAAGGGACACTCTTAATATAAGAGGCTTTCTTTTCTTGAATTTCTTCAGCTGCTCTGGTAGAGCCACAACTGCTTCTGTGATAGGGGAGCTGTACACATTTGCCTTCTACTTTCACTATCACACCTTCTGTTTGGCTTACAGCGTCTTGAAAAACTGCTAAATTCCTTCCCGTTGTATCGTGCTTCAACACATCCGAAAACTTGCTTCGTGTCACATCTTCCGTCTGCTTCTCTACGATTAAATTCGTTCGGATAAGAATGGCTTGCGCGCGCAATGCGGCAGGTTCAAAATCCGGATCGGCTTCCACCATCAATTGTAGTAGGACCAGATCTTCTATGTCCGGCTCTTTTCTCACAAAAAAAGCTCCTGTTAGCGGTATAACCATTAACAGGAGACTGATACTTAGTAGTCGTTTTAATCTCTTCATAGTTATCTCCTGTCCTACATCATATTTTAGATGTGGGGAAGCTATGAAAAGTTTCTTAATTTTTTATACTTTTTATAAAATTTGCTAAGGTAGCAAACTGCTCAAGGGTCAGGGCTTCTCCTCGAATATTTTCGGAAAGTCCCATTTTGCCAAGAATATCCGCCAATTCTTCCTTGGTAACCGGTATTCCACCATTCTTAAGGCCATTTGCCAGTGTTTTACGACGCTGATTGAATGAAGCACGTATGATGCGGAACATCAGTCCTTCATCTTCCACATCAACCGGCGGGTTCTCATATCGATTTAGTTTAATAACTGCCGAGCCCACCTTCGGTCTTGGCATAAAACAGTTGGGTGGAACATTTGCTATAATTTCCGGTTTTGCATAATACTGCACCGCTAAAGATAATGCACCATAATCTTTCGTTCCCGGTCCAACCTGCATCCGATCTGCCACTTCCTTTTGTACCATAATGGTAATGGAATCCAGTGGCACATGACTCTCAAATAATCCCATAATAATCGGCGTCGTAATATAATACGGCAAATTCGCAACCACCTTAATCGGACGACCATCATTTCGTTCATCGGCCAATTTGTTGATATCCACCTTCAAAATATCCTGATTGATGACTGTCACATTATCATAAGCAGACAGCGTGTCTTCCAGAATCGGAATCAGATTCTTATCAATTTCCACCGCCACCACTTCTCGGGCCGCCTCGCACAAATACTGGGTCATGGTACCAATTCCCGGCCCGATCTCCAATACCATATCCTCTTTTGTTATCTCAGATGCTGCAATAATACGATCGAGCACAGAGGTATCAATCAAGAAGTTCTGTCCGAATTTCTTTTGAAAATTAAAATCATATTTTTGTAATACGGCAATGGTATTTGCCGGAATTCCAAGTGTTGCCATGTACTCTCCTTTTTATAAACGATATACCTTCAAGGCATTCTCATAGGTTACTTCTTCTACTTCTTTTCCACTGATTCCTTTGATTTGTGCAATCTTATCCACAATATATGGAAGATTCAGGGACGCATTTCGTTTACCACGGTTCGGTTCCGGAGCTAAATACGGACAATCCGTCTCCACAACAATACGTTCAAGCGGAATCTCTTCCACTACCTGTTTCAATACTTTTGAATTCTTAAAGGTTACCACGCCACCAACGCCAATATAGTAACCTCTTTTTACGTATTCTTTGGCTTGCTCTACGGAATAGCTATAACAATGAATGATTCCCGGATTTTCCACAGGCTCTTCTGCCATGAGAATGTCCATGGTATCCTTCGCCGCATCTCTGGAATGCACAATAACAGGCAAATTCAATTCTCTTGCCAAAGCTAACTGCCGCTTAAAAGCTTCTCGTTGTGCTGCTTGCACATCCGGCTCCTTGTCCCAATAATAATCAAGGCCAATCTCTCCGATTGCAACCACCTTATCTTCTGCTGCCAATTGACGCAGTTCTGTGTAAGCATCTTCACTCAGACATGCTATATCACTGGGATGTACGCCCACCGCCGCATAAATCTGTGGGTATGCTTTTGCCAAAGCAACACTCTGCTTAGACGTTTCCATATCTGCGCCTACATTTACAATTTTATCAATATTTGCAGAAAAAATCTCCCGTAGGAGATCTTCTCTGTCTGTATCAAACTGCTCATCATCGTAATGAGCATGGGTATCAAAAATCATTTAACATACCTCTGCACCCGGCTTAATATCTTTATCCGGAGTCATTACAAATACATTGTCTTCATCGTCTTCTGCGGAGAGAATCATTCCCTGGCTCTCTAATCCTGCAATCATTCTAGGTGCAAGATTGGTCAGTACCATCACATTCTTTCCAACCATTTCTTCCGGTTTGTAGTACTTCTTGATTCCGGAAAGAATCTGACGTGTTTCATTTCCAATCTGTACCTGGAAAAGCAAAAGCTTCTTGCTCTTCGGCACTTCCTCACAGGAAAGCACTTTTCCAATACGGAACTGTAACTTATCGAAATCATCGTAAGTTACGATTGGTTTCTCTTCCACATCCATGCCTTCTACCATACCCGGCTCTTTGTCTTCTTCTTTGGAACCGTACAATTCTTCCACTTTTGCAAGAACCTCTGCCTCATCCAAACGAGCAAACAAAATTTCCGGTTTCTCAGTTACCTTGTTACCACTTGGATATACACCAAAGGTTGTCAAACTGTCAAAATCACGTGCTTTTGTATTTAACTGTGCGAGAATCTTATCCGCTGTTTCCGGCATAAAGCTACGGATTAAGTTTGCACCAATGCTGATGCTCTCTGTCAAATTGTAAAGAACGGTTGCAAGACGATCCTTGGTAGCCTCCTCTTTGGCCAAAACCCAAGGTGTGGTCTCGTCAATGTATTTATTACAACGCTTAAACAAATTGAAAATCTCAGTAATGGCATCTGCCACACGAAGTTCTTCCATCTTCGCAATGGCAAGGTCACGCGTTCCGGTAACTACTGCCTTCAAATCTTCATCGACTTCTTCGCAGACATTTTTGTTCTCGACTACACCGCCAAAATACTTGTTACTCATGGAAATGGTACGATTTACCAGGTTTCCAAGGGTATTGGCAAGGTCAGAATTAATACGCTCGGTAATTAACTCCCAGGTAATGCTTCCGTCGTTTTCAAAAGGCATTTCATGAAGCACGAAATAACGAACTGCATCTACACCAAACATATTCACCAGCTGATCTGCGTAAATTACATTTCCCTTAGACTTGCTCATTTTTCCGCCGCCCACAAGAAGCCATGGATGTCCAAATACCTGCTTCGGAAGCGGTACATCTAGTGCCATTAAGAAAATCGGCCAGTAAATGGTATGGAAACGAATAATATCTTTACCAATCAGATGCAAATCTGCCGGCCAGTTCTTTTTATAAAGATCGGAATGATTGCCATCTGCATCATAACCAATCTTGGTAATATAGTTAGTCAACGCATCTAACCAAACATATACCACGTGTCCCGGATCAAAATCCACCGGAATTCCCCAGGAGAATGATGTACGAGATACGCACAAATCCTGCAATCCAGGAAGCAGGAAGTTATTCATCATCTCATTCTTACGAGCAACCGGCTGAATAAACTCCGGATGCGTATTGATGTGCTCAATTAAACGATCTGCATACTTACTCATTTTGAAGAAGTAAGCTTCTTCTTTCGCTTTTACCACTTCACGGCCACAGTCCGGGCACTTACCATCTACCAACTGCGCCTCTGTGAAAAAGGACTCACATGGCGTACAATACAACCCTTCGTAGTATCCCTTATAAATGTCGCCTTTATCATAAAGTTTCTTAAAAATCTTCTTAACCTGTTCTTCGTGATCCGCATCGGTAGTACGAACAAAGTTGTCATAGGATGCGTTCATCATATCCCAGATTTCCTTTACCTGTCCTGCCACACCATCTACGAATTCCTTCGGTGTAATGCCTGCCTCTTCCGCTTTCAGCTGAATCTTCTGACCGTGCTCATCCGTTCCGGTCTGAAAATATACGTCATATCCTTCTTCTCTCTTAAATCTTGCAATGGCATCTGCTAACACAATCTCATAGGTGTTGCCTATATGCGGCTTTCCGGATGTATAAGCAATGGCCGTTGTAAGATAATATTTCTTCTTACAATTCTCGCACATATTACTTTCTCCTTTTCGAATCGTTCTATTGATATAGTATACAAAATTTTCTAGGTTCTTTCAAGTGTGATACGTATCTTATGGCGCACATTAAAACGCTTCCACACCGGTTATTCGGTACAGAAGCGTTTTCCTCTTATTCCTCTTTTTTCTCTTTATGAGATTTGCAATAATTATAGTAACCCCAAAGTCCATCTACAATCATCAGCAACGCTATAATCAGTATCCCTACCAACGGCCACTCTGTTATATAGTCGTTCGCATTCGAATAACTTACTCCACGCATCCGCATTACATGCATCTGATATAAATCCGCTATCAGTGGTAGCAAAAGTAACACTACCGTTCCCGGTATAATCATCGAATTAATCAGCGTTCCCTAAAAATGTCTATCACGCTAGAAACCATCTAGAGCGATAGCCTACATTAATATTATTTACAATCCTAACAATGCTCCCCCTACAACTATCTCATCTCCCGGAATAGGACTAAGCACAGTTACACCAAGTAGTAAAATTCCAACTGCAACTAATAACCAATTATTTGAGGCACTATTTGACTTGCTACTATGTACCCTTAAATTTCCATTTTCGTAGACGTGATCATGACTTCCATCTGGGTATTCTCTAGTCCACCCTTTTCCACCATGCATTTTTCCATCTGGTACCCATACCCTATTTTTTGAATCTTTATATCCATAATTTCCACTTGGGGCCTTTACCTTTTTCCCATTCGTTTTTTTATTTGCTTCAAATCCTACATCACTCGTTGGCTTCTTATTAAAACCATTTTTTGCACATACATAGCCTGTTCCAAACACTGTACAACATAATGCCAATACCAATATTAGTGCCATTCCCTTTTTTAATACACGAATCATATCCTTATATCTCCCATCCATCTTTTTTTACTTTTGCTTTCTCGTATAATATTCTTCAATTTTCATAGCAAAATATAATTTTACTAATGCATACTCATCTATCAAGCGAAATCTATACTTCCAAACATTTCGCCAAATTCTTCATCTACTTGATAATCTGCTTGCTCTTTGTCATACCTTTCTTTTAACTGTAAAAACAGTTTGTTTCCATCTTCATAGTTTTGTTCTAAGTAGTCTTTTATTGAACAAAATGGCACTTCAATGCCATATTCCTTCATCATCTCAATAAAATACTCCATACCCTTGAATAATGTAACTACAGATTTTTCATCATCTAAATCACTTATCACCTCTTCCAAATAGTCACAGAAAAACTCAGAATAGAAGAAATTCACTAACACATTAAAATCTT
>SVEW01000056.1 GCA_015057205.1 Lachnospiraceae bacterium | reverse complement strand
AAAATGTGGCCACTGCCAATACAAGACTTATTATTCGTTGGCAAAAGCACCGCCAAGCGACTTCATTCCCTTGGCATCCACACCATCGGCGCCCTGGCGCAAAGCGACCCCATTTTGCTTCAGAATCATCTTGGCAAAATGGGGCTTACAGCCTGGCAATACGCCAACGGCCACTGCTCCGATGACGAATTTTCACATACCCCCGAGACGAAAGGCTACAGCAACGCCACCACTCTTTCAGAGGACATTACCGACGCTGTCCAAGCCAAGGAAATCCTGTTATCCTTATGTGAAACTGTTGCCAGTCGCCTGCGTTATGACAAGAAGAAAGCCGGCGTAGTATCCGTCACCATCCGCAACACGGATTTTGAGGATCACTCCCGCCAGACTTCCCTTTATTCCAACACCAATGTCACACAAGAGTTGTATGTAGAAGTCAGTCGCCTGTTCGATGAATTATGGGACCATACCCCCATTCGTTTGTTAGGAGTTGCTACTGCCAAGGCCGAAGAAGGCACCTCTTATCAATATGATTTATTCGATAATGGGAAACATGAGAAATTAGAAAAATTAGACGCTGCCATAGATAAAGTACGAGCCCGCTATGGAGATGACTCCATAAAACGGGCAACCTTACTTAACAATACCTATAAACCTAGACGAAAATGATTTCCGATGGTTCGTCGCGCTTCGCAACGGCTATCGGGAAATCGTCACCATTGTAAGGGCAATCTCCCAACGTCACTTCCATTTTTACCGTCTCGTAGGCTAATCGTTCATAATTATTTTCTTTGGAAAGATGTCCCAAAAGCACCCCCTGAAAACGATCGTGCAGAATCCTACTTAACAATCGGCCGGAATTCTCGTTTGACAAGTGTCCTCGATTTCCAAGAATACGCTGTTTCAGATAATAAGGATAACTACCAACCTGAAGCATCTTCACATCATGATTGGCCTCTAACAACAGCGCATCCAGTCCCGACAAGTGACGTACAATCTCTTCATCATACATACCAATATCCGTAGCCACCGCAACTTTCTTTTTCCCATGGGAAGCCACAAAAGCACAGGGCTCATTGGCATCGTGAGGAATCGGAAACGCTTCAATCACAATATCTCCGATGGTAAAATCCACTCCGCAGGTAATAGGGTGTACCAGACTTTCATCAAACTTCCCAAGAGAAGAATAACTTAAAATTCCCTTGGTGGTTCCCGGTGTTGCGTAAATTGGAATTCCATATTTACGAGACAATACACCCAGTCCTTGAATATGATCGCTGTGCTCGTGGGTAATCAAAATGCCCCCCACTTCCTCCGGCTTAATGGATAAATCCGTCAATCCCGCCACAATTCGCTTACAGCTGATTCCCGCATCCACCAAAAGATGCGTATTATCGGTTCCTATATATATGCAGTTTCCACTGCTGCCACTTGCAATACTTGTTAATCTCATTTATTCACTCGTTTCTAACTAATTCTCCACCCAATGCACTTCGACTTTATCCCCTTCATTCAGAGGCTGGGTATAGGTAGCCACCTGTCCGTTTACCAGAGTCTCCACAGAACGACCATGAGCTTCATTAATATCAAAATGAATGTGTTCAAAAATATCCACAAACATGTAATCTTTACGTCCCGTTAGAATAATCGGCGTCCCATTCACTGTAACGTTCATAGCGATGGTTTCTTCCGGCTTCACTTCCACCTTCTCCTGCTGAATTGTCGGCGCAATCTCACTTGGAAGATCGTTAACAATCTCATCCACGGTTTCTTCCACATCCGATACCGGACTTACTTCTTGCTCCGGTCCTTCGTCATAATGCATCTTAGATCCGGTCTGCGTCCAGTTCACTGTAAAATTCTCATATACCAGCGTTTCAAGTTTCTCCGGTACATTATTCACTAAAATTTCTCTGTCCGCATCAATTTCCACATCCATAAACTCACAGAGCTGTTCTACCGTATAATAATTGCGTAACTCAATGCGGTCACCCTCTTTAACCTCGTAGGTAGAAGGTTCTAAGCTACCGTTTACCTCCACAAATTTCGGGCAAACAACGGTTCTTCCGTTTACAACAAAAGCGATATCCTCTTTGGTATATTCCTGCAAATCACCAATGGTGCAACTTGCCTTACTTCCTTCCGTGGAAGGAATAATCTCAATCTCTACGTTGGAATAAATCGGCGTAGACAGGCTTACCTGTTTACCGTTTACTTTCACAATGGCTGACTCACCACTACCACCGCGTACAATACGCGGTTTCCCATTAACGGTAAAATTGATTTCCGTTCCACGACGCGGAAACAACTGATTTGTCGGGAATCCGGCCTGCATTGCCGCATCCATAACGGTTAATTTATTATTATCATAAAGTTTCATTCGTTCCCCATTAAATCGAACGAAAATGAAATTATTCGTCTGATCATAATAGTTAAGACAAATACCAACCGGTGTAACAATCAACGGATCTTTCTGAATCTCTTCCTGTTCAAAATGAACCTTCTGAAGAACTTCCTCACCACGAAGAGCCACACGCTCCTTGGCAATTCCTAACTTATCCGCGAGCATAGAAGTAAATCCATGCACTTTTCCACCACCACCAACTACGAAGCAGGCACTAACACTCTGATCACCATTTAATTCTATAATTTTAGCGGCCACTTCTGTGGTAATCTTGTCAACCAGCGGTTCTACCAACTCCCACACCTCTTTTGACGGGATCTTATGCTCAAGCATCATGATATCCTGATACGTAATGGTATCCTCAAAGGTACTGGTCCGTTTAATATGCTCAGCTGTCTTAAAATCCACCAGATAATGCTGTACCAAAAGTTCCGTAATTTCATCTCCTGCATGCGGAATCATACCATAAGCAATAATACTTCCGTCTCGGGTGATAGAAATATCGGAGGTACCGGCACCTACATCCACAAGAGCAATGTTCAGCAGACGAAAGGCTTCCGGAATTGCCACATTAATAGCGGCAATAGGCTCTAAAGTCAGATTTGCCACTTCCAAACCGGCTGCATTCACTGCTGAATACAATCCATCTACTACATCCTCCGGCAAAAAGGTTGCAATCACATCTGCCGTAATCTTCTCAGCCTTATGACTCTCTAAGTTGGAAATCGGGTCGTCATTTAAGTAATAACGCACAACCGAGTATCCAACGCAATAAAAGCGGAACTTCGTATCATTTTCCTCATTCAATTTCTGCTGGGCCTCTTCCACACCCATTAATTCCAAATTGTGAATATCCTCGCTGGTAACTACCTGTTCCTCCGGAAATTCATAATCTACACGAACTTCCTCCGTTTTCAGTACACGACCAGCCGCAGCAATACATACGTCCGAAAGCGTTGTATCCGCAAGTTCCTCAAGCTGATTCTTTACTTTTCCAATTGTGCGTCCCACACGTCCGATATCATGAATCTGTCCATCTAACATGGAACGGGTCTCATGCTCCTCATTGCACTGTGCCACAACAAAAAATTCATCTTCTTTCTTGTAACCCACCGTTCCTACCACGTTTCTGGTTCCGATATCCAAACCAAACACTAACGCTCCATCTTGTCTTTCCATGTTCGTATATTCTCCTTTATCTGCGCATAGGTATCTTCTAGACTTCCATCGTTATTTATCACAAAATCGCAGCCTTCCCGGAAGGCCTCTTCCGAAAGCTGACTCTGAAACATCGCCGTAATTCGTTCCTGTGAATATCCCCGGTTGTCAGCCAATCGTTCACGCCGATTCTTTTCACTACTATAAATATACCACATCACGTCACAAATTTCATCGTAATGTTCTTCAATTAATAAAGCAGCTTCAATTACCACCATATCCGTCGTTTCACTTTTTTGTATTTCATCACAAATTCGCTTTCGCACCAACGGAAAAACCACTGCATTCATCTCCGTCCGCTTCTCCGGCTTTTGAAAAATGAATGCTGCCATGGCCTCTCGATCTATGGCCCCTTCTTTCGTAAAAACTTCTGCCGGAAATATCTTTTGTAATTCCAAAAGTGCTTCTGCTCCGGGTTCTAACAATTCCTTTGCAATATCATCTGCCATCAGAACCTTAGCCCCATATTCCTGTTTCAAATATTCCAAAATCACAGATTTGCCGGCTCCCACGCCGCCTGTTACACCAAGTATCATCCTATTTCGCCTCGTACCAATTCTTTCCTTCGTGAGCATCCACCAGAAGTTCAACGGATAGTTCTGCTGCCGCTGCCATCTCTTCTGTCAACAGGTTGCAAACCTGCTGCGTCTCTTCCACCTTCGCCTCAATCAGCAGCTCGTCGTGTACCTGCACCAGCAATTTTGATTCCAAATTTTCTTTCCGAAGTCGTTCACTTACTCGAATCATGGCAATCTTCATAATATCCGCTGCCGTTCCCTGAATCGGTGCATTCATAGCAACCCGCTCTCCAAAAGAACGCTGCATGAAGTTCTTAGACAAAAGTTCCGGCATAGGACGTCTTCTATGATATAATGTTTCTGCATACCCGGTAGTCTTTGCACTTTCAATTAATCCATCCAGATATCCTTTAATAGAAGGATACGTTTCGAAATAACTCTTAATGTAAGCATCCGCCTCTTTTACCGGAATATCCAAATCCTGACTCAATCCAAAAGCGCTAATTCCATACACAATACCAAAATTCACTGCTTTCGCATTCCGGCGAAGTTCCGGTGTCACCTCATCAAACGGCACATGGAAAACCTGAGCAGCCGTAGACGCATGAATATCTTTTCCACTGCGAAAAGCTTCCAACAGCTTCTCATCCCCGGACAAATGTGCAAGCAGACGCAACTCTATCTGTGAATAGTCCGCATCCACAAACACATACCCTTCCCGCGGAACAAAAACTTTACGAATCTGTCTTCCAAGCTCCATACGAACCGGAATATTCTGAAGGTTCGGCTCCGTAGAACTAATACGTCCGGTGGCTGTAATGGTCTGATTAAAGGTACCATGTATTCTACCATCTTGCGCAATATAATTCGCCAATCCATCCGCATAGGTAGACTTTAATTTCGTCAACTGCCGATATTCCAAAATCGCCTCCACAATCGGATACTCTCCGGCCAGTTTTTCCAACACTTCCGCAGACGTAGAATAACCGGTCTTCGTCTTCTTTGCATGAGGCATCTGTAATTTCTCAAACAAAATAACACCAAGCTGTTTCGGAGAATTGATATTAAATTCTGCTCCCGCCTCACTATATATCTGCTGCTCCAACTCCGCAATACGTCCTGTCAATGCCTCACCGTATTCCTTAAGACTATCGGCATCCACACGAATACCATTTTGTTCCATTTCATCTAAAACATAAGCAAGAGGCATCTCTATATCATCAAACAGCGCCTCCATATTCTGCTCCTGCAATGCTTTTCGCAAAACAGGCTCCGCCTGATAAAGCACTTCGCTTTCCGTTAATGCGTAGGTCACAGCCGCTTCATCCATGGTGGAAAGGGCTTTCTTGCCCACTAATTCTTCTCTTCCCTGTACCATGCGCCCCAGATATTCTGATGCCAAATAATCATAAGGATAATCTCCCAGTACCGGATTCAGCAAATAGGCCATAATTCCCACATCCTGCAACGTCTTATTCCTATAAGCCTTCTCTTTCACATCTGCCGGAAGATATTTCATCAACGCCTTCGCATCCCCACTAACTACACACGCAGCCGTATCGCAAACCGTAATAACGCTCTGCAAAAGCGCCTCTTTATCCGCTTCATCCGCCGGTACGAACACACCGCCCTCTTTGTCATTGACAAGCAGTACACCGCTCAATCCGCCTTCATATATCATCAGGGCAACTTTATTTCCGGAAGCTTTCGCAACCAACTGTAACCACTCTTCACATCTTAAAGCACAGTTATAAGGGCTCTGAACATCCTCTACTTCTCCCTTTTTCTCAAATTTCGAAAGCAAGTTCTTAAATTCCAGTTTCTTGCAAAGTACATAGGCTTCTTCCGTAAATAAATCCGTAAGTCTTGCTTTCTCTAAATCAAGTTCCACCGGACTATCCGTAACAATCGTAGCCAGTTTCTTACTCATAACCGCCAAATCATAATGATTCGTCAAAGATTCCTTTGCCCGGTTTGGTTTCACTTCATCCCGATGCTCATAAGCATTCTCAATACTTCCATAGGTAGCAATCAACGCCGTGGCCGTCTTCTCACCCACTCCCGGAATTCCCGGAATATTATCCGCCGTATCCCCCATCAATGCCTTCACATCAATGAATTCCTTCGGCGTTACGCCATATACTTCTTTCACATCGTCTGCAAAATAATCTTCAATTTCCGTACCGCTACGCTTTGTCTTCGGAATACGAATACAAATCTTATCCGTTGCAAGCTGTAACATATCCCGGTCTCCGGAAATCAGACTCACCGTCAGGCCCGCTTCCTCCCCGCGAAAAGCAAGGGTTCCTAATAAATCATCTGCCTCAAACCCTTCCTGTTCCACAATACGCACACCCATGGCAGTCAACATCTGCTTCATAATCGGAATCTGCTGTGCCAATTCCTCTGCCATAGGTTTCCGTGTGCCTTTATAAGCTTCAAACATCTTGTGCCGGAAGGTAGGCGCCTTCAAGTCAAACGCAACCGTTAAGTACTGCGGGTTTTCCTGCGCAAGAATCTTAAACATAATATTCAAAAATCCATAAACTGCATTGGTATGGATTCCTTCGCTGTTAGTAAGATCCGGGATTCCGTAAAAGGCCCGGTTCAAAATACTGTTTCCGTCAATTAAGACAAGTTTCTCATTCATGATTTCACACTCCTATGTCTCTTATTTTACAATAAAAGCGACCATTAGAAAAGCAAAAACTTTGACAGCACCCCAAAAAAAGAGTTATAATGGAGCGATAAATGAAAGCAATGGAGAATTTGAAATGAAAAAGAGAATATTATTACTTCCACTTCTATGTGCGTGCGCGCTTTTTACCACTGCTTGCGCAGATAAAGCACCAACTACAACGCATAAGAATGTCAGTACCGAAGATACGAAAAAAGAAAACAATACCAAACAGGAAAGCAAGGATACCGAGCCAAAGAAACAGCACCTTCCGGACATTTCCGCTTCGGCACTGGAAAAGGAGATTGCAGCCAACGCCAAATTAAGCTTAAAGAAATTTGATATTAATAATAGCGTATTTCGCTTTGACGGGGTAAAATACCAATTGCCCTTTTCCTATGCCCGAATCAGCAAGGATTGGAGTTTCTCGCTAAAAGACTACGGTCTGAAAGACTCCTTTAAATTAAAGCCCGGTCAGCGTACTTCGGACAATATCCGCCTTATCAATCCACAGACGGATGCGGTTTTAGAAATTGGTCTATACAATCCTTATGACGTAGCCGTCAGCGTAAACGAAGCCATGGTATGGTCCATCACCTTTTCCATTGAGGAATCAATTGACAAACCCAGGGTGCGCCTTCCAAAGAAGATTCGCTGGAATTCTTCCCTGGTGGATATAACCCTTGCCTACTCAGATCCAACGATTCCATTTACGCACGATTTGGAAAACAAGCTATATACATATACCTATATGAGCGACTACAATCATTATTTAACTTTATATATAAGTGAAGAAGAAGGGCTTGTAAAATTCACAATAAAAAGGTATAATTAAGGAAAGAAGATACAATACTTTTTCATTTATGTAAAGTATTCAGAACAATTAGCCGATACTATTTATAGAAATGAATTTTACAACGGAAGGGGGTTTTTGTATGGCAGTAACCAGAAGTTCAGCCGGAACTGATCCTGCACGGGAGTTAATATTAAGCTTACGTGAGATTCGAAATACCGTTCGCGACGAACGCAAGAAACGCCTTGCTAAGGAACCCGCCAAGACGCGTTTAACCTATCACTCCGGTCAGGAATCGCGCACCGCTGCGAAGCCAGTTGGCACCGGAAGACTCAACAACACGCGTGGAGCCAGCAACACACAGAGCTTTGGACGTTCAAGAAGAAAATAAATTTGAGGCAGGAATCACTCCTGCCTCTTTTTTGTATTAACCAATATATTCTGCAATCAGTTTCAGGGTGTTCTCAGCACCGTCACGATGACTTCTCTCATATCCATGAGAAGCGTAAACACCGGCACCGATTAATCCGTGCTTCACATCATAGCCGGCACCTAAGGTTGCTTCCACATCGGAACCATAATGCGGATATACGTCAACTGCGTATTTCGCACCGGCTTTCTTAGCAGCCTCAATCAAACCTTTCACTACATCGTAGCTATAAGGACCACCGGAATCTTTTGCACAAATAGAAACCATGGTTTCATCGCAATCAAGTCCGTTACCAACGCATCCCATGTCTACGGAAATTGCTTCGGTAACTCCTTCCGGAACAGAAGCACATCCGCCATGTCCAACTTCTTCATAAACTGTGATATGTCCATATGTTCTACGTGCAGGAGTCTTTCCTTCATCTTTCAAGTATTTAGCGTATCCCATCAGGATTGCAACACTTAACTTATCATCCAAAAATCTACTCTTGATGTATCCCTGTTTGGTAATACGTGTTCTCGGATCGAAACAAACCACATCACCAATGCTGATGCCAAGTTTCTTCACATCCTCTGCATTCTTAACCTTTTCGTCCAACACAATTTCCATGTTATCCCATTTTCTCTTCGTGTCTTTGTACTCACCATTTACATGTACCGATGCGTTTGCAAGCTGGCAGGTTCCTTCGTATTCCCCGTCAAACTTAGTAACCACCGTAACGTTCTCAGCTTCCGCATTGTTTGCTTCCATTCCGCCAAGTGGGGAAATCTTCAAACGACCGGATCCGGTGATTTCACATACCATACCACCTAAGGTATCCATATGTGCCTCGAGTAAAATTGCATTATCATCATCCTTACCGCCAAAATCAAGAACTACACCACCCTTAACAGTCTGTGTTGCCTTGACACCCAATGCTTCAAATTCTTTGATTATAAATTTCGCAGCTTCTGCTGTATAACCGGTTGGGCTTGGGATTGCCAACACTTCAGATGCTTTCTGCAAAATATAATCGCCATACTGATTTTTCATTCCAATAATCCCTCCAAACATTTAAATTCAGACTTTATTCTATCACACTTTGCTTCTTTCGTCTATACATCGCTAAAATTGTATAAAAAATTGCACCATTCAATGCCTGCGGATTATTAAAAAACGCCTGGGCCATATAGGCCATAATAGCCAGCTTACCGGCAATCAAAAAGGGATCTTTCTCCGTTTTTTCCTTTATTGCGCAGACAAATATAGCAACATAGGATAGCAGACCAAACAATCCGGTACACACCAGATATTCCAAAAATTCATTATGAGCGTTGCGTACCCAGTCACTTCCCGTCAACTCCCGATAAAACAAGCCAAAACAATTGGCACCTCCGCCAAACAGTTTTCGCAATAGCGGGAAATCACTATAAATTTGCACCGCTTTTTTCCAGATATACCCACGATTGGTTCCCCAACTGTTTGAAAAGTGTCCACTCACATACAGGATTCCGCCTGCAACCGCAAGCACACTTCCTATCATCACTGTCCTTGCAAAAATTGGTCGTTCCTTATCCTGCATAGCTTTGCTAATCAGATAAAAAAGCAGACAAACGCCAATTCCCGTTCCCCACACAAGCGGGTTAAGAATCCATTCTGCCAATCCATCCACCGTTACCATAGGCAACATTAAGGACAATAGCCACACCATCCCAACGCCTATCCAGAACAACGTATAAAGCGGCCACAACCTTGTAAGCTCGCCATTGGCAAACCCGTAATACAAACTACCCATAGTTAGCACAAACAACGCAGGGAATATGCCATCACAATGAATTGTCACCACGCTCATGCTTCCAAGAAGCACCCCCACATAGCAAGAAATTCTCTGCCAGCGTTTCTGCCCCTTAATCGCTCCATAAAAAAGAAACGGTAAAACCAGGCTCAGGAATCCCACATACCAGTTGGTATTTCCTACGCTACCAACGTATCGTCCGTAATCTTTTGCTGCCAACTGTTTATGAAAACCTAAAAAATCCAGATAAAAGCCATTGCACACAATCCACAAAAACTCCAAATCTACGAAAACGGCAATCCCATACAACAGCTTCCGCTCCACCTCGGCATAACGATGCAAAAAGGCATATACCAATCCCATCAAAATGAAATAAAACGTTCCCACGCGCCAGCCAAAACTTCCCCAGAATGCTTCCCTTGGGTAAGCCGTTGTCAAGTTCGCAAAAACCGTACTCGAAACAAAGGCGGCCACCGCGATGTCAAATCCGTTTATTTTTTTCCAATTATCTTTCGCACACTCCTTTATGGGTGTGTCATACAAAATTGCAAGCGCCGCCAATACCGACATGCACACAAAAACCACTGCCAGCAAATCAATACAGGCCGCTTTTGCCTCCAACATATTAAAATACTTATCCTCGGTATAAAACATACCTACAACAAAAGCTCCCACAACCCAAAGGGTGGAGAGCTTCTTTAAAAATTCTTTCGCTTGTCTTGTCATTCTCATCTCTACGCACACGCGACCTGTTGCTGTCTTTGTTCTGCAAAAAGCCAAAACAACGTGGTCATCTGCTCCATTATGTATTCGTAATCCGTCGCTAAAGATTCCTTCTCAGAAATTGTACTCAGATAAATCTCATGCTTCGATTCCATATTCTTCCAAAATGAAATCTGTCGCATTGTCACCGCTTCACTATGCGCGCCCTGTTCCTTCAAGCTCTCCTTAAAATAATCGTGCAAGCGCATCTCATATCCGCGATGATCCATGCAAAAACCGGCTACTCCGGTACGATTATGCGGTGCGGTAAAATAATCCGCCACATGATGGCTTAAACAACCCAGCCGAAAGCAATCGGCATAACGGTTATACTGCCCTGATATCAACTTTACCATACGTTTCTTCGTCTTACGATTGGTAACCGCAAACATGTGCGGCCGAATCAGGCACAAGGGAGAACAATCCGGGAAGATTGACCCAAAACAATACAGTGCCGATTCAAGATATCCCAAATTATGTCTGTTGTCTTTAAGTAACTGTCTTGATAATGCAAAATGCGTTCTTTTCTTCATATTACCTCACTTGAAACACGTTCCTACATGCAACAAACTACATACACTGTACCACGTCTATAACAAAAAGACAATATGATTTTTTCAGGTTTTAAACTCTAGTCAAACTGTTTCATAATAGGCATTCCCTTCCCGATAATTTGTAAAAAAAATAAGCAACCAGTATAAAAACTGATTACTTATCTTGGGAAGGGATGCTGGCAATGGGACTTGAACCCATACGATGTCGCCATCGCCAGATTTTGAGTCTGGTGCGTCTGCCATTCCGCCACGCCAGCATAGCTTTTCAACAGCCAAGAACTATATTATCATACATCGCACATAAATGCAAGTACTTTTTTATTTTTTTGCAAAAACTTCGTATTCCTGTACATTTCGGTACACTTCTCCATCAATCTGCACACTGGTAGGCCGATCAAAAATTACCTTCGCATGCTTTACACACAAAAAAGATACCGTATCCGCATACGTTACATGCTCACCTTTAAAAATCTTAGGGAAAATGGAAAGCAGGCGTAATCTGCTTTTCTGGTGCACCACCACCAACGTTAACATTCCGTCCTCATCCAATCGGTTCTGCATTGGCGCAACCATCATACCTCCACCAAAATACCTTCCCTTCATAGTTGGTGCCATCCATACATTCTTAAAGGAATATTCTCCCTCATCGGTAATCACTCGCGCGTTGCCGGGCTTATAATCGTACAGTAATCCCTTCAGCGCAATCGCGGTATAGTTTATCTTCTGCTTTTTTCGTTTACGATGTTCATCCGCCTTCTCGCAAACATATCCGTCAATCCCCATAGCGAAGTTATTAATAAAGTACCGCTTTTTCCCTTGAAACTCCGCCACCGGCAATTGTTTCAAATAATCATTTAAATAAATCGGTCCCTTCTCTTTATGCCATTCAATATCATTTCCAAAATCATTCCCGGATCCTACCGGATAATAATATAATTTCGTATTCAACGCCTCTTCCGGCATTTCATTAACAAAATGTTGCAAGGTTCCATCCCCGCCACAAAGAACAACTTCATCCTCCTCTTGCATCTGCCCGAAAAATTCCCGGTAATCCCGAACATGGCAGATATCCATAAACGCTTTATCACCACTTAAGTGCATCAACGCTTCTTTTGCTTCCTTTTCTCCCCTCCCATTATTGGCCCAGGGATTATACAATATCGTTATCATCACGTCAGCTCTCCACAGTTTTTTCATACTTATTGTAGCATATCTTGGCGAAAATCGGTAGGATTTTGTATTAAGTTGTGCTATAATCACGGTATAGATTTTTACAAATGCACTACAAAGAACAGGAGGTTTTTGCATGGACATTCATGCGATATCGCAGCTTTCCGATAAGCACGTTGCATCCACAAAGTCTGCTCATCGCAGCAGTGGCGATTTTTCCAAGGAACTGAATCAGGCCTCGAAAAAGACCACCACACTGGATGCTATTTTTAATAAAGCTGCCGCCACCTACCATGTTGATGTAAATCTTTTGAAATCCATGGCGAAGGCAGAATCAGAATTTCACGCGAATTCTACTTCTCATTGCGGTGCCAAAGGCATCATGCAGCTTATGCCTGCAACAGCCAAATACCTTGGTGTAAAGGATCCTTACGATCCGGAGCAAAATATCATGGGCGGTGCGAAATACATCAGCCGGCTTTTAAAGCAGTATGACGGCAATACAAACCTTGCTCTGGCTGCGTATAACGCCGGTAGCGGCAATGTTCGTAAATACGGAGGCATTCCACCATTCAAGGAAACGCAGAACTATATTAAGAAGATACGCGGTTTCATGGAAAACGGTGTTACCATTCCGTCGAGCCTTAATATTGTTACCAACAAATCCGGTACGGATTATTCTACCGTTCCGACAACAGAGGTAACGAATCATGTCAGTACGTTGCCATCCGGCGAAACAGATACTACTAACGCTCCCGTGCAGGAAGGACCTAAAGCCCCGAATACCAACCCGGAGGATGTTGCAATTTTAAATCTTACCGAGGAGCAGGAAGCCGACCTTTTGCGCTTAGAACAGGAATTGACCACCTTAGGTGCCATGGAACTTCTCATGGACAAGCTTGAGACTGAGCAGAAACAAGTTATTGCTGAATCTATCCAATATAACCGCGCCGTTTTGGATCTTTTAACAGGTTCTAATGATGCAAAAGATAGAATCGTATAAATTTTTTATATTTTTTGAAATATTTACTTGACATATGCTCTATAGTGTAGTATAGTAGTCATGTTGACAGTTCAACAAGCTGCTATGGCTCAGTCGGTAGAGCGTCACATTGGTAATGTGGAGGTCACCGGTTCGATTCCGGTTAGCAGCTTTTTTATTTAAGGAAGTCTGGATTACTCCCAGACTTCTTTTTATTTTCACGAAAGAGAGGGAATATTTTATGGATAAAGCCGAGATTTTAAAACAGTTACCTGTTAACGTGGTTGTACGTGAAGTTGATGGCGAGAAGAAATACTTCTGCCCTACTTGTGACCGCGAGGCCATTTTTGGTCAGACCGCATGCAAATTCTGCAAACAAACGCTTTCTTTTGATAAGATCAAAGAAGCGGAAGTTGAATCAGCCGGTTATGAAACCATAGCAACCCTGTCATTTTCTGTTGCCAACGACTTTTCCCCGGGCGACTGCAGAAAATGTCCTATCAGTTTCATTGCCAAAGATCCAACCGGCAATATTTACACCTGCCCTCTGAACCCTGAGAAGAAGGGCTGTCCGTTGAAATTAACAAAGAAGAAATAGTATAATTTAAGGCAGTCAGCGCCATACTGACTGCCTTTTTCATTTATATTGACTTATTATTTTGCATGTGAAATCTTATCCGTACCATTTGCTTTTCCATGCTTCGGTCTAAGATGGTATTTACACCCTCTACTGCCAATACCAAAGCAAGCACCATTAACAAA
>SVEW01000055.1 GCA_015057205.1 Lachnospiraceae bacterium | reverse complement strand
TTCCGGGAGAGGAACTGGCATTACAGGAAGTGGTAACCGAACAGCATTTTACACAGCCGTCTCCGCATTATACAGAAGCATCGTTAGTAAAGGCTATGGAAGAATTGGGAATTGGACGTCCAAGTACGTATGCGCCAACGATTTCTACCATAATTGCCAGAAGATATATTACCAAGGAAAACAAGAATCTGTATGTAACAGAGCTTGGAGAAGTGGTAAATAAAATTATGAAAGACGCATTTGCAGAAATTGTCGACGAGACTTTTACCGCCGGAATGGAAGAAGAACTTGATAAGGTGGCGGATGGAGAAATGAACTGGAAAGATATTGTGCGTAAATTTTATCCGGATTTGGAAAAATCTGTGGAGGCTGCAGAACGCGATCTTGAGAAAGTTACCATTGCGGATGAGCTGTCGGATGAGTTTTGTGAAATGTGTGGACGTCAGATGGTAATCAAGTACGGACCGCATGGACGTTTTTTGGCCTGCCCGGGATTCCCGGATTGCCGATTTACCAAACCGTATCTAGAAAAACAAGGCATCCCTTGTCCGAAATGCGGAAAAGAAATTGTTTTGCGTAAAACCAAGAAAGGACGAAAGTTTTTTGGGTGCGAAGATAATCCGGATTGCGATTTTATGTCCTGGCAAAAGCCAAGTAAAGAGCCGTGTCCAAGGTGTGGCGGCTATATGGTAGAAAAGGGTAACAAGCTGGTGTGCGCAGACGAAAAATGTGGCTTTATTCAAGAAAAGAGTGTAAAATAATATAAAAGTTAGTGAATTTTATTAAAAAAACTTGAATTGTTGAAATTTATATGATATTATGTGTTAGCAATGAATTAATGATAGAAGGAGGTAGTTCGCATGAGTGTGCAGTTACTGGATAAGACACGCAAGATTAATAAATTGTTGCATAACAACAATTCTTCCAAAGTTGTTTTTAATGATATTTGTAGCGTGTTAACGGAAATTCTAGCATCCAACGTTCTTGTTATCAGCAAGAAGGGCAAGGTGTTGGGAACCAGTGTTTGCAAAGGCATCGATGAAATCGGTGAACTCATCGTAGATGAGGTCGGCGGATTTATTGATCCGTTACTGAACGAAAGACTGCTTGGCATTTTGTCTACGAAAGAAAATGTGAATCTTGAAACCTTAGGATTTGTATCGAAGGACATTGAATCATTCCGCGCAATTATTACACCAATTGATATAGCAGGCGAGAGATTAGGAACATTGTTCTTGTATAAGAAGGATTGTGCTTATGACATTGATGATATTGTTTTAAGCGAGTATGGAACTACAGTTGTTGGACTTGAAATGATGCGTTCTGTAAATGAAGAGAATGCAGAAGAGTCCCGTAAAATTCAGGTTGTGAAATCTGCAGTGTCCACTCTTTCTTTCTCTGAATTAGAGGCGATTATTCATATTTTCGACGAATTGGAAGGCAATGAGGGCATCCTTGTGGCAAGCAAGATTGCAGATCGTGTAGGTATTACCCGTTCCGTTATTGTGAATGCACTTCGTAAATTCGAAAGTGCTGGTGTGATTGAGTCTAGATCGTCCGGAATGAAGGGTACCTATATCAAAGTTTTGAATGATTACATCTTCGAAGAGTTAGAAGGTATCAAGAAACAGAACTTATAGGAAGAATGAATAAGAGGAGGTTTACAGATGAATCTGTGAGCCTCTTTCTTTTTTTACAAATAGGTGTTAACAAAAAATTCACCGTCTTTTTGGGGTCTGTTCGACAGGAATATACAATATCTTGTAAAAAAAGACAAAAAACCTCTTGTGTTTTTTCCTATATCCTTTATAATAAAAACAGAGTAGTATACCTATATATTGGAGGTAATGTGTATGATCAATAGTGGTATTTATGATTATATTAATGTGTTGGATAAAGCAGCAGATGCAAGTTATTTAAGAAACCAGGCAATTGCTCATAATATAGCCAACGATGATACCCCGGGGTATAAACGAGTAGATGTGGATTTTCAGACCGTTTTGAAAAGGGAGATTGGACGGTCGAAATACATCAGTCTTGATGAGAAGATGAAAGGTGTAAATCTTTCTCACTTAAATGTTAAGGTGCAGAAAGATTTGGGGGCATTTCCTTTTTCGTATCGAATTGATGGCAACAATGTTGATATCGATACTGAGAATGTTGAACTTGCAGCAAATCAGATTGTTTATCAGGGATTGAACGATAGTATGGGACAGGAATTTAATCGAATTAAGCAGGCAATGAGCTAAGGAGGAAGGATATGTCAGTATTTCAAGCATTTAATATTAATGCGTCCGGTTTGACTGCTCAGCGTTTTCGTACAGACATCATTGCAGAGAATATTGCAAATGTCAAGACGACAAGAACGCAGGATGGAACACCCTATAGAAGACAGATTGTCACCTTTAAAGAGAAAGATGTAACAGATTTTAGCCATGTGCTTCGAGGAACAAGAGAAGCGGCTATTGGTAATGGTGTTAAAGTGGATACACTAACACATGATTATGAGAGTGATTTTATTATGGCATATGACCCATCTCATCCGGATGCAGATGAGAACGGATATGTTTCTTATCCAAATGTCAATATTGTTACCGAGATGACGAATTTAATTGATGCCAGTAGGTCGTATGAGGCAAATGCTACGGCGTTTGAAGCGAGCAAGAGTATGATGACTACAGGGCTGAATATGGGTAAGGGTTAAGGAGGAAATTTAGATGGATACAATGAGTGCGATAGCTAGTTTATCGAATGCGTATGAAAATCCAAATGTCTTCAAGGCAACCCAACCGGTAGAGAATGATCAGAACGGTTTTCAGAAAGTATTTCAGTCGGCACTCGATATGCTAAATGAAACAAGTGATTTACAAAATAAAGCTGAGTCGGCCGAGATTCAATTTGCCTTAGGGCTTTCTAATAATACTCATGACTTACAGGTTGCACAACAGAAGGCAAATATTGCATTGCAGTATACCATTGCGGTGCGCGATAAGGCTATTGATGCGTATAAAGAGATTATGAATATGTCGTTATAATGATATATAACATGAGATTGGAAAGAGAGTAGGCAGGAGATAGCATGGATAAAATTCAAGAAAAGATAAAAGAGATAATTAATCGACTTATCGAATGGTGGAAGCGATTTACAACAAAGCAGAAAATTTTGTTAGGTGGATTGGTTGCAACGGTTTTAATTGCACTGGTTATTCTCGCAGTGGTTATGACGAAACCGACATATGTTACGCTTGTCATTGCAGATAGTACAAAGGAAGCTGCTTCCATCAAAGAGGTACTTGATTCAGATACATCCATTGATTATAAAATTATGGATGATGATTTAACATTTAAGGTTAATCAGAAGAATGAAACGGCAGCAAAGTATTTGCTTGGTACGAATAAGATTAAGAGTGAAGATTATACCATAGAGGATGTTGTTGACGGTAGTTTTAGCCAGACCGAAGCAGATAAGACTAAGAAATATCAGCTTTTTTTAGAAAAGCAGCTGGAAGAAGATTTGGTTGCAATGGACAATATCGAAGATGCGAAGGTTAATTTATCCATTCCGGTGGATGATGGAACGATTCTTGCAAGAGAAGAGATGACCTATGCTTCGGTTGCGTTGACGCTAAACAAAGATTTAGCAGAGGGACAGGCAGAGGGCCTTGCAAAGTTTATTGCAACAGCAGTTGGAGATGATACTACCGAGCCGATTACCATTCTTGATAGTGAAGCAAATGTTCTTTTTGCTGGTGGCGATGAGAGCACGGATGCGGGTATTGTAACGAAGCAACATGGCTTGAAGAAGGCAGAGGCAACGAACATTAAGAATGACATTCGAGGCGTTTTGCTTGGAACCAATGCTTATGACAATGTTGAAATTGGTTTGAAACTGGTAATGGATTTTTCGAACAAGAAGACCAAGGAAGTAACCTACAAGGCACAAGAGGGACGAGATGAAGGCCTTTTGACAAGCGATAGCAAATATGAAAATGAAACAAAAGGCGGAACGGTGGGAGTTCCGGGAACGGATTCCAATGATCAGGATACAACATACGAAATTGACGATAACGGAACAAGTAGTTCTA
The DNA here is from genome assembly GCA_015057205.1 of Lachnospiraceae bacterium. GTDB lineage: Bacteria > Bacillota > Clostridia > Lachnospirales > Lachnospiraceae > XBB1006. The sequence continues at coordinate 10,324 of SVEW01000055.1, read as the reverse complement.
CTACAACAGATCAGTCCAATCAACGTGCACTGGATACTACAGAAACAGAGACCGTAAACAAAGGTGGAAACATTGATTATGAGTCTTCACAGGTTGCAGTGACTGCTATAACATATAAGTATTACAACGAAGATGCATTAAAGAAGTCCGGCGAATTGAAAGATAAGACCTTTGATGAGTATGTTGCAGAGCATAATGAGAGAACCCAGTTAGAGGTTCCGGATGATTATGTGAAATTAGTGGCGGATGCCTCCGGTATTTCAGAAGCAAATATTCAGCTGATGGCATTTGAAGTGCCATATTTTGAGTATTCAAGCGGTGGAGGTCGTACCATTACCGATTATATTGAAATTGCCTTGGCAGTTTTAATTTTCGCTTTGTTGGGATATGTGGTATTTAGAAGTACAAGACCGGACAAAGTGGAAGAAGAGGAACCGGAGCTTTCTGTAGAGTCCTTGCTTGAGTCTACGAAGTTAGAGGAAAAATTAGAGGATATCGGCTATACAGAGAAATCTGAGACTCGAATATTGATTGAGAAGTTCGTGGATGAAAAGCCTGAAGCGGCAGCATCCCTACTTAGAAACTGGCTTGAAGAGGAGTGGGAGTAAACCATGGCATCAAATGATTTGTCAGGCGTGCAGAAAGCTGCAATATTGCTGATTTCGTTAGGACCAGAGAAGTCAGCACAGCTTTTTAAGCATCTTAAGGAAGAAGAAATTGAAACGTTAACGCTTGAGATTGCAAATACTAGAAGTGTGTCTCCACAAGAGAAGGAAGAAGTGTTAAACGAATTTTATCAGGTATGCCTTGCACAGCAATATATTGCTGAAGGCGGTATCGGATATGCACGAGATCTGTTGGAGAAAGCACTTGGTAACGATGAGGCACAGGCGGTTATTTCAAGATTGACGGCATCGTTGCAGGTTCGTCCTTTCGAATTTGTTCGTAAGGCGGATCCGTCTCAGGTACTTAACTTTATTCAGGATGAACATCCGCAGACAGTTGCCATGATTTTGTCCTATTTGTCACCGAATCAGAGTTCCATGATATTAAGTGCGTTAAGTCCGGACAAGCAGGCAGACGTTGCAAAACGTATTGCTATGATGGACAGAACAAGTCCGGATATTATCAAGGAAGTTGAGTCGGTTTTGGAACGTAAATTAGCATCCTTAATCAACCAGGATTACACGATTGTGGGTGGTGTTGATGCAATCGTTAATATTTTGAATACGGTTGATAGAGGAACTGAGAAACATATTATGGAAACCTTGGAAATCGAAGAACCCGAGCTTGCAGATGAAATCCGTAAGAAGATGTTCGTATTCGAAGATATTCTTCTTTTGGACGACAGAGCAATTCAGCGTGTGCTTCGTGATGTAGATAATAAAGAACTCGGCGTCGCTTTGAAAGTTGCGAACGATGAGGTGAAAGGTGTTGTATTCAAGAACCTGTCGAAACGTTTGGCTGCCATGATTCAGGAAGATATGGAATTTATGGGACCTGTACGTATGAAGGATGTCGAGGAAGCACAGCAGAAGATTGTTGGTATTATTCGTAAACTAGAAGACAGCGGCGAGATTGTAATCTCTCGTGGTGGAGGTGACGAGATCATTGCGTAATCTTGTAAAACAGCGGAATATTGTAAATAGTTCCGGAGAGTCACGTGTGATTAATTCAAATGTGAAGATGGAAGAAATACTTAACAAATTCAGCAATCCTGAGGGTTTTACCCCGGGATTGTTTGCTACAGAGGAAATCATAACGGAAGACTTTTCTGATATGGAAGAAAATCCGGGTGTAGAGGCATTGGTAACAGATTATCCGGATGGAGAAATTTTGGAACCACAGGTAGCGGAACCGGAGCCGGTGCTAGACGAAGCCATGCTTCAATCTTTAGAGGAACAGAAAGAGGAAATTTTAGCACAGGCAAGACAGCAGGCTATGGCAGAAGCGGAGGACATTAAAACGAACGCTTATCAAGAGGCCCTTGCGGAGGCGGAAGATGATATTGCTCGTAGACGTCAGGCCATTGAAGATGAAATTGACAACGCGAAGCAAATGTTGCAACTTGAATTTGAACGTAAGATAGAAGAACTTGAACCGGCTATGGTAGATACGTTTTTGGAAGTGTTTCAAAAAGTGCTTCATGTTGAGATTTCGGACTATCGCGATATTATGATGGCTATGATTAAGGAGACATTACTTGAAACAGATAATCCTAAGGAACTATCGATTCAAGTGGGGGAGGCGAATTATGAGCGTGTGAAAGAGTCTCTTCCGGAGTTAAAAGAGTTATTAGGAGAGGAAGCCAAGCTTGAAATTTTAAAAAATAGTCAGCTTGGTGAGAAGGATTGTAAAATCGAAACAGACTTTGGTATTTATGACTGTGGTTTTGATGAACAGTTGCATAATTTAAGTAATCGGATGCGACTGTTGAGCCAATGGACGAAGAAGGAGTAACATTTTTGGAACTTACGAAGTATGAAGAATTAAAACAACAGAAGTTTTTCTCTCATCTTGGCAAAGTGGTGAAGATTGTGGGTTTAACAATTGAATCCATAGGGCCGGAGGCTAAGTTAAGTGATTTGTGTTATATACGAACAGGCGGCGGTAACGACGAACTCATTGCTTGCGAGGTGGTGGGATTTCGTGAGAACCGCCTTATTCTTATGCCGTTTGATTCTACGGAAGGAATTGGTGTTGGATGTCAGGTGGAAAATACCGGGCATCCGTTACAGGTACAGGTAAGTGATTCGTTATTGGGACATACATTAGATGGAATCGGGCGACCGACAGATACCAGTGAACCAATTTTGGGTGTTCCAATGCCGGTAGAGGCCATGCCGCCAGATCCTATGAAACGTAAGATTATAGATGAAGTTCTGCAACTTGGAGTCAAAGCGGTAGATGGTTTAATTACAGTAGGTAAGGGACAGCGTATTGGAATTTTTGCCGGTTCCGGTGTAGGAAAAAGTACGTTACTTGGTATGTTTGCAAGAAATACCAAAGCAGATATTAATGTGATTGCCCTTATCGGAGAACGTGGACGTGAGGTTAGGGAATTTATTGAACGTGATTTGGGACCGGAAGGAATGGCCAGATCCGTTGTGGTTGTCGCTACGAGTGACAAGCCTGCGTTGATTCGTAACAAGGCGGCGAAGACAGCAACTGCCATTGCAGAATTTTTCCGTGCGCAGGGCAAGGATGTTTTGTTGATGATGGACTCCATGACGCGATTTTCCATGGCGCAGCGTGAAATTGGTTTAGCCAGTGGTGAACCACCGGTTACGCGAGGCTATCCGCCAAGTGTTTATTCGGAAATGCCGAAGCTGTTAGAGCGTGCGGGGACAGCAGAAGTGGGATCTATTACCGGTCTTTATACCGTTTTGGTAGATGGTGATGACTTTAATGAACCCATTACCGATACCGCACGAGGTATTTTAGATGGACATATTGTTTTAAACCGTAAGCTGGCACAGAAGAACCAGTATCCGGCGATTGATATCTTGGCAAGCATTTCCCGTGTAATGAGTTCTATTGTTGGTCCGGAGCAAAAAAAGGCTGCAGGACAATTTAAAAACACATTATCAACGTATAATGATGCAGAGGACTTGATTAATATTGGCGCTTACAAGCGGGGGTCAAATCCTAACATTGATTACTCCATTGACAAAATTGGACAAATTCTTGATTTTATCAAGCAAGGAACCCATGACCGATATGAATTTGAGGAAGAAGTGGAGATGCTTAAGGCTATTTTTGCAGATGCAGAGTAAGGAGGATGTAAATGAAGAAGTTTATTTATCCTATGCAAAGTATTCTGAATCTGCAATATAAGATAGAAGACCAGCAAAAGGCAGCATTTCGTGAGGCGAATAATAAGTTGCAGGAAGAACAGGATCTGTTGGAGCGTTTGATTTTGCAACAGAATACTTATGAGAGCGACTTGAAGGAACTTATGAGTGATGTGCTGGATATTCCGGCGGTTCGTAGTAAGAAACATGAAATAGATATTATGAAATCCCGGGTGCGAAGCCAAATGTTTCAGGTACATATGGCGGAAAAAAATGTGGAAGCGGCGCGTATCCGCTTGACACAGGCAATGATTGACCGGAAAACGCAGGAACGTATGAAAGAAAAGGCATTTGATGCGTATAAGGTGGAACTTGCCCAGGAGGAATCCAAAGAAATTGACCAATTGGTTAGTTACAAACATTCTGTATAAGGCGGTGGAAGTATGGCAGACATGATACCAGAAGAAGATGAAAAAGAATTAGACCCTAAAGAATTAAAGAAAGCGGAAAAAGCACGTAAGAAAGAAGAAAAAGAGCTTAAAAAGAAAGAGAAAAAAGAGGCCAAGGAGGCTGCTGAGAATGGTGAAGAGGAACAAAAGGACACGGTTGGTGGCAAAATAGTAATTGTTCTTGTTACCATATTGATAATAGCGATTTGGTTTGGCATTTTTGGGCTTTTAATTAAATGGGATGTAGGCGGTTTTGGCTCTTCCGTATTGTATCCTGTATTAAAAGACGTTCCGTATGTTAATAAGATTTTGCCGGAAGTGGATGAACCGGCGAAGAAAAATGATCCTTATGCTTACAGTTCCATTGAAGAGGCTGTTGAGCAGATTAAGAAATTGGAAAAACAATTAGAAAAGGCGAAAAAAACTTCCGGAAGTAATGATGAAACAATCTCGGATTTACAAGATGAAGTTGCTCGCTTGCAGGTATTTGAAAAACAACAGGCAGATTTTGAAAAGCAAAAGTCAAAATTCTATGAAGAGGTTGTTTTTGGGGATTCTGCGCCCGATATAAATGAATATAAGGCGTACTATGAGTCCATTGATCCGGAGAATGCCGAACAACTATATAAACAGGTAATTAGCCAGATTCAGCAAGATGAAGATGTGGCAGATTACGTAAAGGCATACTCCAATATGAAACCGGCTGCCGCAGCACAGATTATGGAGAAGATGACAGACAATCTTCCGCTTTGTGCTAAAATTCTTAAGAATATGAAGGCAGCTGCCAGAGGTGATATTCTTGCGGCCATGGATGCGGAGATAGCGGCAAAGCTTACCAAACTCATGGAACCGTAGAATATAGATATTTGACAATTGAATATGGAAAGGAGGACGAGGAATGACCGATTCTAAAATCCAATTATTCTCATCTCTTATTGGAAATGTGAATAAAACCGACATTGCCACAAGTTCGAGTGAAGCGGTTGGAGCAACGTTACCGGAATTTAATCGTGTGCTAAACAGTGCAGGAAGCAGTTTTAAGCAGCGAAAAGAAAGCGGTAAAGATGCCATGTCGTTTCCGGAGCTCGAAAGACCGGCTCTTCAAAGAAATGTCGGATTACGGAACAGTACAACAACTACTGTATCGCAGGGGGCCAAAGCCAAAATTGAACAAAAGATGGAAAAGGCCAAACTGAAAGCAGAGGAGTTGCCGGCAAACATCGACGAGGTAATGGCGAGTGTCAATTCCGCAATCAGCGAAACAGTCTGTGAGCAGTTAAACATTGAGCCGGAGGAATTAGAAGAGGCTTTAATGCGTTTGGGACTGAATGTGACAGACTTGTTGGATCCGTCCAATATGGCGAAACTTTTTGTTTACTTTAAGCCACAGATGGCTGTGGAAGATGTCATTATGGATGCGGATTTCATGAATCTCGTGGATGTCGTGAAGGAGAACACCCAAGTTGTTTTGGAGGAAGCGGGAATTGATGTTTCTCAGTTTGAGTACATTCTGCAGAATGTAGGACAGAAACGTCCGGAGCTTTTGTTCCCTGCACAAGAGGTAGTAGAGCAGAACGCTTTGGAACTGCCACCGGAAGCGAAATTAGAAGTAGCCCAAGAGGTGGAGGTTGTGGAAGTCGCTGATGAACAGGCACAGGTACAGAAAGTAGCAACGCAGCAGATGACTGGTGAAGAACCACAGCAAAACGTTGTTGCAGAGGCAGAACCTCAGACCCAGGCAGTTCAGGTGGAGGTTGTGAAAACAGCAGAACCACAGCAGACTACCGTGAACACAGAAGATGTGGTGATGAATCCGGAAGAAGTTACGGAAGAAGTTGCACAGGTGGTAAGTACACCACAGGAGCAGACCTCAGGCGAAGAAACTGAGGAAGGTGCCGAGAATGACCGTTTGGCGAAGCTTTTTGAAAAGAAGCCGGAAAAAGAAAACGGATTCGAGCATAAGCCAATGGAGCATGCGCAGGTAGAGACCACCAGAGTCGAGACACAGACCGTCGTCACACCGGAAGGAACCACCGTGACAGAGCAGAGCGTTCGTGTTGTGGATTTGCAGAATCTTGTAACGGAAGTAACCAATTACATTCGGATGCAATCTGCAGGAACAGAACTTTCATCTATTGAAATGCAGCTTACACCCGCGAATTTGGGAAAAGTGCTTGTAGAAGTTGTTTCTAATCAGGGTGAAATTACTGCAAGAATTGCAACACAGACAGAGGCTGCCAAGGAAGCAATGGAATCGAATCTGGTACAATTAAAGGATAATCTGGAATCTCAGGGAATTAAGGTAAATGCAGTTGAAGTTACGGTTGAGTCGCATGGCTTCGAAGAAAATCTGCAGGAAGACGGAAGCAAGGAACAAGAACAGCTTCAGCGTGAAATGCAGAAACAGAATCGACGCTTGAACCTGAACTTGAATGAAATGACCTTGGAGGACATAGAAGGTCTAATGACGGAAGAAGAAATGGTTGTAGCGAAGATGATGAAAGACAATGGTAATACGCTTAATATCAGCGTATAGAAAGGAGAAAAGCTATGGCAATTACCGCAATCGTTGATCAGGGTAAAATTGTTAACAACGGTGTAAAAGATAGCGAGAAACAGGAAATTAAGAAAAGCACTAATGGTGGCGTTGATCAGGATATGTTTTTGCAGTTGTTAGTTGCAGAAATGAAGTTTCAGGATCCATTAGAGCCGACTTCTAACACTGAGTGGATTTCGCAGTATGCTACGTTTACCCAAATTGAGCAGGGAACTGCAATGCAGACCAGTATGCAGCAGATGGAAGCATCACAATTGGTTGGTAAACAGGTAATTATGAAAAGTACCAATAACATTACCGGAGAAACCAATTATTTTAGTGGCATGGTAGATTATATGTACGTTGAGAATGGAAAGACGTTCTTATCCGTTAATAACGAACTTTATAACATTGAAGACCTTGATACTGTAGTGGATCCGACTTACATGGATGCTGTACAGAAAGCAAAAGATTTTGAAGGCCTGCTTGATAAAATGCCGCCAGTTAAATCACTTGACTATAATAAGGATTTAAACCTTGTTGTTTCGTTAAGAAAGTTTTACGATGATTTATCAGAGTATGAAAAAGGTTTCATAAAAGAAGATTTAGTGAACATTATGAAAGCATATGAAACCAGACTTAAGGAAATTGAGCCGGAACCCGATACAGATAGTAGTACCGAGGATGGTGCAAATGATGAACAGGGGAACGGAAACACAGAACAAACCGGTAGTACCGAAAATGGAAGTTCGGATACACCGTAAAGGAGCGAATTATGGGTATTGATAAAATTAAAAACCAATTTGCCTCCATTGAACAGGTAACTGATCAATACCTGAATCAGCAATCCAGAGTGGGAATGAGTCCTCAGACATTTAATGGATTGTCCTTCGAAGAGATTTTAAAACAAAAAACGAATCCTTCCGGAGAACTGAAATTTTCCAAACATGCTGAGAACCGATTGAGTGACAGGAATATCACTTTATCCCAGGAACAATTAACACGCTTGCATTCAGGCGCAATGAAGGCATCGGAGAAAGGAATCAAAGAGTCTTTAGTTATGGTAGATTCGTTAGCTTTTATCGTAAATGTACCAAATAATACGGTAATTACAGCAATGGATTCTACAGATTCCAAAGAAAATGTTTATACAAATATCGATGGGGCAGTCATTATGTAGCTGGACCTTACAAGGAAGTTATATTCCCTCTGACTGACAGATGAGGGAGTGGACTTGCTCCATCCGTAAGGAGGAAATGACCTATGATGAGATCATTATATTCTGGTGTTGCAGGTTTAAAAACACACCAGACAAAGATGGATGTTATTGGTAATAACATCGCAAACGTTAATACCGTAGCATTTAAATCAACATCTGTAACCTTCAATGAGATTTATTATCAGACCACCCAGAGTGCCAGTGGCCCAAGTGCTTCTACCGGCGTTGGTGGTGTGAACGCAAAACAGATTGGTCTTGGTGTTGCCATGGCATCCACAATGACCAATATTAAACAACAGGGTGCTACCCAGACAACCGGTGGCGCTTTTGATATTAAAATTAATGGAAACAGCTTCTTCGTAGTAAACGATGGAACCAAGAATCTTTTCACCAGAGCAGGTTCTTTCTACGTTGACGCAGCAGGAAACCTTGCTATGACCTCTACAGGTTACAATGTAATGGGTTGGCAGGTTGATAAAGAAACCGGAATTATTAAGAAAGATACCGTATCAGCCCTTCGTGTAATGCAGGCAAGTAATATGACATCTGCACCGGAAGCTACTACGAAAGCAGTTGCAACGGGAGTGCTTGATGCCAACGCAAAAGCAACCAAGACGGATGCCGGATACATTATGAACCTGAACTTCTTTGATGCATTGGGTTATCAGTATACAGCGAAGTTTAAGGTGCAGGATACAGATACAAAAGGTACTTATAAAGTTGCATTGACAGATATTTTGGATAGTAACTCACAAACAGTTATTACAGGTAATGTTACTACCGGTGATTTGTTTGGTGTGGCTGATCCAAATGCAGTCGATCAGGGAGCATTATTGGCCGGACGTGATTTCCATGGTCCAGCAATTGAAAAAGATGCTACCTCCGGCGAGTTGAAGTTTACTGATGGACAGGCAGACGCAGTATACAAAGAATTTTTTAATACTTTGTATAATGACACCACTCAGACTGCAGCACCTGAGATTAAAGTGATTGGAGACGATGGCAACGAAGTAGCGGACAAGGTTGTACTTCCATTCTTCATTACGAACCAGTCTAACGGAAAAATGGTAGATAGTGGTTATTATTATGCAGATGCAGATGGTAAGCTGTATGTAGGTATTCCGGAAAAAGATGATCCTGCCGGTCCGGTTACCAAGATGACCTATGTTGCTCTTGGATGCAAAACGGATGAATATGAGCAGAATGTTAGCTCTGAAAAATTAAGATTAAGACAATTGCTTCAGAATAATTTTGCCGGAATAGATAACAATATTTTTATTGATGGAAATTCCAGAGTTAGCAATAAAACTACCTATTATGATGAGTTAACATTGTCAAATGGATATAAGTTTACTTCCGTATCACCATATCGTTTGGTTCAGACGGGAGATGCAACTTCTGGTTATAAATATACTGTAATGGAAGGTGAAACGGTATTAAAAGCGGATTTGGAGTTAAAGGATTTAGGAAACTACTTTAAAGATCCTAAGATGTTTAAAACAAATGCTCCGGATTCCGATTCTATTACCAAGGCTTTTGAAGATATTGCAAGTAATTCGATTACGCTTGATAAATTTGAAAAAGATTTGAAAGAGGTATATACCCTTGGTATTAAAGGAACTTCCTATTACAATCAGTTGAAGTTTAATCCAGATGATGGTAAGTTTGTAAGTATTGGTAATGCAGATTCCGTTACGTTGTCATTGAAGAATCTGGGTGGAAATTTTGAAAATATTGATATCGATTTTACACAGGTTACAAATTATAACAACAAAGGTTCGTCTACTATGGGCCTTGAGAAAGGTGATATTAATACAGAACATGGAGGAAAGAAGTTGGGCTCCATGACAGGTATCTCCATTGATAAGGAAGGTATGATTTTCGGTTCTTACGATAACGGTAATACCGTGCTTTTGGGACAGATTGCAGTTGCTAACTTTGCAAATGCTTCCGGTCTTGAGAAGGTTGGAGAGAACTGCTATGATACAACCTTGAACTCAGGTGAATTCGATGGTATTGGTGTAGAAGTCAGTGCTGATGGTGGATCCATGACGACCGGTGCACTTGAAATGAGTAACGTTGACCTTAGTAATGAGTTTACGGATATGATTACCACCCAGCGTGGATTCCAGGCAAACTCCAGAATTATCACCACTTCTGATACACTTTTGGAAGAATTGATTAATTTGAAGAGATAAGGAAGCATAATATAAAGAGGAGGGCTATCGTTTGAGGCGATAGCCCTTTTGTGTTTGCGCGCCATGGGCGCGCTCTAACGGGTGAAAGTCCCGAACACGCCCAGATAGTGGGAAGTGTATAGCTGAAC
>SVEW01000054.1 GCA_015057205.1 Lachnospiraceae bacterium | reverse complement strand
CCGTGTACCGAACGGTACGCACGGTGGTGTGAGAGGTCGGAATTTCTCAATCAAGAGAAATTCCTCCTACTCGATTATATCGCAGAGTTGGCGATAAGATAATGTCAGCAAGGCTGAATGTTGGGAAGATTTTTAGGAGGTAATATGAGCGAAGGATTGGAAAAACGTAAGAAGGTACTCCTTGATTTGATGAAGGATGAATTTTATGTGCCAATGAAACAGAAGGAATTGGCAATTGTATTAGATTTGCCGAAAGAACGGCGGGAAGAGTTGATAGAGGCATTGGATGCGCTTTTGGCGGAAAGAAAGATAACCTGTTCAAAGCGCGGCAAATATAGTATTACCAAAGAAGTGAAGTTGACCGGAACCTATTGTGGTCACCCGAATGGATTTGGGTTTGTTCAGTTTGCAGAAGATGAGGAAGATATTTTTATTCCTGTCGGCGATAGTATGGGAGCCATGCATGGTGATACGGTAGAAGTGGTTTTAACAGCCAGTCCGGTTGGTAAAAGACAGGAAGGAAAGGTTACGGCCATTGTGGAGCATGCTCACCGAGAGATAATTGGATTTTTTGAACAAAATAAATCCTTTGGATTTGTACGACCAGATAACCAGAAGTTAAATGAAGATATATTTATTCCAAAGAATTATTGTGCTGGTGCGCGGCAAGGTGACAAGGTAGTGGTTAAGATTACTTCATACGGCGACAAGAAGCACAAGCCGGAAGGTAAAATTACAGAGATTCTTGGTAATGTGAAGGATCCGGGAGTGGATATTTTGTCCATTGCCAAGGGGTATGGTATGGTGGAGGAATTTCCACCGGAAGTACTTGCAGAACTTGCGGATGTGGCGGATGAAGTTCCGGAAGAGTCGAAGCGTGGTCGTAGAGATTTACGGAATGTTCAGATGGTAACCATAGACGGAGAAGATGCCAAAGACTTGGATGATGCAGTTAATGTGACATATGATGGCCAGTTTTATTATTTGGGGGTACACATTGCGGATGTGTCCCATTATGTGAGAGAAAAGACTGCCTTGAATGCCGAAGGATATAATCGTGCTACCAGCGTGTATCTTGTGGATCGTGTAATCCCCATGCTTCCAAGAAAGTTAAGCAATGGATTGTGTTCGCTGAATGAAGGGGTGGATAGACTTGCGTTAAGCTGTTTGATGACCATTGACGAAAAAGGGGTTATTGTGGACCATGAGATTTGCGAAAGTGTGATTAATGTTGACCGTCGTATGAGTTATACACAGGTGCGGGCTATCATTGAGGATCACGAGGAAGTCTATTGCAGGGAATTTGAAGAATTGGTTCCTATGTTTGAGTTGATGGCAAAGCTTTCCCACCTGTTGCGTGAGAATCGTCGGAAACGAGGATCCATTGATTTTGATTTTCCGGAGACGAAAGTTATTCTGAATGAGAAGGGAAAAGCAGTTGATATTAAGCCTTATGACAGGAATACAGCAACAAAATTAATTGAAGATTTTATGTTAGCTGCGAACGAAACGGTGGCTCAGGATTATTATTGGCAGGAAATTCCGTTTTTGTATCGTACCCATGAAAAACCGGACCCGGAGAAGATGCAGAAACTATCCATTTTTATTCATAATTTCGGCTTGACAATAAAGGGAACGAATAACGGAGAAGTGCATCCGAAAGAGATACAGAAGCTTTTAGCCGGGATTGATGGAAGACCGGAAGAACCGTTGGTTTCAAGACTTGCGCTTCGAAGTATGAAGCAGGCGAAATATACGGCAGAAAATACCGGACATTTCGGCTTGGCAGCACCGTTTTATTGTCACTTTACGTCGCCAATTCGTCGCTATCCGGATTTACAGATTCACCGAATTATTAAGGAGAATCTGCATGGTACATTGACGGAGAAACGTAGAGAACACTACGACGGGATGATGGCGGAGGTAGGACTTCATTGCAGTCAGCGGGAACGCAGAGCAGAAGAGGCGGAACGTGAGACGGTGAAATTAAAGAAGATTGAATATATGCAGGATAAATGGGATGAGGTGTTTGAAGGCGTTATTTCCGGTGTGACGAATTGGGGCTTTTATGTGGAGCTTCCCAATACGGTGGAAGGACTGGTTCGCATGTCGGATTTGAATGACGATTATTATGAATTCTATGAGGATTCCTATGAACTAATTGGAAAAGCGAAGAACAAACACTACAAGCTTGGACAGAGCGTACGGGTACGTTTGAACAACATAGACAAGCTGATGAGGACCATTGATTTTGTGCTAGCGGAGGATGAGGAAGAGAATGAGTAAGGATAGTGTGAAATTAGTTGCGAATAACAAGAAGGCATTTCACGATTATTTTATAGAGGAGAAGTACGAAACGGGTATCAGCCTTGCAGGGACGGAAGTGAAATCTATTCGTATGGGACATTGTAGTATTAAAGAGGCCTTCGTGCGTATAGAAAAGGGTGAGGTGTTCATTTACGGAATGCATGTGAACCCTTACGAAAAAGGCAATATTTTTAATAAAGATCCACTGCGCCCACGAAAGCTGTTGATGCATAAGAAAGAGATTAATAAGCTGGTGGGCAAGATTGCCGAACAAGGGTATACCATTGTACCTCTTCAGGTTTATTTTAAGGGAAGCCTTGTAAAGGTGGAGATTGCCCTTGCAAAAGGTAAGAAATTATACGATAAGCGTGCCGATATTGCCAAGAAAGACCAGCGAAGAGAAGCACAGAGAGATTTTAAGATACGAAATTTGGGATAAGGTATGGAAAAAATCGGGGCTGTTGCACTAGTGCACAGCCCATTTATTAAAACCTGCTACATAATCAAAAAATCGCCAACAGGTGCTTTGGGGCGTGTTCGGTACATAGATTTCTCAAATCCTATGTACCTACGATTTTCACTTGTGTTGGGCACTTCTCGGCATATGCATTTCCAGAAGCCTATGTACCTACGTTTTCACGCCACTTAGGGGAATTCCTCGGTATATACGCCTGGGAAATCCCATGTACCGAAAATGTTTCATTTTTCCTACAAATCAACGGTACATAGAACTCCCAAATCCTGTATACCGAGTCGGGCCACGGAATTGTCTCTAACCGATATTGCGGTAAAATATGTTTATGCAACTAAACAACAAGGAATCGCCCATTTGACCAACTTCATCCCTGGATTTTATGGCAATGCCTTTTACCAATTAAAGTTGTGAATGCTGCTTTATGATTATAGAATTAAGAATGGTAAGAATTTGTGAAAAAACAGGGAATAGTAATGCAATATATAGAAAAAAGCGTTATACTAGATAATGTATACGGATGAGAATAATAGGAGGCGGCGCTATGAAACCGGAAGAACTAAAGAATCGCTTAGCCAATGTGCATAGATTGGTGGTTCAATTTTGTTGGGGACAGATATCCCAAGACGATTTGATTGCACTTAAGGAATTGGATGAATGGATTGATTATGGGTTTGAGTTGGAGTCGCAGCTTTTGAATGCTATTTCAAAGATGGAAGAAATGGCCAAGAAACATGAGGATATTGCCACAAATCTTAAAGATATGCAACAGAAACAGATTCATTTGTCGGCGGCAGATTCCGCGCGATTTTGCATAAAAATGCTTAAAGATGAATTGAAGACGACGAAGAAGATGTGGAAGGATAAGAAGCAGTAAGGGAGCGTAAGCTCCCTATTTTATTTGGGTTGTGAGTAAGAGAGTACAAATAATACACGGGTGTGAGAGAATTTACAAATATGTATCCTTATGTTATAATATGAAAGGATACTTTTTATGCGTAATAAAAGAAAAGGAGAAAAACATGAAAAAGAGAGTTACAGCAGTATTGCTTGCTTTTGCATTGGTATTAAGTGCAATGATGGTTCCGGGCAAAAGCGTACAGGCAAAGAGCAAAACGTATACCATGCGTGTTGGGGATAAGGCACGGTTGCTTTTGGAATTGAATGGTAAGAATATCTCACCGTCTAAAGTGCATTACACAACGTCAAAGAGAGGAATCGTGAAGGTTTCTAAGAAAGGCATTGTGAGTGCTAAGAAGGTTGGTAAGGTAACGGTAACGGGAACATATGGGCGTTATTATACGAAGTGGAACATACGTGTAAAGAAGAAAAAGAAGGTTGATTCTTATTCCCACAGTGTGAACGGCGTGCGTTATCGTGTTCCTAAGAAATTGAAGTTGCTCAGAGAAACAACCCAGGCTGGTGGAACGGCTTCAATTTTTGCGAATAAGCAACAAACCAGAAGTTTAATGGTAGCATTTGAGTCCGGTTCTTACAGTAGTGAACAGTTGAGTGCAATGGCAGATGTTTATAACACCAAGGGAAGTACTGCAGAGCAGACAATTCGCAATTATATTACCAATCAGGGAAAAGATGGTGCTAATGCAACTGTTACCATGGATGCGAAGAAGAAAGGGAAGACGTTGACAGCGCACTATATTGCGAAATCTTCAGATGGCTATTATGAAGAATCTTACATTCTTTATTTTAATAAGGGTGGTAAGAAGGTAATGGTTACCAGTACCAGCTTAAAATCAAGTTTAAAGAAAGTTTTAAGCTTTGCAAATGTAGTAAAGAGTAATTTTAACTAGAAATCATTTTGGAAAGATAAAGAAAAACCGCAGGAAGCGTTGAGTTTTCAAGAAACAACGCTATTCTGCGGTTTTTAAAAATATGGAGCTGAGGGGAATCGAACCCCTGTCCGAAAGCCCGTCCATTCCGGTGTCTCCCATCACAGTCTGTATACTGACATTCCCTTAATCAATCGCCTGCAGACAGGCTAGAGATCTTAGTAGCTTCATAAAATCTTCCACCATCGCAAAGCTTAGATGGCGAAGTTCCCTACGAGTTTGAAGCCGGGGTCTTAAGCTGTAGGAACCTAAGTCCGACTGCTGCAACTAGGCAGCGTAAGCTAAATTATCTTCAGCGTTTAATTTTAAGTTTCTGTTGTTGACGCGGTCAGACCCGCGGATGGCTGCCAAAACTTCAAAACCCCCGTCGAAACCAGTACAACCCCTGATCTGGGTGGCTGAAAAGTTATCGCTTTTCCACATTATTATAATAAGAATCAAAATACATGTCAAGGGGGAAACGCTCGACGGAAAAAGTGTAAAAAGTATGAAATTATTCTTTTTTCGACGGGTTTCCCTAGAATAATACTTTTCTTTTTCTGATAAGTGTGGTAAACTTAAGGTAATTGAAAGACAAGAAATGGAACTTAATAAGCAAGCACCCCTCAGAGTTGTGGGACTGGGAAAGGAGCGATGGTAATATGGATATTGCGGGACTTTCCATGGCGTTAAGTACAACACGTGTTTCCAACGATATTTCGACAGCAGTGCTTAACATGAGTCTGGATAATTACCAGGACTTAGGTGAAAACATGGCGGATATGCTGGAAAAATCTGTAACGCCACACTTAGGTCAGAATATTGACATTCGTGTGTAGTTGAGGGGTTCTGCGATGTGCAGAACCTTTCTTCGAGAAGACATATAGTAAAGGCAGAGATGTGTGCGTATGAGTGATGAAAAGAATTACGTTGTTGATGGATATGTGTTTGAAACGCAACGACAGGCCGAACAGGCAAAGCGCGAGTTAGAAGGAATTCGATATACCAAGGAAGCATTGAATATGGATAATCCGGAAGCAGTTCTTCAGGTATATAATCGGATTTTGCGAGATAAGATTTTTTCGACACCCATCGGATATGCGTTTTTGCGGGAATTACAAGAGTACTTAATTGCTTCGCCGGCAATTGTGAATGCGGATATACATCCCATAGACTTCAAACCGGTTGTAGAACAGGTAAAGTTCGATGACAAGGAGGCAATGAGGCTTAGTAAGAAGAAGTCCGTTGAGAATTATAAAGCAGGTCAACGAGAAATGAAACAAAGACAACGACTCCGTAAGCAGGAAGAAGTCGCAAGTGGGGTGGCGCAGTACAGACGCAAGTTTCGAGTGTCTTTGACAATGAATCTGCTTTTGGCAATTATAATGTTTTTGATGGTACACTTTTCTGATGTTCCAACAATCATCGATTATGAGAATAAGTTGATTGACCGATATGAAATGTGGGAGAATCAGCTTACGGATCGTGAACAGAAGATTCAGGAATATGAGGAAAAGTATCATATAAATAATGGCTATGAGCAGCCATAAAAGAAAACTAACAGGATTGTTGAAAACCGCAATGCTGGAATATGGAATGGAGAAGGTTTATGGAAAAGATTAAAGTATTAGTCGTTGATGATGAAGCCTTAATGAGAAAATTAGTAAAGGATTTCCTTGTAAAGAAGGAGTATGAAGTCGTAGAAGCGGAGGATGGCGAGCAGGCGCTTGACATTTTTTACTCTGACAAGGCGATTTCGTTGGTTATCTTGGATGTAATTATGCCGAAGATGAATGGATGGCAGGTTTGTCGTGAAATTCGTGAGACCTCTAAAGTTCCAATCATTATGCTGACTGCAAAGGCGACAGAGACGGATGAGTTGCAGGGATTTGAGTTAGGTGTTGATGAGTATATTTCCAAGCCATTCTCACCAAAGATTCTGGCAGCTCGTGTGGACGCCTTATTGAGACGTTCCAACAAGATTGACACAAGTGATGTGTTAGATTATGGCGGTATTATGATTAACAGAGCTGCCCATGAAGTGACGGTTGATAATAAACCGGTTGAATTAAGTTTTAAGGAGTTTGAGCTTTTAAGCTTTTTCCTCGAGAACGAGGGAATTGCATTGTCCAGAGAGAAGATTCTTAATAATGTATGGAATTATGATTACTTTGGTGATGCAAGAACAATTGATACGCACGTAAAGAAGTTGAGAAGTAAAATTGGAGCAAAAGGTAACTACATTAAGACAATTTGGGGAATGGGCTACAAGTTCGAAGTTTTAGACGGAGAATAAGGAAATAGAGTCTATAAGACAGATTTGAGGTAGTGCAATTGAAAAAAAGAACAATTTTATTACTAATCATCACAATGATGCTTTCATTTTCCGGATGTGGTAATCAGGAAAAGCTGACTGAGTTGACGGATGAGCAACGTGCACAAATTGTGCAATTTTCGGCGCATATTATTACGGAGTTTAATCGGATGCAGCCGGAGGGATATCGCCCGTTAAATGCAGAACAGATTGACCGGTTGAAGAATCCGAAAGATACATCAAAGCCTGCAGCGACAGAAGAGTCGCAGACACAGGCAGAAGCAGACGGCAATGGTGCTGGCGCAACAGGACAAGAGAATGCGTTAGAGAGTACTACATTGACAGAATTGGTTGGCACCGATGGAGTTGAAGCTTCATCGAGAGGGTACAAAGTCCAGCGTGATTATGTGCAGGACAATGTGTTTGCAATGAATGCTGCAGATGGTAAGGTTTATGTTGTTGTGAAGATTCGCCTGACGAATACCACGAGTCAGAAGGTAAAGGTTGATGTTCTGGGTAAGAATCCTTCCATTTCTTTGCAAATCAATGACGCAGAAAAGACAACGAAGGCTATGATGACATTATTGCCGAACGATTTTCGTACTTTTCAACAGAAACTGAAGGCTGGAAAGTCTGTTGACACTGTGCTTCTTTTTGAAGTAGACAAAAGTGAGGCAGAGTCCATCGATAAGATTTCGTTGATAACGAAGGATGGTTCGACATCGAAGATGATTCTGATAAATTAGTGAAAAGTTGCAAAAGAAGTGTTTTTTTTGAATCTTATATGCTATAATTATTTTGAAAAGTAACAAGTCAAGGAGGGATTTTTTCATGGATACAAATATTCTCTTGGAAAATGGTACGAATGAAGTTGAAATATTAGAATTTGTTCTGGGGGATAATCATTACGGTATTAACGTTGCTAAGATTCGTGAGATACTTACATATCAGCCGGTTACGCCGATTCCGAACGGACATTATTGCGTAGAAGGTATATTTATGCCACGTGATACGATGATTACCGTAATTAGCTTAAGAGAGTGCTTAGGCTTGAAGCCGGGAGAGGATCAGGGATTATTTATTATTACGAACTTTAATAAGTTGGATATAGCATTCCACGTGGATCGTGTAATTGGAATCCATCGAATTTCTTGGGCAGATATTATTAAGCCTGACTCAACAATTAATGCTGAGAATAACGGTGTATCAACGGGTGTAGTTAAGTTTGATGATAAGTTAGTTGTAATCCTTGACTTTGAGAAGATTGTTACTGATATTAGCCCGGATACCGGTTTGAAGGTTACGGATATTGAGAACTACGAAGGCCGCGATAGAAGCATGTGCCCGATTGTCATCGCAGAGGATTCTCCAATGCTTGGACGT
Organism: Lachnospiraceae bacterium; assembly: GCA_015057205.1. Taxonomy (GTDB): domain Bacteria; phylum Bacillota; class Clostridia; order Lachnospirales; family Lachnospiraceae; genus XBB1006. The sequence goes on along the minus strand of SVEW01000054.1, from coordinate 6,122 downwards.
ATGATTACGGATTGTTTGAAGAAGTCCGGATATACGAAGCTTACACTTTGTGAAAATGGTCAGATTGCTTGGGATACCCTTTGCCAGCTACGTGATGCAGGTACAGGAAATCTTTATAGTAAGGTAAAATGTATCATTACAGATATTGAGATGCCGATTATGGATGGCCATCGTTTAACCAAGCTTTGCAAGGATGACGATGTGATTAAGGAAATCCCGTTGGTTATTTTCTCGTCCCTTGTTAACGAGGAGATGCGTAGAAAGGGTGAGCAGCTTGGTGCAGATGCACAGTTAACCAAACCGGAGATTGGAATGTTGGTAGATGCAATTGATCGTTTGATTGATGAGAGTTGTCTATCAAACAATTAGGAGTGAAAGATTTGCCTCGAAACATTTCCATGGGCTACGTGGGGTGCTTTGAGGCATTTTTGTATTAGTTAGTAGTAGGAGGTGGAATTCTTTGACAGACAAGAATGAAGACTACTTGGATCAATTATTGAATTCCGTTGTTGAGGGAGAAGGCCAGAATAGAGCTGCTTCAGGGGCTTTGGCAGGCGCGAGTCCTTCAGGTAGACAGCAAGAAGAAAATCGTGAAGAACGACGGCGCAGAAGACAGAAGAATGCGCAGAAATTTTTCATAGACGATTTTGAAAAAGAGTTAGCAGACTTTGAGGCAGATGGAGAATTATCGGATTTTGATTTGGAAATGGAGCAACTCCTGGCTGACGAAGAGTATCAACATAACATGATAGATGAACCGAAAGCGAAACCTGTGCAAGCTGAGCCGGCGATGGATGATTCCTTTTTTGCCGGACTAAATGCCGCTATGGGTGGTGAAAGTGCTGAGCCGCAGGTAGAACCGGAACCGGATTCGGTAATAGGGAGTGGAAGTGTTCCGGATGAACCTATTACCCCGTCGATAGAGGAAGCAATTCCGGAAAACGGTGGTGATGACGAACTGGCATCGCTTTTGTCCGCAATGGGGGATGATTCTTCCGGTAATGACACTTCACCACCGGAGCCGGTGGAAATGCAGGAAACTCCGGCAGAGAGTCCATCAGAAGCAGAAAGCGGTGAAGGCAATGCCGATGATATTTTGTCACTACTAAATGGTTTAGGCGGCGAAGATGATGACTTGGCCGGCATTTCTGAATTGTTACAGGCAGATGAGAATAACGAACCGGTTGCTTCGGCAACAGAAACTGCGGATGGCATGGAAATTGACCCCTCAGATGCAGCAGAGCTGTCCGGACTGAAAGAAGTATCGAAAGAGGAAAAGGCTGTGAAAGACTCAGGAGAAAAGAAAAAAAAGCCGGGATTTTTTGCAAAGCTGAAGAAGGCTTTGTTTGGCCCGGATGAAGAAGAGTTAGAGGCTGCAAAAGATGAGGGCATCAAGGTAACGACGGCAGATGATTTAGAGGGGCTTTCTGACGAGAATCTGGATATTTTGAAAGCACTGGAAGGAGGCGGAGATTCCGGCGGTGGAGATGCGGCTCCGGAAGATCCAAAGGCTAAGAAGCAAGCGGACAAAGAAGCTAAGAAGAAAGCCAAAGAAGAGAAGAAGAAAGAAAAGAAAGCTGCAAAGGAAGCAAAAAAGAAGGAAAAAGAGGCCAAGAAGGCGGCGAAACCAAAGAAAGAAAAGAAACCGAAGGTAAAGGATAATACACCGCCATTACCGAAGTTGCCGGTATTTTTAATCTTTGTGATGGCATTTTCCTTTGGAGGCGCGGTATTATTTGCCGGAAACGGTTTTCACTCTCGCCTGGTTGTTAAGAATTCGGAGAGTTATTACCAGCAAGGAGATTATGTAAATGCATATAATGAAATTGCCGGAATGACCTTTAAGAAAGAAAAACAGCAGGATTATTACAAGAAAGTTGAAGTTTTGGCCGCAATGCAGCAAACCTTAGATTCCTATGAGACCCTGGCAGCTGCCGGTAGACAGGAATTGGCTTTGGATGCCTTGATTCGTGTAGTGGGTCATTACGATGCTAACCTTACGTTGGCAGAGGAAAAAGGTTTTAGTGCGGAAATTGCAGAAATTGGAACCCGTGCTGAGCAGATATTGAAAAAGAATTACAAAGTAAAATACAACCAGGCCGTTAAGTTGTATCGTTTACGTAGTAGAATCAAGTATTCTACTGAATTATACAAAATTTTATTGAAAATGGGGATTGTTTAAATGCCTGCAATAACAAATGATTGGCTTGAAGTATTAAATCAGGAATTTAAAAAGCCGTATTACAAACAGCTCTATGAATTTGTGAAAGAGCAATATAATACAACACAAGTTTTTCCACCTGCAGAGGAGTTATTTAGTGCTTTTCACTTGACACCGCTTAGTAAAGTAAAGGTTGTAATACTTGGTCAGGATCCTTATCATAATATTGGACAGGCTCATGGGCTGAGTTTTTCTGTTAAGCCGGGGCAGAAGATACCGCCGTCTTTACAGAATATTTATCAGGAATTACAAGATGATTGCGGATGTACGATTCCGAATCATGGTTACCTTGTTAAGTGGGCGGAACAAGGGGTTCTTATGTTAAATGCCGTTTTAACAGTTAGAGCCCATGAGGCAAATTCACACCAGGGCATGGGGTGGGAGCAGTTTACGGATGCAGCGATTCGTGCTGTGAATGCACAGGATCGTGGAGTGGTATATATGCTGTGGGGAAGACCTGCACAGATGAAACAGTCCATGATTACGAATCCTAAGCATCTTGTGCTGACTGCACCGCATCCAAGTCCATTATCCGCGTATCGGGGATTTTTTGGGTGCCGGCATTTTAGTCGGGCAAATGAGTTTTTAGTTGCGAATGGTCAAACACCAATTGATTGGCAGATTGACTCAATCAAATTCTAAGGAGGGAAGTAGTATGGCAAGTTTTTACGGAATCTCATCGGATTCGGTAAGTACGTTATTTTCATCGATTGGAAAAGGAAGTTCAACCGGTAGCATTTTGGCTGATTATGCATCAATAAAGAATGGATCTTACTATAAGCTTGCGAGGAAATACTACGGTGGACAGACGCCATCGGTGAATACGACACCGGATGCAAAAAAAGTTACGAAAACAAATTATGAAAAAACACATGAGGTAGGAAAGAAGCAAACTGCAGAGACAACCACCGGTTCAAAGAAAACAAATGCAAAGGCACAGGAGTATAACGACATTAAAAGCGGTGCGGATAGTCTGGTTAAGGCTGCGGACACGTTACTTACCAGAGGCAGTGCGTCGGTGTTTGCTGAAAAATCTGTTACTGACAAAGATGGTAAGATTACGAAGCAGGTGGACAAGGAAGCGATTTATAAAGACGTTTCCAGTTTTGTAGAAAGTTATAATAAGACATTAGATAATTCTAAGAAGTCTTCAATTGCTTCTATAAAGACGGCGCGCAATACCATGGTCAATTCCACCATAGCAAATAAGCGTAAATTGGCGGAAGTAGGTATTACGATAGACAAGGACAATAAAATGACCATTGATAAAGACGCTTTTGAGAATGCGGATGTGAGCAAGGTTAAGAGCCTGTTTAATGACCGCAATTCCTATGCAGCCGGCATTAAGACGAATGCGTCGTATATGTCTATGTCTGCAAAGAATGCAGCGACACAGAACAGTCTGTATGCAAGTAGTGGTATGTATAATAACTACAATCAGATACCTGCATTTGAAGATGCCTTCTAAGGTAGGCAAAAGCGAGAAAGAATAAGACAAGGAGTTATAGGGTAGTATGAGTTTGTTAGATACCTTTTTGGGTGGACACAATAGTCCGCCGAAACGACCTGTGAAAGTGATAAAAGAGACTACAAAGGAAAAAACTGAGGTATCCATGAGAGTAGAAACAGAAGTTTTGAAGGAAGAAATTGAAAAATTGGCACAGCAGACCGAGGCGCTTACCCATGCTGTGGATGAGAATAAGAATGCCATTATTGAAAAGGTGCATGTGGAGAATGTGAAAGCATTCAAGAATGTCCAGGCTATTTTGAACGAATTGGACGAGAAAATGGCAAAGGCAGAGATGCAAAATAAGCAAATGGAATCGTTGAAAATCTATGTACGGTGTGGTACTTGGTTCTCCATTATGAATTTACTTGTTTTGGTAATCTATATTCTTTTTACACAAGGAGTATTTTGATGAGTAAGATTGATTTTAGACCCGGAAATATGTTGTATCCATTGCCGGCGATTATGGTGACCTGTCAGGGAAATGAGGGAATTCCCAATATCATTACTCTTGCGTGGGCAGGTACGGTATGTTCAGATCCGGCTATGGTTTCCATTTCCGTAAAGAAACAGCGATTCTCACACCATTTGCTGATGGAAAGTGGGGAGTTTGTAATTAATCTTACGACAAAGGATATTGTAAGAGCTACGGATTATTGTGGTGTTACTTCTGGTAGGGATGTAAACAAATTTGCCAAAACGGGATTAACCCCCATACCATCCAAGAAGGTGGCAGCGCCTTCCATTAAAGAAAGCCCGGTGAACATCGAGTGCAAAGTAAAACAGGTACTGGAACTGGGGAGTCACGATATGTTTTTGGCGGAAGTGGTGCATGTTAGTGTAGATGCATCTCTAATGGATGAAAAAAACACCTTGCATTTAAAAAATGCAAATTTAATTTCTTATTCTCATGGGCGATATTTCGTTCTGGGAAAAGAGTTGGGAACATTCGGGTATTCCATTCGGAAAAGAAATCCGAAGAAGAAAAAGAGAAGAAAGTAAAAAAGGAGATGCCGGTAAGAGGCATCTCCTTTCTATTGGATAAGCATATCCATAAGGTAAGCATAGATTTCGTCGTTATTTTTCTTCCAGTTCGCACAGGCAGCTTCGGCTTGTTCTTTGCCTTGCATTCGGAAAGACAGCTCGAAGGTAACAGCGTTCTTATCACGTACTTGACAACGTACATGGTATTGTTGGCCGGAAACAGGATAATATTCAGCTGTTATGGAAGTGTCCTTTCGCAATGCAATATCATGGGTTGCGAAATAGGAACGAATGTCATCCTTGATGGCATCGGAAATCTTATTTTCAAAAAAGTCTAATGTTACTTCGCCACCACTGGTAATGCGGTATAGGGTGGCATTGGGACCAGCAGATTCGGAAGAAATTAAATCAGAATTTTCTAATTCGCTAAGAACCTGTTGGATAGTGAAGTAATTCGTATATTCTAATTCTAAAACCAAATCAGAAATGTCTGAGTTCGAAAGCGGATAATCTGCATTTTGTAACATATAAAGGACGATTAATTTGTAGAGGGTTGCGGTTTCGTTATTCATAAAATCTCCTTCCTTGCCAGGTGCCGCGTTCTTTCAAAGTAGAATGAACTTCATTAAGCACCGAGCGTTTGTTAGAACTCCAAAGCGGAGCTATTAAATCTTTCTTAGGGCCATCCCCGGTTAAACGATGAATGACAATGCGAGGGGGTAGCAATTCAATGCAATCGCAAATGAAATTACAATACCGATGTTGGTCAAAAAGCGGAAAAGGATTTGCTTCGTAATCGGCGGCAAGGTCTGTGCCACGTAAGATGTGGAGTAATTGCAGCTTGATTCCCTGAATGTCTTTGTGTGCTAAATAGGAAACCGTTTGAAGCATATCGCTCTGTGTTTCACCCGGAAGTCCAAGGATTACGTGAACGATAACCGTAAGATTGCGAGCACGTAATTCGGTAAGTGCAGTCTCAAAACAGGATAAGGGATAACCACGACGTATATAAGTAGCTGTACGTTGGTGGATGGTCTGTAATCCAAGTTCTATCCAGACTGGCTTAATCTTATTAAGTTCTTCCAAAAGAGAAAGAACTTCCGGTGGTAAACAATCCGGTCGCGTACCGATAGCTAAAATGTGAATGCGTGGATGCATAATCGCTTCTGTAAATATCTTACGTAGATATGCAACCGGAGCATAGGTGTTGGTAAACGCTTGAAAATAGGCGATAAATCCTTCTACAGGGCGCTTTTTTTCTAAATCCGCAATGCCGGTTTCGATTTGCTTCGTAATAGAAAAGTCTCGATTACCGGCAAAGTCACCGGAACCACCTGCACTGCAAAAAATACAGCCTCGGTCGTGGAGGCTGCCATCGCGATTGGGACAGGTCATACCGCCATCAATGGC
>SVEW01000053.1:8991-14766 GCA_015057205.1 Lachnospiraceae bacterium | reverse complement strand
TCTTAACATCCATCCCAAGAACCGATGTATACAGAATCAATAAAAAAGTGCCGGTACCAGGCCCGTAAAATCCATCAAATATTCCAATCAAAAAAGTCAAACATGTTCCCACTACAAGCACCTGCCTGCGTGAAAAAGAAAATCGTTTTGCACTTTCAAAACTTCGATTTCGGAAGATATACAGTGCAAGAACCGGTAACACGACCAAAAGCACTACCTGCAACACCTTTCCCGTTACAAGAAGTGCCAAATTCGCTCCCACCAGCGAACCAACCACAGCCGCAATCATACTCGGAATAGCCAGCGACCAATCAACAAACCCGTTCCGACAGTAGCGTGCAGTGGATACGCAAGTTCCTACCATGGAAGACAATTTATTGGTTCCAAGTGCGCTATGCACCGGAACACCTGCAATCAGGTATGCCGGCAGGGAGATCATACCGCCTCCCCCTGCTATGGCATCCACAAAGCCCGCCAGAAACACAAGCGGACAAACAATCAAAAAAATACTCACTGTAAGTTGCATTCAAAAACCTTTTACCTTCAATCACTTTACAGATGTGTCAACAACTGTGAACAAAGCACCACCACAATCAGGGCAATCGGATAGGTTGCAGCGTATGCACTTGCTACATTCGAAGTCCCGGTGCAATTAATCAACGCACCCAATGCCGGAGTTGATGTCATACCACCGGTTAAGGAACCAAGGGTATTGAACAGACTCATCTTCAACAAGAATCTTGCGATGAAATAACCAAGCAAAAGTGGAATCATGGTCATAACAGCTCCCCAGACAAATAAGGACACGCCAAACTCACTTAACGTAGTCACAAACTTACGGCCACCGTCTACTCCGGCACCGGTAAGGAACAAAATAAGACCAAGCTCCTGACAAAGGGAAAGCACTTCTTTTTTCACCTGCATACTCAACTTACCCAAATGTCCAAAGTGTCCAAAAATAAGTCCGATAATCAATGGACCGCCTGTGGTTCCAAGACTAAAAGCCTGTCCCTGTCCCAGTGGAATGTTAATACCACCAAGTATAATACCAACCATAATGGTTAAGGCCATGGCACCTAATCCAAACTTATCCATATAGAACAAATCCGAACGAACTGCCTTCTTCTCAACGCCTGCAGCACCGTCCAAAAGCGCGCGCTCTTTATCCATATCTGCATGGATTAACTTCGGAATAATCTGCACAAACAATACAACTCCAATAACGCCAAACGGATACGCCACACCAAGGCCAACGGCTACCTGATCATAAAACGGGCTGTCCACCAGTGCTCCCTGTGCCGCTGCAAAGGCCGGCGTTGAAGTCAATGCTCCGGATAAAAGTCCAACTGCCATGGCAGAATTCATGCCCGGCACCAGTTTAATAATCAGCGCACAACCAAGGGCTCCTGCCAGAATAATGGCAAAACCAAGTAACACGTAGGATTTAAAATTCTTAACAAGGTTCTTAAAAAACGTTGGTCCTGCAATCAAACCTACCGAAGTAACAAACAGTACCAAACCAAGGTTCTGAATCATACTAAAATATGGTTTCACACTATCCCATCCTCCGGCTTCCACCCATGTAGGGATGTGATCAAGACCCTGCTGTAAGAAATGTCCACCTGCTAATGCAACAATAAAAATAGCAGCACTGCCAAGGGAAACTCCCTTAATCGAAACCTTTCCGACAAGATATCCCACTGCGATAATGCCAAATACGACAAACATAATAAGCGCAATGGTTTTGACCTGGAATAGGCTCACACCTGCTGCTTCCATCATTTGAAAACTCATTTTTCCTTCTCCTTTTTTCTTTCTTAGGCTTTAAGTGCCCTTCATAAACCCAATCAAGATTATAACGCACTACCGTATACAAATCAACCCATTTTTCCCATAGACTTCCATTATAAAACGTGATATATTGAAAAAGGATTGTTTTTTATCATAAAGAAGTTTTTAAGGAGAAACTACTATGTTATTAAAAAAAGAGTACACCTTAGCCGGCATTTCCGTTCTGTGCTGGGGAACTGTAGCTACCGTAACTAAGATTTTGGCGGGACAATTGGATGCCATGTTTGCATTGGCATTTTCATTTTTATTTGCATCCTTGTTTTTGTTTCTTTACAATTGGAAGCAGGGAAACCTCTCCAAACTTCGCAGGACTTCGAAGGGTACGCTTATGCGCATGGTAGGAATCGGCTCTTTAGGCGTATTATTTTACAATCTCTTCTTATTATTAGGTGAAGTTACACTACCGGCACAAGTAGCTTTTTTGATTAACGACCTATGGCCGGCTTTGATTATTGTTTTTTCCTGTATTATTTTAAAAGAAAAATTTACCATCGCTAAGTTAGTGGCCATTGTTTTTTCCATACTCGGAATCTTCATCTCCACCTCTAACGGTGATTTTGGATTTTTATTACACACATCCATGCAAGGCGTCATCTTCTGCGCTATGGCGGCGATTTGCTACGGCTTGTACTGCACTTTGAACAAGCGCGAAGATTACGACAAGGGAATCAGCGTTTTTGTTTCCTATTTATCCGGTTCTGTGATTGCATTTATCTGGGTTTTTGCCACCGGTAAATTTCACCTTCCGGACGTACCGGAAACCATTGCCATGGCATTTAACGGCATCATCGCCAATGCCCTTCCTTACTTGACCTGGGCCATGGCGCTTGACCTTGGCAACACCGCCATCATCGCCAACCTCGCCTATTTAACGCCCTTCGTTTCGTTAGGCGTAACCCATTTCATCTTAGGAGAAAAGGTGACGGCATACTCCTTCCTCGGATTATTTCTGATTATCGCAGGCATCGGATTACAGATGTATATGCAGGAGGGTGCACGCAAACGTACGGCAAGACAGCTAGATGCAGCAAAAGAAAGCTTTTGAAATTTGACTAATGGGAAGTGTCTACATTTTGAGGCACTTCCCATTGACTATTTTATGGACTATTAAAACTAATCCACTTCTCTTTGCAAAACTATCATTGACCCCCCAACAAAAGTGAGAGAATGAAACCAATACCGGTTCCCGAGGAATATAGCATCACCAGTTCCTGAACTTCTCGCTGATTCCAAGCGTAATAATACTCTCTGTCATTCGCCAACAGGTGCTTTGGGGCGTGCTCGGTACATAGATTTCTCAAATCCTATGTACCTACGATTTTCACTTGTGTTGGGCACTTCTCGGCATATGCATTTCCAGAAGCCTATGTACCTACGTTTTCACGCCACTTAGGGGAATTCCTCGGTATATACGCCTGGGAAATCCCATGTACCGAAAATGTTTCATTTTTCCTACAAATCAACGGTACATAGAACTCCCAAATCTTGTATACCGAGTCGGACCACGGAATTGTCTCTAACCGAAATCGACATCCAAATGTTTCATTAATATTTCCGATTACTGCAGGGCTGTAGCACTAAGTGACTAGTGCGACATCCCCTTCTTCTTCCTTACTCCCGAAACTGCGAATACGAGCGATACACTTCATAACAAATTTTCTCTCTTCCATTCGTAATCAGTTCCTGCAGCTCTCTTTGGAATTCCTTATCTTTTTTCATCAAGCCAACCAAAATCGGATTATAACGAATTCCCTGCTGTGCCTCCAGCTCGCCCAAAATCTCCTCTAAAGTCTTGGCCTTGGTGTAGCTGCGTCCGATATTATCCGTCGCTGCATCCAGGCTGTCGGCAATCTGAATCATATTCACCAGCAATGGGTTATCGTGTTCTTGATAAGAATAATCCTCCGGATATCCGGCCTCGTCATTGTAGTATCGATGGTGCCCCATAATCAATGGTAAATAGAGCTCCATACTCTTGGTATCCGCCACCAGATTAGCTCCATATTCCGGATGGCGCTTGATATTGTCACGCTCAAGTTCCGTTAACCGGCGAACCTGCTGATTGATGATGTCATTCACTTCAATTTTACCGATATCGTGAATCATACCCGCATTTTTGACAAAATCGCGAATTTGCTCGTAATGATCCTGAATCTCCTCATCATCCCAGCAGTCAAACGTTCCCAGCAACAGCTCCGGCTGCATGCGATAAATCATATTCAGCATCTGAATACAGATCTCGCTCACCATCCTTGAATGAATAGAGTTATCCACATTGCGCTCCACCAACACCTTAAATACCAACTCAAACGCATTCATCCAACTTGGTAAGTAGCGTAAAATCCGTCCAAAGGAATGATAAATTTCATCCGTAAGTCCCGTTTCCTTGCTGGCTTTTGGCAGCGCACTTAAATAAATCATATACGCTTCCATAAGCGAATTTATATAGCCCTTCTCTTTTTCCATGCCCTCCTTTGACATATTGGTATACATCTTCACCATTTCCGGAATGTAGTACAGGGTCATTCGGAAGGTTAAACTGGTATGAAACGCTGCATCCTGCTCAAGCACATAAGACTCTCTTCCCTGGGTTTCTTCAAAATACTTCTTATGCTCATAATAACACTCATCTAAGCTACTCTTTCCTATCAGCCATCGCAATTGATGATAGCAACCATATAACCGTTCACCAATTTCCTTTAACTCCTTTGCTTTCTGCCTCTGTTTCTCAAAAATGGTGGCAATCAATTCATAAGCCTCCACCAATTCTTCGTTATAAGGCTCCGGTCTACGGAAAGAAATACATACACCGGCCACAGAATGAATCACAAACTCATCTAAAATTCGTTCCGCCTCGTCATCGCTTAAGCGAAGATTTTCCTTAATGTCTTTCTCTTCGAAATAAGAAAGTTCAAATTGAATATTATCAAGGGTCTGTGCCAGTGACACATTGCTGCTCTCGGCAAAAATAACACCACCTCTCAAAAAGGCCTCATAAAGGCTTCTTCGCAATGAACGTTTGGAGATTTCCGTCATCATGGTTCGGTACATGTTCAACTTCTGATAATACAGATACGCCTGGTCAAAATACACTTCCGAATTCAATCGTCCGTATGCCTCCCCCAACACAATTAACATGTTGATGTGTTCCTCAGGCCGATTACACTGCTCCAGATATTTTTCCACCACTTTGGCAACTTCTAACATAACCAAATGCTCCATGTAGCCATGTTCCCGCATATCCGCAATTTCATGCGCCAACGCTACCGCTGCCTCCTCGGTCATTTCCTCTGTTCCATTCAAAATCGGCGTCAGATACTTTCCAATCAAACGCTGATTTTCACGCATCAATTCCTGATTACGCTGGCGTCGTTGCATTATATTCATCATCCACTGTTCTTTACTCTCCGCATTTTGAAAACTGCTTTCCAAAGCAGCCGTTTCTTCCATATTGCGAATGTAGCGTTCGTAAAAAGTATGATAATCCTTCTGGCTATTATCCACCACCATCGAACTGCCTGCTCCCTGTTTTTTTGCCAGTTTTAGCGCGCGTAAAGCGTAATCATAATGGCGCTCTAAAATCTGTTCCGCCCGCGGTTGCATGTAAGAATATCCCTGGCAAACAGACTGTGGTAACCGTTCTTTGATTTTCTCTGCCAAAGCCATCAGACTTTCTTCTGTACAATCCGCCAGTAGTAAAATAAATTTATCTCCACTGCGACGATACACCAATCCAAACTCAGAAATGCAATCCTGCAAAATCGACGCCACCGTCTTTAGAACTTTATCTCCCTCCAAATAGCCTCTTTTTTCATTAATTTCATGAAAACGATCAATATCCACAATTCCAAGTCCAATATTACCATGAGACAAATCCACTTCCGCCAACAATTTCTGATAGTCCGCATCCAGCTTAATATCATC
>SVEW01000053.1:0-8981 GCA_015057205.1 Lachnospiraceae bacterium | reverse complement strand
TCACCAAAGAATCTTCCTGCTGTTTTGTCTTAGCAACCTGTAAATCCAGTTTCGCACCGATTCCTTTTGCCCGCTTCTTATTCTGCTCCTCCTTATAGGCCTCTGCATATCGAAAGAACTCGGATGCCATATGCATGGCATTTATCTGGTCTCCAATGGCACGATAATACTGCGTCCACAATCTTACACTTTCCATATAGAAGTAAAGCTGATCCTGCAATTCCGCAAACTTCTCAAATGCCATTAAAAGGCGTTCCCAACGGTCATACTCTCCCATTTGCTCAAACAACGTACTTAATAGTACTGTATGTTGCTGAAAATCCTGATCTGTCGAATCATTTTCTAAGGTTTCCAATAAATCATCTATATGTTCAAAATAAAACTCCCGATTTCCCTGCTCTGCCCTTAACAAAATCTCATAAACCATAATCGCAAAACTCCGATCAATGTTGGTTTTCTCCGACTTTTCCCGTGCCAGACGAATATACTTATCTGCCTCGCCCAACTGTTTTAGTGATGTATGAGCACACGCCAGATTCATGTAAAGAATCAATGTAATCCTGTCGTAATTCGGGTGTTTCTTGCAATCCTCGTGTTTTGTAAATTCCAAAGCTCGTAAAAAGATGTCTCTCGCCTGATGAAACTCCCCTATCTCCATCACGTCATTTCCTATATTATTATAAATTCGCGCCTGCGCATACCAATAATCAACCTGCATAGCAGTATCCAACGCCTTTAAATAACAATCCATTGCCATATCATTCTCACCAGACAATGCATATAACACACCCAGACGCACTTCAGCATCCACATACTCGCATGGTTCTTCTATCTGCTCGTATAACTGAATGGCCTTACGGTATAACGTAACCGCATCTGCCATATGGCCATTTTTAAATAATTTTTCACCCTCATCGCGATATCCCCTTGCCAAGCGTTTTAAATCCGATTGTCTTTGCATAGTACACCTCTCCGTCTTTCAAAATTGTATGTCAAACCATACGTTTCCTCCTACATCATACAACACTTCAAAGACTAATCTGTGAATTTGTAAAATAGTATATATTTTTTCCGAAAACAAAAAAACTACCGCCCAGAGCATAAACACGCTCCGGCACGGTAGCCTTACTACTGTTTCTTATATATATTTAGCCTACTAAGAATCCATATTTCAATGGGTCCGTTTCGTCAATCAAATACGTTCCAAAACCGGTCAGGTAGCAGCTTCCGGTAATCATCGGAATAACTGCGTCATAGTCAGCAACCTTGGCAGTTTCCTTAATCACACCTTTGAATCTGGTACCGATAAAGCTTTCATAAATGAACTCTTCACCAACCTTTAATTCGCCCCAGTGATGTAACGTTGCTAATTTCGCAGATGTACCGGTTCCACAAGGAGAACGGTCAGCCTGACTATCACCAAAGATAACCACGTTTCTCATGCTGGCTTCTGTTGGATTTGGAGTCGGTCCATAGAATTCAACCAAATCAACGGTTGTAATATCCAATTCCGGATGTTTGATTTCTACTTCCTTGTTAATCTTCTCCATCATCTTCATACCAAGTTTGGTATACTCCGGAACGGTCTTTGCATTAATTTCTCCAATATCAAGTTTGGTTGTATCAACCAATGCGAAGAAACTTCCGCCAAAAGAAATGGTGTATGGAATGTCCTTACCATCTACGTTCACAGTCAGGTTCTCTTTGTAAACAAAAGCAGGAACGTTGGTTAAGGTTACGGACTCAACCTTACCGTTCTTCACAATTGCCTTAGTACGGATTAAACCTGCAGGTGCATCAAGTGCAACTTCGTTCTCGCCTTCCTTAGACTCTACCAAACCAGCCTCGATTGCAACGCTAACTGCACCAATGGTACAATGTCCGCACATGTTTAAATATCCACCGGTATCCATAAAGATTACACCGAAATCAGCTTCCTTGTTGATTGGCTCGCAAAGAAATGCACCAAACATATCATGATGTCCTCTAGGCTCTAACATCAATGCAGTACGAACATGGTCATAATTCTTAACCATCCAGTTCTTCTTCTCAATCATGGTATTACCCTGTGGCTCAGGGAATCCTCCGATAACAACACGACAGAATTCACCAACCGTATGTGCATCCACAACCTGCACAGCTGTCTCAAATCTGTCAACATTTACGTTTGCTTTTAACTCCACCTTGTAGTCCTCCTCTTTTATTACATTGTACTTAATTTTCTAAAAATTCCTCAATACTACACTTATTATTATAATTTTTCGGTTTATAAAAGTCAATGGACTTATACATTACCGAAAGTATTCCCACTAATATCTGGGATTCCATATTTTCATGCCTGCTACTCTCATAAAAAAGCCGCCACCGGGAAGGTTCTCCAGCAGTGGCAGCCCTTTTATAATTAATGTCAAATGAAAAGCTTTATTAAGCTTCGGATCCTTTGGTAATAGCATCCTTTAAGAACATAAATGCTGTTAGCTCACAAACACATATTACAACGTATGTAAGTGTCTTTAAGTCCATGCTCTTAACTACGTAGTAAGCAAGGAATACACCGATACATCCGAAGATACCCTGCATCCATGTAGCATGGAAGTCAAGACGTCCTTCTTTGATAAATTTAGGTCCATTACCAAATGCCATCAGGTATGCACAAGATCCCATCATAGCCGGGAAAGCACATCCTACGTTCAATCCAAGAAGTGCACATAATGCCATACATGGTGCATACAAACCAACACCGATACACATTAAAGCACCAAAAATGAAGTTACATACAACTGCGATTACTAACTTAATGCCACGTAACTTTGTTGCAGTTCCAACGATACCGAATGGTCCAACGCCCATTACCTTACATAACATTACGATACCTAAGATAAATAATCCGGCAAACATGGATAAACGAACTTTCTTACGGTCAAATTTAGATACAACACCAGCTCCTAAAACAGCACCGATTACAAAAGCTACTAACATTAATCCTAATGTTATAAGATCCATATCTACGAATCCAAAGAATAAAAATGCCTCGATACATACCGGGAAAGTATCACCTACGTTTAATGTACCCGGTACATTGATATCGTCTACTGATTTTGCAATTTTGAATGCAGATGATGATGGAGCAAAAGATCCGATACCCAAAGTATCAAAAAAGTTTGCTACCAAACCAATGATTGCGTTTGGAATTGCTCTTCTAGGTTGTTTCTGATGCTGCCAAATTTCTTCGCCTGTCAGACCGAAAATTTCATCCTTTTCGGTGGTTGCTCTCAGTTGCTTTGTCTTTCTCCAAAGCAAGAAGAGATTGAGCACAATTCCAAAGAGTGCCAAAATCTTCATTCCCCACATTACTGCGTTTTTCATGTCCATAATACGTTACCTCCTCAAATCCTTCACGTTACTTTCGTGAACAACATGTGTCGTTCTCATAGACACACAATATCACAGCATATTTCCTTTTGTCAATAATTTTTGAATATTTAGCGCAAATATTTTGTATTATATCACAGTTTTCTGCCTATATTGAACATTTTTCCACTATATCGAACAAATATTTTTAATTCTAACCTATTATAATGCAATTATTTTTAATTTCCACTTGTTGCAAAGTCTATTTCCAATCGCTATAATAGTCCCATATTATTTTTGGAATTTTGGAGGAAACACTATGGATTCATTAACACAACGCGTAGCCGATAACCTAAAGGAAATACGTAAAAAACGGGAGCTCAGCCTTGAGCAGACTGCTAAATTAACCGGCATAAGCAAGTCCATGCTTAGCCAAATCGAACGCGGTGAAGTGAACCCGACTATTACAACTGTCTATAAATTATCGCTTGGTTTAAAAGTTCCGGTTACTGCTTTTACCTCAGAAAGAATGGTACCCATCTCTCAAGTCAGCAAGCATTATATAACTCCGCTTACTGAATCCGATGGAAAATACCGCTTGTATCCACTGTTTAACTGCGATGATCATATGAACTTCGAAATATTTGATTTAGAATTCGACGTTGGCGGAGAAATGCAAGGACATAAACAACTGCCGGGAACCAGGGAGTATATAACCCTGTATAAAGGTGAGCTTACTTTGCTTTTTAACGACCGGGAGTATATCCTCACGCCCGGTGATTCTGCCTCCTATAATGCTTTTGATGACTATGTATACAAAAACACGGGAGAATGCATGATTGAAGCCTGTATAGTTGTACAATATGCACGTGTATAGCCCTAAATACCTCTAATAATTATTCAAGTTTTTGAAAATTTTATGAACTTTTTCGCTTTAAAGCGTTGTGCTTTAGTCTAATTTATGGTAAAGTATCCATAGTTCGGTTTCCAAAAGGCGGTTTTGTAATGAATGGTTTTCCCGCCGTTCTCGGAAACGTTCGGACAATTTAACTGTTGGAGGAATTTTGAAATGGAAAACACAAAGAAAAAATGGCCATTTGGTTTCTATGTCACTGCGCTTTCTTTCTCTTTTGAGCGTTGTGCATATTACGCAGCTAAATGGGGATTAGGTGCTTTCATCGCAACCAAAGTGGCATTCGGTGGTCTTGGTTTTGACAAATCCGTTGCTGCTATGATGGCTGCTTATTTGGTAGCCTTTACTTACATCACCCCAATTGTGGGTGGAATTATCGCTGACCGTTTTATCAGCCCTAGAATTTTAGTTCCAATTGGAGAAATTATCATGGGTCTCGGTTGGTTATGTGCATGGCAAGCAAATGATTTGACACTTATTTGGGTAGCAATTATTTTAGTTTCACTTGGTACCGGTTTATTTAAGGGTAATGTGTCAGGTATCTGTGGACGTCTGTTTCCACTTGCCGATCAGGATATGTTGGACTCCGTATTCAACGTACAGTACATGTTCGTTAATATCGGTTCATTCTGCGGAACAACCTTCCTTGCTTTAATTGCAACGCACATTGGATTCCGTCAGATGTTTTTAGTTTGCGGACTCTTCCTTTTCATTGATTGTTTATGGTGGTTATTCGGAATGAGATTCTTTGGCGATGCTGGTAAGAAACCATTCCTTGTAGACAACCGTAGCGAAAAGGATAAGAATGCTGAAAAGGTACAGGCTGAACCGCTTACACACGTTGAGAAGAACCGTGTTGCTGCCATCGTTGTATTAACTATCTTCTCTGGTGTATTTTGGTTATTCTGGTATTTAGTATACAACCCTGTATATTATGAATTTGGACCTGTTGAACTTGGTGGTAAAGGTTGGGCTGATTGGACAATCGGTAACTTCCTGATTCCTTCTTCCTGGTTCGACTCTGCAAACGGATTGCTTTGTATTATTCTGTGTCCTATCTTTGCAGGAATCTGGGCTAAGATGAAAAAACGTGAAAAAGGTGACTGGAGCATGTTCACCAAAACCGCTGTTGGTATTATGATTTTAGGTCTTTGCCTTGTGTGCATGGTTATCGCCGCTGCAATGTGTAAAGAAGGTAAAGGAACCCCGGTTGGTGTTTGGATTATCTTCTTAGCAGCATTGACACAGACTGTCGGAGAAGTTATTTTCTCCCCACTTGGAAACTCCTTTATCAGCCAGTATGCTCCAAAGAAGTTACTTGGAACCTTACTTGGTGTATGGCCACTGATCATCTTTTTCGTAGGATATGCTCAGGCACCATTATACAACTTCATGTCCAAGTTTTCTTTCGTAAAAGCATACGGTATTGCTGCTATCATCGTCATTGCTATCGGAATTGGAATGTTAGCATTTACCAAACGTTTCGAAGCCGCAATCCATGCAGACGAGCAGTAAAATTTATTCAAAAAAACATTCAGTATTATCGGAAAGGCATCCTTAGCGATGTCTTTCCTTTTTTTATTGCGTTTTTTTTCATTTTTCGCTATACTAAAGTGTAAAAGGATTTTTGGAGGAACATTATGAAACCCATTTATGAAGCAAATTATGATGAAACCATGGAAACACTAACCCAAACCTGTGAATTATATCGTTTGGATTCCAAACGATATACCTACCCGATTGCCTGGGCTTGCATCTGTTTTTTTGTTACCTTTTCCTTGGCCAAAACATTAGATTTAAAGACCCTAAGCATTTCTACTTACCTCATCTACATAGGTGGCTGGTTATTGGCTTTGTGTGCTCTTCACATATTTCGATACACGATTGGACGCCATCTGGCAAAAACCACTGCCATTGGTGATGCGGATCTTGCCTATAACGAACGGATAAAAGGGCGAAAAACTCCCCTTCATATCCACATTCAATTTTATGAAGACACATTTTGTAACAGAACACAAAGTCAAGAAGTATCCTACCCATATAGTCGCGTATTACACATCATTGAGAGCAAAGATGCCCTTGGCCTTGTCATCAGGTCTGAAGCCGGTCCGAAGGGAATCTATTCCTTTCCTAAAGACTCCGTTAACGACGGACAATACGATGCACTGAAGGACTACCTTGTATCTGTTTGCCCAAAAATCAAAAAGATTAAGAAACTGTAAGAGGGAATTACCTATGGATTTAAATCGTTATGCATTATTCATCGACGTAGCTGAAACCCGTAATTTTACCAAAAGCGGCATTCGCATGGGCTATACCCAATCCGGTGTCAGTCACGTCCTCAAATCTATGGAAGCGGAACTGGGGTTTCCACTTTTTGTACGAAACAAATACGGAGTCTCCCTGACTCCTGAGGCGGAACGCATTCTGCCCATTGTAAAAGAGTTGCTAGACGTAAATCGTAAATTGAACAGGGTATCTGATTCCCTTAAGCAAAAAAAAGACGGTCATGTCACCATCGGCACATTAGCCAGCATGGCACATAACTGGCTCCCGGAAATCAGCGCGGCCTTTCTCAAAGAAAACCCCACAACTACTTTGGAATTGATTGAAGGCAACCCGAAAGACCTCTGCACCTATCTGGAGGAAAAGAAAGCTGACATCATTTTTATCAGCAAAACGGCGCTTACAGATGACATGGAATGGATTCCGCTCTATGAAGATCCCATGCTTGCACTTTTGCCGGATAATTATAACACCAAAGGTATGACAAGCTTTCCTATCTCGGAGTTTGAGGATAAGCCATTTTTACTACCGGACAAAGACGTTTACACCGACCTGCCCGACCTTTTGGTAACCCACAATGTCCATGTGAATGTGGTATGCACCGCTAGAGAAGATTTGTCCTTAATGCACATGGTTGCTAACGGTCTTGGTTTTACAATCATGCCGCAGTTATCAGTTTTGGACATGAAATACCCTATGAATTATCTGCCTTTCTCTCCTGCTATTACACGAGAACTTGGCATTGCTTACATAAAAAACGATCCCCTTTCTGATGCGGCAAAGCGCTTCATCGAAATCACTCAGGGCATCCTTTTAAACATCAAATATTAACAATAATTTGCTATAATAAACTAGGAAATGGACCACGAATTCAGACATGAAAGAATTTTATATCTGCAATTCTTAGGGTTCATTTCCTTTCTTATTGTAAATAAGGTATAATATATATGTATATATTTGGGAAAGAATTATCAATTCTTAATGGAGGTGCCCATGAAGTACACAATTTTATTAAAACAGCACATTGGCGCTCCTTGCGCTGCTACCGTTAAGGTAGGCGACAAGGTTGAGCGTGGTGCACTGATTGCTGAGCCCACAGGGCTTGGCGCAGCCATTCACTCTCCATTCGATGGTGAGGTAGCTGAGATTACAGATACCGCTATCATCATTGATGCAAAGGAAGCAGAACCGAAGGAAGATAAATTCGTTCCGTTAACCGGTGCTGACGAGAAAGAGCTGATTAAAGCAGCCGGACTCGTAGGAATGGGAGGAGCTGGTTTCCCAACAGCTGTGAAAATCAACGTTGACCTGAAAGGCGGATACATTTTAGTAAACGCTGCAGAGTGCGAACCACTCTTAGGTCACAACATTGGACAGCTAGAAGCAGATGCTCCTAAGATTATTGAGGGAGTTAAAATCCTCAAGAAACTTTGCAATGCAAAGGAAGGCGTTTTTGCCATCAAGGCAAAGCACAAAGAAGCAGTGGATATCCTTGCTAAGCTCTGTGAGAAAGAAGAAGGCATTCGCATTCATCTTTTACCGGACATTTACCCAATGGGCGAGGAACGTGCCGTTGTACGTGAAGTACTTGGCAAACTGCTCTCTCCTACAGACTTGCCATCTGTTGCAGATTCTGTAGTAATTAACGTTGAGACTGTACAGCGTGTTGCTGAAGCAGTACTTAACAAACGCCCTGTGATTACCAAGAATGTTTCCGTAGCAGGAAAATTAAAAGGGGGTACACACACCAGGGTATTTTACGATGTTCCTATCGGAACAACTGTGGGTGAATTAATTGAACGTGCCGGCGGTATCGACGGTGAATACGGCGAAATCGTAATGGGTGGACCTTTTACCGGTAAACCTACTACCTTAGACGCTCCAATCACTAAGACAACCGGAGGCATCATCGTTACCAAACCTTTCGAAGATTTGAAGGGTGCGAAGATGGGACTTCTCCTCTGCGCATGTGGTGGTAACGAAGAAAGAATGCGTGACATCGCTAAGAAGATGAACGCAACTGTTGAGTGTGTACAACAGTGTAAACAGGCTCAGGACATCAAGGGAACCTTGAAGTGTGAGAATCCTGGTAACTGTCCTGGACAGGCTCAGAAATGTATGAACATCAAGAAAGCGGGCTGTACCGAAATCTTAATCGGTAACTGTAGCGATTGTACCAACACCGTTATGGGTTCTGCTCCAAAACTTGGATTGAATGTTCATCATCAGACCGATACCATCTTTGATACCGTAGGTAAAGAGCGTATGCGTTACTTAACAACCTCTAAGACGGTTCCTCAATTAGGCGAAGAGCCTGAAGTCACTGTTACAAGCAGTGAAAGCGGATGTGAGTATACCATCACACAGGATGTTGAGGACGGCTTATTACACATCGACATCAAAGAAGGTAAAAATATCGAAATCGAATTAC
>SVEW01000052.1 GCA_015057205.1 Lachnospiraceae bacterium | reverse complement strand
AGTGGCTTTTATGATTTAGCCACGGCCTATCAGTCTGTGCACGTCAACTATTGAAAGCGCCGTATACCGAACGGTACGTACGGTGTTGTGAGAGGACGGCGGTTAGTCACCGCCTCCTACTCGATTGTGATTAAGCGCCGAGTGCCTGTTTGCAAGCACGACTTAACTGGTCACCGCAGCTGGTGGCTTTTCCACCACAGGTATTGCCGGAAAGAAGTTCCATAACTTCTTCGGCTTTCTTGCCTTCTACAAGCTTGCCAATGGCCTTTAAATTGCCGTCGCAACCACCGGTAAATACCACATTATGAAGGACACCGTCTTCCATATCAAAATCAATTTGTCTTGAGCAGGTGCCGGATGTTGTATAAGTAAAATGTTCCATGATTTGTGTACCCTCCTGAAAGAATATTCTTTATTTTTATTTACACTCCACGCTAGTATATCATAGAAAATACATATTTTCCACAAAGATTTGATAATTTTAGTTGTCCAAAATCACGGAAGGTGGTACAATACTGTTATTGTAGCGAAGTTAGGAGAATAGCAGATGAGCTTAATTACAAGTATTTTTGGAACGCATAGCGAGCGCGAACTTAAGAGAATCTATCCGTTGGTAGATAAGATTGAAGCACTTCGCCCGAGTATGCAGGAACTAACCGATGAAGAATTACGTCATAAGACGGTTGAATTTAAAGAACGATTGGCAAATGGAGAAACACTGGATGATCTTTTGGTAGAAGCATTTGCAACAGTGCGAGAAGCTGCAAAGCGTGCTATTGGACTTGAGCCGTACCGCGTACAGTTGATCGGCGGTATAGTACTTCACCAGGGTCGAATTTCCGAGATGAAGACCGGTGAAGGTAAGACGTTGGTAGCAACTATGCCTTCCTATTTGAATGCACTGGAAGGTAAGGGCGTTCATGTGGTTACGGTCAATGATTATCTGGCAGCCCGTGATGCTGAGGAAATGGGAAAAGTTCATGAGTTTTTAGGACTTTCCGTTGGTGTTGTTTTAAACAGCATGGATCATGATGAAAGACAGGAAGCATATAATTGTGATATAACGTATATTACGAATAATGAACTGGGCTTTGATTATTTGCGTGATAACATGGTTATTTATCAGGAGCAGTTGGTACAGCGTGAGCTGAATTATGTAATTATCGACGAGGTCGACTCTGTATTGATTGATGAGGCGCGTACACCGCTGATTATTTCCGGCCAGAGTGGTAAATCGACCAAATTATACGAAGCATGTGACATTTTGGCAAGACAGATGACCCGTGGTGAGGATTTGGCAGACTACACCAAGATGGATGCTTTGATGGGTGTGATTCAGGAAGAGACCGGGGACTTCATTGTAAACGAGAAGGACAAGGTTGTGAACCTGACTGCAGAAGGTGTGAAGAAGGTTGAGAATTTCTTTAAGATTGATAACCTTGCAGATGCAGAGAATTTGGAGATTCAGCACAATGTGATTTTGGCATTGCGTGCACATAATTTAATGTTCCGTGATCAGGATTACGTGGTAAAAGATGATGAGGTTTTAATTGTTGATGAGTTTACCGGACGTATTATGCCGGGACGTCGTTATTCTGACGGATTACATCAGGCAATTGAGGCGAAAGAGCATGTAAAGGTGAAACGTGAGAGTAAGACACTTGCAACCATTACCTTCCAGAACTTTTTCAATAAATATACAAAGAAGGCCGGTATGACCGGTACGGCTTTGACCGAAGAGAAAGAGTTTCGTGATATTTACGGAATGGATGTTATTGAAATCCCGACGAACCGTCCGGTGATTCGAATTGACCACGAGGATTCCGTATATAAGACACACAAAGAGAAACTTCATGAGGTTGTGGAAGAGATTCGTATGTCTCATGAGAAGGGACAGCCTGTTTTGGTTGGTACCATTACCATCGAGGCATCGGAAGAACTGAGTGCGCTGTTGCGCAGACAGGGAATTCCACATAATGTGTTGAATGCAAAATTCCACGAGCAGGAAGCTGAGATTGTAGCACAGGCCGGACAACACGGTGCGGTTACCATTGCTACCAACATGGCAGGTCGTGGTACCGATATTAAGTTGGATGAAGAGGCAAAGGCAGCAGGTGGTTTGAAGATTATTGGTACCGAACGTCATGAGTCTCGTCGTATTGACAACCAGTTACGTGGTCGTTCCGGACGACAGGGTGACCCGGGTGAATCCAAGTTCTTTATTTCTTTGGAAGACGATTTGATGCGTTTGTTTGGTTCTGAACGTTTGATAGGTATGTTCAATGCAGTGGGCGTTCCGGAGAATGAACCAATTCAGCATAATATGTTGTCCAATGCAATTTTGAAGGCTCAGCAGAAGATAGAAGGTAATAACTTCGGAATTCGTAAGAATTTGTTAGAGTATGACCAGGTTATGAATGAGCAGCGTGAAATCATTTACAAGGAACGTCGTCGCGTTCTGGAGGGTGAGAGCATGCGCGATTCCATTTTTGCAATGTTGGAAGATGTGGTGGATGCCCAATGTAATATGTGTATTGGTGCTATCGCCAACAGCGAAGAGTGGGATTTGAAAGAGTTAAATGAATTATTGTTGCCGATTTTCCCGATGGCACCGATTACATCATCGGATGTGAAAGGAAAGGGTGTTCAGGAATTTGTTTCTGAGTTGAAAGAACGTGTAAAGAAATTATACGAGGACAAAGAACAAGAATTCCCGGATGAAGAGGCTATTCGTGAATTAGAACGTGTGATTTTGCTAAAGGTTATTGACCGCAAGTGGATGGATCACATTGATGATATGGATCAGCTGCGTCAGGGTATTGGACTTCAGGCGTACGGACAGAGAGATCCGTTGGTTGAATACAAGAACATCGGTTATGATATGTTTGATGCCATGACAGCAGGTATTCAGGAAGATACCGTTAAATTACTGTTGCACATTAAGGTGGAGCAGAAAGTGGAGCGTGAGCAGGTGGCGAAGGTTACCGGAACCAATAAAGATGATACCGGTGTGAAGGCGCCGAAGAAGCGTAACCATGCAAAGGTATATCCGAATGACCCGTGCCCATGCGGAAGCGGCAAGAAGTACAAACAGTGTTGTGGAAGAAAAGCGTAGGTTCATAGGTGAACGGATTAGATAGAAGAGAGCGAAGACGCCGCTATCAGCGTCAACAGCAGTTAAAAGAATATGGAATCGCAGCCGGCATTATGTTGGGGATTTTATTGTTTCTTGGCGGTGTTTCGTTCCTTGGTGTGAAGCTGTTCGGAATTCTGACAGCTTCTGATACCGGTAGTTCGAAAGGCAAGACACAGACGAAAGTGGAGAGTATTTCTGAAGCTGCGAAAGAAACAGAAGCAGAAGGTATTGCCAGGGGAATTTCGGTGATGATTGATCCGGGACACGGACAACGCGTGCCGGGGTGCGTGGTGGATGATATCATGGAAAAAGATATCACGTTGGCGGTTTCTCTGAAGTTGCGTGATGAACTTAAGAAGAATGGTGCGAAGGTTTTAATGACGCGCAAGGATGATTCGCATTATCCACGGCTTAAGAAGCGGGGGATGATGGCCAATCGTGCAAAGGTAGACTATTTTATTAGTGTTCATTGCAATTCTTACACAGAGGATACGTCGATACATGGATTTGAAAGCTACTATTATGACGATGAGAGCGTTGCCTTTTCGGATGCATTGGTTGCTGCAGTGAAAGCTGACGGCATTGTAGCACTGGAGAGTAAATATGGTAATTTTCAAGTGTTGCGAGATACG
Organism: Lachnospiraceae bacterium; assembly: GCA_015057205.1. GTDB lineage: Bacteria > Bacillota > Clostridia > Lachnospirales > Lachnospiraceae > XBB1006. The sequence continues at coordinate 11,589 of SVEW01000052.1, read as the reverse complement.
AAGATGCAAGCTGTTTTGCTGGAAATCGGCTACATGAGTAATAAGGCCGAATTACGCAATATGTGTGCGGAGGATTACCAGGCACAATTAGCGAAAGCGATTGCGAAAGGTTTTTGCAATTACATTACGAAAAAATGAGGATAGGTACAGGACATCGAATGTTTGTTCTGTACTTTTCTTTTTATATATGATATAATGGATATACTTAAACGGAAAGGGGGACAATAGAATCCATGAATCGGTTTAAACTGCATTCGGAATACAAGCCTACCGGGGACCAGCCAAGGGCTATTGCGGAGCTGGTGAAGGGGTTCCAGGAGGGGAATCAATTTCAGACGTTACTTGGCGTTACGGGAAGTGGTAAGACGTTTACCATGGCGAATGTGATAGCCGCATTGAATAAGCCTACGTTGATTATTTCCCATAATAAGACATTGGCGGGACAGCTCTATGGTGAGATGAAGGAGTTTTTTCCGGAGAATGCGGTGGAATATTTCGTGAGCTATTATGATTATTACCAACCGGAGGCGTATGTGCCCTCAACGGATACTTATATTGAGAAGGATTCTTCCATTAATGAAGAGATTGATAAGCTGAGATTGTCCGCTACGGCGTCCTTGTCGGAGCGACGAGACGTAATTGTGGTTTCGTCGGTTTCCTGTATTTACGGTTTGGGCAGCCCTGAGGATTACTTTAATATGATGGTATCGTTGCGGCCGGGGATGCAGAAGGATCGGGATGATGTGATTCGTGAGTTGATTGACATCCAGTACGATCGGAATGAGATGGATTTTAAGCGGGGAACCTTCCGGGTGCGCGGGGATGTGCTTGAAGTATTTCCGGCGGATTACGGGGATAGTGCAATCCGGGTGGAGTTTTTTGGAGATGAGATTGACCGGATTACGGAGGTGGATGTGCTGACCGGAGAGGTAAAGGCGCGATTGGAGCATGCTGCAATTTTTCCGGCATCCCATTATGTTATTCCCAGAGAGAAGATTATGGGGGCAACGAAGGATATTTTGGACGAGTTGGAAGAAAGGGTGAAGTATTTCAAGAGTGAAGATAAATTACTCGAGGCTCAACGCATTTCTGAGAGAACCAATTTCGATGTGGAAATGATTCGGGAAACGGGATTTTGCTCGGGAATCGAGAATTATTCCAGGCACTTATCAGGATTGAAACCCGGGCAGCCGCCTTTCACGCTGATGGATTATTTTAAAGATGATTTTCTGATTATAGTAGATGAATCGCATATTACAATCCCGCAGATTCGCGGAATGTATGCTGGTGATCAGTCGCGTAAGACAACGCTGGTGGATTATGGATTCCGTCTTCCGTCGGCGAAAGATAACCGTCCATTGAATTTTGGCGAATTTGAGTCTAAGATAGACCAGATGTTATTTGTATCTGCAACGCCGAATGACTACGAAGAGGAACATGAGCTTTTGCGTACAGAGCAGATTATTCGACCTACGGGGCTATTAGATCCTGAGGTGAGTGTGCGACCGGTGGAAGGGCAGATTGATGATTTGCTGGCGGAGATTCGCAAGGAAACGAAGAAGGGCAACAAGGTGCTGGTGACAACGCTGACGAAGAAGATGGCAGAGGACCTTACAGATTATTTGCGAGAGGTTAGTGTGAAGGTGAAATACCTGCATTCGGATATTGATACCATGGAGCGAGCTGAGATTATTCGGGATTTACGACTCGGGGTATTTGATGTGCTTGTGGGCATTAACCTTTTGCGAGAAGGGCTGGATATTCCGGAGATTACGCTGGTGGCGATTTTGGATGCGGATAAGGAAGGGTTTTTGCGTTCGGAGACGTCTCTGATTCAGACAATCGGACGTGCGGCCCGTAACAGCGAAGGCCATGTTATTATGTACGCAGATTCTATTACAGATTCCATGCGGGTAGCCATAGAGGAGACAGAACGTAGGCGGAAGATTCAGATGGCATATAATGAAGAACACAATATCACGCCGACCACCATTAAGAAGGCAGTGCGTGAACTGATTAGTATTACCAAGCGGGTGGCGGAAGAAGAGATGCGTTTCGAGAAGGATCCGGAGTCTATGGATGTGAAAGAATTGGAGAAGTGTATTGCAGATGTGAAGAAGCAGATGAATCGTGCGGCGGCAGATTTGAACTTCGAGGCCGCTGCGCAATTGCGTGATAAGATGTTGGAACTTCGTAAGATGATAGAGGAAATGAAACATGAGTGATACAAAGAAATTTATTAAAATTCGGGGGGCAAATGAGCACAATCTGAAGAATATTGACGTGGATATTCCGCGTGATGCGTTTGTGGTTTTGACGGGACTAAGTGGTTCCGGGAAGTCGTCTTTAGCTTTTGATACGATTTATGCAGAAGGACAGAGGCGCTATATGGAGTCGTTGTCTTCTTATGCACGTCAGTTTTTGGGGCAGATGGAGAAGCCGAATGTGGAGAAGATAGAAGGACTTTCACCGGCGATATCCATAGATCAGAAGTCGACGAATCGGAATCCCCGTTCCACGGTTGGAACGGTAACGGAGATTTACGACTATTTCCGTTTGCTTTATGCAAGAGTGGGTGTAGTGCATTGCCCGGATTGTGGCCGTGTGATAGCTAAGCAGACAGTGGATCAGATGGTGGATCAGATTATGAAGCTGCCGGAAGGAACCAAATTTCAGTTGCTGGCACCGGTGGTGCGTGGCCGTAAGGGCGAACATCAGAAGGTTTTTGAACGTGCAAAGAAGAGTGGCTATGTGCGTCTGATTGTAGATGGTAACCAGTATGAGGTGACAGAAGAGATTCGTCTTGAGAAGAATATTAAGCACAACATTGAAATTGTAGTTGACCGTTTGGTTGTAAGACCGGGGATTGAGAAGCGACTTACGGATTCGGTAGAGAATACGTTGGGATTGGCTAACGGGTTGATGACAGTGGATGTAATTGGAGGAGAGCCAATGCAGTTTTCTCAGAGTTTTGCCTGCCCGGATTGCGGTACAAGCATAAGTGAGGTAGAACCGAGAAGCTTTTCTTTTAATAACCCCTTTGGGGCGTGCCCGGTATGTGCAGGATTGGGGTACAAGATGGAATTTGATATGGACCTGATGGTTCCGGATCGTGCCCTGAGTCTTAATGAAGGAGCGATTCAGGCTATGGGCTGGCAGTCTTCATCGGATGCTAAGAGCTTTACCCATGCGCTTTTGGCAGCACTGGCAGAGGAATATAACTTTAGCTTGGATACGCCTTATAATCAGCTGCCTGCGGATATACAGGATATGTTGGCAAATGGTACCGGCGGCAGAGAAGTGAAGGTGCATTATAAAGGGCAACGAGGCGAGGGGACCTATGATGTGGCATTTGAGGGGCTGATTCGCAATGAAGAGAGACGCTACCGTGAGACGGGCTCGGAGATGATGAAGAAAGAATATGAGCAGTATATGAATATTACGCCATGCGCGGCCTGTCGTGGGCAACGTTTGAAACGGGAGTCTCTGGCGGTTACGGTGGGAGATAAGAATATTTATGAAACTACCATTATGTCCATTAAGCAGTTGCATCAATACATGAGTGAGCTGGATCTGACACAACAACAGCAACGAATAGGTGCTCAGATTTTGAAAGAGATTCGGGCACGTATTCAGTTTTTGATGGATGTGGGCCTGGAATATTTGTCTCTTGCAAGAGCTACGGCAACACTGTCCGGTGGAGAAGCACAACGAATTCGACTGGCTACCCAGGTGGGATCCGGTCTGGTTGGAGTGGCTTACATTCTGGATGAGCCGAGTATTGGGCTTCACCAGAGAGACAACGATAAATTGCTGGCTACCTTGTGCCATCTGCGTGATTTGGGAAATACATTGCTTGTGGTGGAACATGATGAGGATACTATGCGGCAGGCGGATTACATTGTGGATATTGGACCACGAGCCGGTGAACATGGTGGAGAAGTGGTTGCTACGGGGACGGCTGAGGAGATTATGGCCAATCCGGATTCCATAACCGGTGCCTATTTAAGTGGACGTATTCAGATTCCGGTTCCGAAAGTGCGTAATAAGCCTACGGGGTATTTAACGATTCGGGGGGCACGACAGAACAATTTGCGGAATATTGATGTACAGATTCCGCTGGGCGTTTTTACCTGCGTGACCGGTGTTTCCGGCTCCGGTAAGAGTTCATTGACGAATGAAATTTTGCACAAGGCATTGGCTAAGAAGTTGAATCGTGCGCGTACTATGCCGGGATTGCATGATGGAATTGACGGCGTGGAACAGCTAGATAAGATTATTGATATCGACCAGTCGCCAATCGGAAGGACGCCACGAAGCAATCCTGCAACCTATACCGGCGTATTTGATATGATTCGCGATTTGTTTGCAGCAACGGCGGATGCTAAGGCGCGAGGCTACAAGAAGGGTCGATTTAGCTTCAATGTGAAGGGCGGACGTTGCGAGGCATGTTCCGGAGATGGAATTTTAAAAATTGAGATGCATTTTCTTCCGGATGTATATGTACCATGCGAAGTGTGCGGCGGTAAGCGATACAACCGTGAGACATTGGAAGTGCGTTATAAAGGCAAGAATATTTATGAGGTGCTGGACATGACGGTAGAAGAGGCGTTGGTCTTTTTTGAGAATGTGCCATCTATTAAGCGCAAGATTCAGACGTTGTACGATGTGGGATTATCCTACATCCGTTTGGGACAGCCTTCAACCACGTTATCCGGCGGTGAGGCGCAGCGTATTAAACTGGCTACGGAATTGAGCCGTCGAAGTACGGGAAAGACGATTTATGTATTAGATGAGCCGACAACGGGACTTCATTTTGCGGATGTGCACAAGTTGGTGGATATTTTGCGCAAACTTACAGAGGGTGGAAATACAGTAGTGGTAATTGAACACAATCTGGATGTTATAAAAACGGCGGACTATATTATTGACATGGGACCGGAAGGCGGCGACGGAGGTGGCATGGTAATTGCTTCCGGAACACCGGAGGAAGTGGCAGAGAACCCGACATCATATACAGGGCAGTATTTAAAGCGAATGCTGAAATAGTAAAAAGGATCGGATGCAAATCCGGTCCTTTAAAAAGCGAAAATATAAAATAAAGGACACCAACAAGGTGTCCTAAAGTTCGGGGAGTGTCCCCCACGACTAAGTCGCAGGGGACATGAGTTATGAAAAATTATATTAGCTAATTAGCTAGTACTCGTTTAGTATATTGGTCGTATGTGATGGCTGTGTGAAGAAAAGCGAAAAAAGTATAAAAAAATTTAAAAAAGTTTAAAATAACTATGTTTTTCAAGGAAAAATACAAAAAAGGGTTTGAAAAAACCGTGGGATTGTATATAATAAGATAGATATTCTATGATTATTCTGTTGGACTGTGTCTAACACTACAAATATAGACAAAGTAGGCAAATGCGTAAGTGAATGAAAGGGGAAGAAAATGGCTTCTACAGATATTGGAATTGATTTAGGAACAGCGAGTATTTTAGTATATATTCGAGGAAAAGGCGTTGTGTTAAAAGAGCCGTCCGTTGTTGCATTTGACAGGGATACACAGAAGATTAGAGCAATTGGAGAAGATGCTCGTCTGATGCTTGGAAGAACTCCGGGGAACATTACTGCGGTAAGACCTCTTCGGCAGGGTGTTATTTCGGATTATACGGTAACGGAGAAGATGCTTCGTTACTTCATTCAGAAATCCATTGGAAAGAAGATTTACCGTAAGTTGAATATTGCGGTATGCGTTCCAAGCGGAGCCACAGAAGTTGAGAAGAAGGCAGTGGAAGATGCTGCAGTGAACTGTGGCGCGAGAGAAGTTTTTATCATTGAAGAGCCGATTGCAGCTGCCATTGGTGCAGGTATTGATATTGACAAGCCATGTGGAAACATGATTGTAGATATCGGTGGTGGTACGACGGATATCGCAGTTATTTCTTTGAAAGGTACGGTAGTTAGTACCTCGGTTAAGATTGCCGGAGATGATTTTGATGAGGCAATCGTGCGTTATATGCGTAAGAAACATAATCTGCTGGTTGGTGAGCGAACCGCAGAAGAAGTAAAGATTAAGGTGGGAACCTGCTATCCGTTGTCAGAGGATATGACAATGGATGTACGTGGACGTAATCTGGTTACGGGATTACCGAAGAGTGTACCGATTTCTTCTTCAGAGATTGAAGAAGCGTTACGCGAGACAACCGTTCAGATTGTGGAAGCGGTACACAGCGTTTTGGAGAAAACTCCGCCAGAGTTGGCAGCAGATATTGCCGACCGCGGAATCGTATTGACCGGTGGCGGGGCTATGCTCCGCGGATTGGACGAATTAATTCAGTCTAAGACCGGCATTAATACCATGGTAGCCGATGATGCTATGACATGTGTGGCAATCGGAACAGGTAAATACGTGGAGAGTATGACAGGGAAGTCAATTGAATAAAGAATAATCGTCACGCAGTACGAAAGGAAAGGGGCTTGAGAGTATGATTAAAGGATTGTACACAGCTTACACCGGAATGATCAACCAGATGAACCGTATGGATGTATTAACAAATAATCTGGCCAATTCCGCAACCAATGGATTTAAGAAGGAAGGAGCGACTACCCAGTCTTTTGATGCAATGTTTGGGTACCGAATCAAGGATTCTTCCAGCTTTTATCTGAATGATCGATTGGGAAAGGTGCGCCTTGGCGCAAAGATTGGTGAGAATTATACGGATCACTCTCAGGGATCGCTGCGTGAAACAGAGAATAATACGGATTTTTCTATTGGTGGAGCAGGCTTTTTTGCCATCGCTTTTACCAACAAGGCCGGAGAGTCTTCTGTGAAGTATACAAGAGATGGGGCGTTCAAGCTTACAAAGGAAGGCTATCTGGTAACCAAGGATGGAGATTACGTGCTGAATCAGAATGGCGCAACCAATTCAGATTATGGCCGGAATAATTATATTCGATTAGATCCGAATCATCCATTTACAGTAGATACACAGGGAAATATCTATCAGGACGAGCAGCCGGTTGGAAAGATTGGCGTGGTGGATATTGCTGACTACAATTATTTGGAGCATTACGGTGAGAATATGTATCAGCTGGTTGACGGCGGAAGAGTGACACCTGCTGACGTGGAGATTTACCAGGGAGTATTAGAGATGTCCAATGTGAATGTGGTAAGTGAGATGGTGGAAATGATTACTGTGACAAGAGCATACGAATCCAATCAGAAGGTAATTCAGACCATTGATGAAACCATTGATAAAGCAGTAAACAGCCTTGGAAGAGTTGGATAAGGTGAAAGTTTTGCGAAATGTCATGGGAATGCCTTTTCAGTTTATCGTAAATGTACGATAATAGTTTTGAGGCTTTATAGTTTTGCAGTAAGGAGTGAATTGCCTATGATGAGAGCATTATGGAGTGCGGCATCCGGAATGATTAGCCAGCAAGCCAATGTAGATACGATTTCAAATAACCTGGCGAATGTTAATACTACAGGTTTTAAGAATGATAAAGCGGAGTTTAAGTCTTTGCTATACCAGAATATTCAGACGAGAACCACTACCGCGAATGGAGCACAGAAACCGGTTGGAGCACAGGTGGGATTGGGTACTCGATTGTCATCCATTACCACAAGTTTTGTGCAAGGACCAATGTTAGCAAGTGAGAGTCCAACAGCATTTTGTATTTCCGGACAGGGATTCTTTGCAGTACGTGGTGGTGACGGGGAAACCTATTACACCCGTAATGGAGATTTTAAGTGGAGCAGAGGTACAACAGGATGGACGCTGGCAACATCTGATGGATATCCGGTTTTGGATACCAAGGGGAATGCCATTGTATTACCGGAGAATGTTCCGAACAATCAGGTGACGTTTACTTCGAAGACCGGTGAACTTGGTTACATGGACAATGAAGGCAAATACATTAGTTTGAATCAGACCATTGGTGTATGGCAGTTTAATAATCCGGCAGGGTTGGATAAGGTAAGTGGAAGCCGATATGCTGTAACAGCAGCATCCGGTGGTGCGATGAATGAGGCAACAACCGCAGGCTTGATTAAGAGCGACGTGGTTAATAAATATTTGGAGGGTTCGAACGTACAGGTTGCAGATGAGATGGTAAATCTGATTGTTGCACAGCGTGCGTATGAGATGAACTCGAAAGCAATTCAGGCGTCCGACGATATGCTTGGACAGGCAAACAGTCTAAGAAGATAAGGAGGTAGCCTATGGGAGTAGATGCATTAGCAGGCGCATACGCAGAGGCAGCCGGTGGCTCTCAGGTGTCCAGACAGCTGGAGGGAAGTCTGAAGGGTGATTTAGCGAAGGCGACCGATGAGGAGCTGATGAGTGTCTGTAAGGAGTTTGAAGCCTATTTTACAGAGCAGGTGTTCAAGTCCATGCAGAAGATGGTTCCCGAGAGCAAAGACAGTAGTTCGGCCAACCAGCAGTTAAAGGATTACTACAAAGAGGAACTGATCAAGCAGTATGCAGCAAGCAGTTCTGAACGCGGTGATTTGGGAATTGCGCAGATGCTTTACGAGCAGATGAAGCGTAATTACGGAGCGCCGAATATTACGTTGGCGGATACGAATGAAACCAAATAAATTCATCTTATAAACAAAAGAAGAAGGGCAAACACCTTCTTCTTTTTCGGTGTGGGAAAGAAAAGGAAACAAGTGGAGGGTAAACCTTGGAAGAATTGCAAGGATATGTATCGAATGTCCGCTATCACAATGAAGAGAACGGGTATACGGTATTTGATATAGTAAGTGAGGAAGAAGAATATACAGCCGTTGGATATATTGGTGGCATTGAGCCGGGATTGAGTCTGCTCTTGCACGGCGAGATGGGAGTACACCCCAGTTACGGGGAACAGTTTCAAGTGTCTTCTTATGAGGAAGTAGCGCCGGCAGATGCAATAGAAATGGAGCGTTACCTTGGCTCCGGAGCCATCAAGGGAATCGGTGTGGCATTGGCGGCCAGAATTGTAAAGCGATTTCGGGAAGATACCTTCCGAATTATTGAGGAAGAGCCGGAGCGATTAGCAGAGATTTCGGGAATCAGTGAGAAGAAGGCTATGGACATTGGAGACCAGATGCAACGGAAAAAGGATTTGCGCCAGGCGATGATGTTTTTACAGAAATATGGAATCCAGATGACTCTAGGTGTGCGGATTTATCAAAAATACGGAATTGAAATGTATCGTATCATTAATGATAATCCTTACCGCATTGCCGATGAAATACCCGGCGTGGGATTCAAGCGGGCGGATGAAATTGCCACGAAGGTGGGAATTCGCGTGGACTCGGATTATCGAATTCGGAGTGGAATTGTATATACACTACAGCAAGCCGTTGCCTTTGGACACACGTTTTTGCCTTGGGAAAAAATGTTAGCCATGGCTGCCGAAATCTTACAGGTTGATACGGATGTAGTCGGCGCTCAGATAGAGAATTTAGCGATGGAACGGAAGCTTGTTCTGCGAAAAAACGAAACCGGAGAGTACCCGGATGTATACCTGGCAGGATTTTTTCATATGGAACAGAACGCAGCGCGTATGATAAAGGAACTGGATGTGGCATACCCGGTTAAAGAAACGGAACTCACCCGCTTTTTGGATATGGTGGAAAAAGAGCAGAATATCCGGTTGGACGATTTGCAAAAGCAGGCGATACGTAGCGCAGTGCAAAAAGGATTGCTGGTATTGACGGGAGGACCGGGTACCGGAAAGACAACCATTATCAATGCGATTATTCGATATTTTGAAATGGAAAATCGGGATATTGCGCTGGCGGCACCAACCGGCCGTGCGGCCAAGCGAATGAGTGAAGTAACAGGTGTGGAGGCAAAAACGATTCACCGGTTACTGGAAGTTGGCGGTGGGATGGAGCAGCAAGGCACGTTTGGACGGGATGATGAGAATCCATTGGAATACGATGTTGTAATTATAGATGAGATGTCCATGGTGGATATAAATCTGTTTTATGCACTTTTAAAAGCGCTTGTAGCCGGCACCAGACTGATTCTTGTGGGGGATGCGGATCAGTTGCCAAGTGTTGGACCGGGAAGTGTTTTGCAAGATATGATTGAGGCAGGAACGGTTCCTGTGGTGCGCTTAAATAAAGTCTATCGGCAGGGGGAAGAAAGTAGCATTGTTGTAAATGCCCACTGTATAAATCAAGGACAGATGGTGTCATTGGATAATAAAAATAAAGATTTCTTCTTTTTGAAGCGATATGATGCGAATCAGGTTATCAATGTTACACTGCAACTGGTTTTGCAAAAACTGCCAGGGTACGTGGATGCCGGGCCGCTTGATATACAGGTGATGACCCCGACGCGGAAGGGATTGTTGGGGGTAGAGCATTTGAATGAGGTGCTACAGCATTACCTCAATCCGGAGAAACCATCCAAGGAAGAAAAGAAGGTGGGCAACACGTTATTTCGTGAAGGCGATAAGGTAATGCAGATTAAAAACAACTACCAGTTACCATGGGAGATTACGAACCGATACAATGTGGTGATAGATCAGGGTATGGGGGTCTTTAACGGGGACACCGGTATCATTCGCAAAATAGACAACGTTATGGAACGGGTTGAGGTGGTATATGAGGAAAGCAGGGTAGTGTTTTATCCGTTTGCGCAGTTGGATGAATTGGAACTTGCCTATGCGGTTACGGTACATAAGTCCCAGGGTAGTGAATATCCGGCAGTTGTGATACCGCTTTTGCAGGGACCGCGACCGTTGATGAACCGGAATTTATTATATACTGCTGTGACCAGGGCGAAAAAATGCGTTACCCTTGTAGGGGATGAACGCGTATTTGCCCAGATGGTAGAAAATGGGCAGCAGTTAACCCGTTATAGCGGGTTAAAAGATCGAATGAGGGAGATTGCTTTAGAGGGATGTTAAGAGAATGGCTGTATCCGCCAAAATGTTGCGGGTGCAAAAAATTAATAGAAGGGGGAACGCATTTGTGTCCCCGATGTAAAAAAGAATTAATCCGTGTGAAAGACCCTATCTGCCTTTGCTGCGGAAAAACTGTAAAGGAAGAGGGGGCAAGTCTGTGCTATGATTGCAGAAAAAATCCCCACGGATTTGTAAATAACCGGAGTCTGTATCAGTACAATGAAGCGGCCAGCCGGTTAATGTATGAGTTGAAATATGGTCACAATCGAGATGTGGCAGAGTTTTTCGGAAAAGAAATGGCAATGCAATTTAGAGGTTACATACATGGTTTGCGGGTAGACGGGATTGTCCCGATTCCACTTCATAAAAAACGAAAGCGGCAACGTGGATACAATCAGGCAGAACTGATTGCGAAGGAAATTGGAAAAAAATGTAAGGTGCCGGTTTACCCGGATTTCCTTGAAAGAGTAAGGCTTACAAGACCGCAAAAGGAATTAAATGATGCAGGACGTAAAAATAATGTGAAAAACGCTTTTCAACTAGGCAAAAATGAGTTACAATTAAATAAAATTCTGCTCGTGGATGATATCTACACAACAGGTGCGACGATAGATGCTGCAGTCAGAACGCTTTTTGAGGCGGGAGTGCAGGAGGTGTACGGACTCACCGTGTGCGTTGGCAGAGGGT
>SVEW01000051.1 GCA_015057205.1 Lachnospiraceae bacterium | reverse complement strand
TTTCGAGATTCATTTTATTATCATCGGTCAAAAGTGCGCGCTTGTTGCGTAAGGCAGCAAATTCGTTTTGTGCGCAATCGGTTGCATTGGAATGGTTGGCATTCGTGCTCTCTTCGGAAGTCGGGATAGGGAGGAAAAGAACAAATTCGGTTCCCTGCCCCAGAATGCTGTGAACTTCAATACGTCCTTGCATCAATTCGACCATTTGTTTTACGATAGACAGTCCAAGTCCGGTTCCCTGCACATCACGAAGACGAACCGAGTGCTCCTGGGAGAAGGGTTCAAACATATGTGTCTGGAATTCTTCCGACATACCGATTCCGGTGTCTTTTATATGAACAATGGTGTTAAGATTGTTTTCATCCGATTCCTTGCGCTCTAAAAAGAAGGACACACTCCCCCCATCCGGTGTATATTTGATTGCATTGGATAACAGGTTTAAAATGACTTGTTGTATCCGCAAGCGATCAGCAAATACCATTCGAGGCATATTACCACTATGGCCGGTGGTAAGAGTGATTTGGTGTGCTTCCGCCTGTGGACGGATGGTATCAATTATTTTTCGAAACAGTACATAGGCATCAAAATTCTCCGGTTTTAATTGTAGCTTCGCGCTGGCGATTTTGGATAAATCCAGAACATCGTTTACAAGATTAAGCATAATGTCAGCGGAGGAGCGGGCTTTGTTTAAATAATTACGCATATCCTCCGGATTCTTGCTCTCAACAGCAAAACTCAAAAAACCGATAATACCGTTTAGTGGCGTGCGCATTTCATGGCTCATGCTAGATAAAAAGGCTACATTGGCTTCACTTGCTTTGGCCAATTGGCTATTGGTGTATTCAAGTGTACGAATGTAGTTTTGTCGTTGGCGCCACCATAAAAACAAAAGAATGGCAAGAATTGCAATAATAATGCCGGCAGATATAATTTTTCCGCGGTTAAGATAAAAGATATCCGATAAAGTATTTCGATACAGCGGTCGTGACGTGTAGTCAAGGGCAATTGCGTTTCGCTGACTATCGGAGATTCTAGCATTGGCTTTATTTAAACGGTTAAGAATGCGTTGTCCCTTTTCAGTTGCAGTGGTACCAGCACAAAATGGCATGGAAAAGGCCTCTGTTGGCTTGACGTCTAAATCTTTGTAGCTTGGTTTTTGTAAAATATAACTCCAAACATAGGAGTTGTGAAGGAGTGCATCAACCTTATGACTACGCAAGGAAGATACGCAGTCCTCCATATTTGCAAACAATTGGATATTCATTTGAGGGTAGAGTGCATGCAAGGTCTGTGTAACGCCAGCTAAAGAGGCCGGCAATCCAACGCTAAGGGTTGAAAGTTTGGGCAGTTTTTGTCCTCTTAAAGTAACAAAAGTAAAGGGCGTAGAGAAGAGCGGATCCGATATAATACATTGCTCTCCGGAAGTGCTTTTTATGGTGCTACCAAAGGGCATAAGGATATCGTATTGCGTATCATCTAACGCGTCTGCTAAAGATTGATTTTTAATTAGTTTTATGGTTACCTGATAACCTGCTTTTGCGCCAATTAACTTAATTAGATCGACACCGATGCCTTCAATTGCTCCAGTATCCGGGTTTTCGTAAAAAATAGGGCATCGATCCACAGGAACGCCGACAATGAGCCTATCTTTCGTTTTTGCATACGTATCAAGGGGAAGTAGTACAAAAACCAGAATTTGTAAGGTGACAAAAACGGAAATCCATTGTTTTCTAAGCATAAAAACCTCCAGGGTATTAAAATTTATTGATATTTGCGAAACTGCTCTGCGGCGTATGCCGCATGAGCAATTTGCATAATAAATCGTCTCTGCAAGTGAACTTGCGAGAACGATTTTTATGCAAATTCAACATGCCACGTTCGTGGCATAAGGGTTTCGCAATTACCTAATTAAAATTTAGATACTAAGTTTAGTTTACTATACAATTGTTGCCGTATGGTGAAAGTCTAGTATACGAAGTAAAAAAAACTTGGAAAATACTTGGAGACGTTGTATAATCTTGGAAAAGACTATCTATTATCGATTAAGAATAATCTTTCAAGTGGGGGCGCGTTCCGCGCCCCGCTAAAGATATCAGTTATTACTATTTTTACAATCTTAAAAAGATAAATTGGAGCCAGGTATGTAATGCCAAATTTTCGTTTTGGGAATTTACATACTAAATTTTCAATTTGCGAGAAAGAATGTATGCATAAAAATTGGAATACATACCAGAGCAGAGTATCTCTGGGAGAGTATGTAAGTTTTTTGATAGAATTGGCCATATTGGTAGCAAAAATGGTCTTAAGGAGGAGAAATGGTTCGGCGGGGAACATTCTAAAATGTAAAAGAGTTGAAGCGGTATGTAATTACAAAAAACGAAAAATCTGGGATACATGCCAAAAGCAAGAAAGGAGAATTTAGAAGGTAATATGAGAAGTTATCGGGAATTGTTAGAGGAACAATTACAGGAAATCAGGGAGTATGAGAAGAAGTTGCGACGGAATCAGGAAAAATGGGACCGGATTGCGGATGGAAATGTGAAAGTAATCAATAATCATGGAGCGACACAGTATTATTTGCGCGAGAAAGGGCAGGATAAGTACCAGTTTGTGCCAAAAGCGAGTTGGAATGTGATTAAGAAGCTGGTACAAAGGGATTATGAGAGAAAGGTATTAAAGCGCCTTGAAAAAAATCGAGAAGCAATTACAAGATTTCTAAAGCAATATAACATTGAGGGAATCCACCAAGTGTATAGTGCCATGCCAAAAGGGCGCAGGGAGATGATAAAACCCATCGAAAAATCAGTGGAAGAAGAAATTGCTGAATGGAGAGAAAAGCATCCGGGAGAACAGAATCCGTACGCGATAGAGCGGGGATATCAAACGGAACGAGGAGAAATCGTAAGGTCAAAATCAGAAAAGATTATTGCAGATAAGTTATATCATATGGGCGTTCCTTATCAGTATGAACCGATGTTGATTTTAAATGGCTATCACGAGAAATATCCGGATTTCGCTCTTTATAGAGTAAAGGATAAAAGGACAGTGTATTGGGAACATTTGGGTCTGGCGGATGATGAACGATATGCAATTCATAATCTCCAAAAGATTGCAGAGTATGAAAAAAATGGCATATTGTTGGGGAGAGATTTAATCGTAACAGTTGAAACAGCGAAGGATTTGCTAGATGTCAAACTCCTGGAAGAAAAGATTCGGGCATTTATATAGAGCTCCAAGTGTATATTTGCTGAATTATGAAAATTCAACGCAAAATACATGGATTTTTCTTAAATTGGGATGTATAATCAGCTTAGGTTCGCAGAAAAGAATGAAAGCAAGGTTATGTCAGTTAGTAAGAAAATGAGTTGCTAAAAAGTTTGGAGAAAATTGAAAAAATAAATTATAACGAGGAGTAGGTATGATTAAACAGATAATTGCGGTAATCGTATTCATTTGCTTTATTACGGTAATGGCTGGGTGTGGAGCGAAAGAATATCAGGCTAAGAAAAGCTACTCTTATGAAGAATTAAAAAAGCTTCCGGCGGATGAGCTTTATCAGTTGCTTCCGGAGAATGGTTTAAGTATTGATAACCATATTTTAAATGAGATGTCCGAGAATGAACTGAAGAAGATTATTAAAAATGATTTCGAATTAATGATACAGGGCGCGACATCGCTTAGTAGTGGACAATATAGGCAAGTTGCCAAGGAGGTACAACGTGTCTGCAGGGAGATGGTTAAAGATGAAGAAGAAGTAAAGACAGAACTCATGGAAAGTGCACAGAAGAACAAAGCATTGTATTTGGCTGCAAAGGATGCGGGAATTACGGTAACAGAAAGAGAAGTTACTGAGTCAATTATATTAAAACTTATTTACGCGGACCAGAGAGACCGGATGGATGTTTTGTCTTTAACCTAGGAGGTAATATGGTATGGGAAAAAACAAGATTATTTTAGGTACGCTTGCCCTAATGATTATGAGTGTGGTTGGTGTGAGGAGCATTATTAATAATAAAACGGATTTTCCGAGATACAAAACCGGTGATATTAGAAGTGATACGGCAATTATAAATGGAAGAACTTATTATTTAAAGGGATTTTTGAATCATAGCAATAAGGAGACGACAATAAAAATATCCCGCAAAAAAGAAGTAGAAATAGTTTTGTTTACGGGAACAAACAAACGATGGAAAATAGTCCCGGATTTGAATTATAACTATTATGAAGTGGTTAGTTATGATGTAGAACATGATACCAGAAATTCTGGAAAAGAAGGAATGTTATTGATTCAACGATTTAGAGTGGAATGTTATCAAGCGACTGATTTAATTTTTGAATTGGGGTCAGTAGTTAATAATGATAATCCATTGATATATTCGGTAAAAATTTCGCCGGAGTAGAAGTATAGAATAATAATTGGATCCGGTAGATGGAAGCGCATTGAATCATTATAATTCGGGATAAAAAGAAGGAACCATACGTGATGCTATTGCAATAATCGGTATGAAAAACAGGAACCAAATTGCAATTTTAGTGCGATTTGGTTCCTATTTTTATGCTTACTGGAAGGGGATTTCTGAATATACAGAAAACACTTGACAGAATCAAATAAATGTTTGATAATAAAGAAAAGACGTGAGCCACAACTCACGTCACGGAGGTTATGGAATGTATAAGAAACTGGATGACAACGGGTTAACCACACTTTTGGAGGCGGGCATCGATGAGTTCTCTGCGAAGGGTCTTGAGAAGGGGAACATCAATGTGATTGCCAAGAATGCTGGGTTTAGCGTGGGCCTGATTTATAAATATTATGAGAATAAGGACCGGTTTTTTCTGGCATGCGTGGAACATTCTCTGAAACTGTTGGAACAGACCATGCAGGAAGTTTTGGAACGTGAGAATGACATCATGAGCTGTATCCGTCTGTTGATTCATGAATTGATGGATGGCGCGAAGCAACATGCAAATTATTATGTGATGTATAACGAGATTACCTCGGGGAGTTGCCAGAAATATGCGGCGGAACTGGCGCGGCAGATTGAAGGAAAAACCGCGAAGATTTATGAGCAACTGGTGGCAAAAGCGAAGGCGGAAGGTCGTATTCGGTATGCGGGGAATCCGCGGATGTTTGCATTTTATTTTGATAGTTTGCTCATGATGTTACAGTTTTCATTTAGCTGCGAGTATTATAAGGAACGATTAAAGATTTTCTGCGGAGAAGAGGCACTGGACAATCCGGAGGCTATGGCGGAGAGTTTTATTGAATTTATGGCAGGCGCCCTTGGCGTCTAAAGGGGGAAGACTATGCAATATGTATTGTCCTATGACATTGGAACCACGGGATTAAAGTCTTGCTTGGTTCGGATTGGGGAGACAGTAGAGTTGTTGGGTGGTGAATATGAGACCTACGGACTGTATATTCTTGACAATGGCGGTGCGGAGCAGGATACGGAAGAATGGTGGGATGCTATGTGCAAAAGTACAAGGCGTCTCATAGAGAAGACCTGTGTGAAACCGGAAGAAATCAGCGGCATTGCTTTTTGTTCCCAGATGCAGGGACTGGTATTGGTGGATAAGGAGGGGCGTGCACTCAGACGCCCCATGAGTTATATGGATCAGCGCGGTGCCCGGGAAATGAAGGAAACGGAGCAACATGGTTTGACGATTTCCGGCGTGAACGTGGCTATGCTATGCAAGAGTCTGCGGGCGACCCATGCGGCATCCACCAGTGTGAAGGACCCATTATGGAAATACAAATGGGTGCAGAAGCATGAGCCGGAACTTTTTGCCAAAGTTGATAAGTGGTTGGATGTGAAGGAATATCTCATATGCCGCATGACCGGCGAGTGTGTTATGACACCGGATTCGGCGTATTCTACTTTTTTGTACGATACGCGGAAGGGGAGAATCGGATTCAGCAAGTCCCTTTGCAAAATGTATGGTGTGAAATACGAGCATATGCCGCGGATCATTGGCTGTACGGAAGTGGCGGGATTTCTTAGAAAAGAACAGGCCGAGCAGCTTGGGCTGTTGCGGGGAATTCCGGTATACGGAAGTGGCGGGGATGCCACGTTAATAGGAGTCGGCGCCGGGGCCACCCAACTGGGGGATACCCACATTTATTGTGGAACGTCCGGCTGGGTAGGAACGGTTATTGACAAACAGGTGGTGGATATTTTTGCCATGATTGCCGGGATTGTGGGCGCACAGGAGAATAAGTTCAATTATTTCGCCGAGATGGAGACGGCGGGAAAATGTTTTGAGTGGGTGAAGGATCACCTGGCGCTGGATGAAATTGATATTTACTTAAGCAAAGCGGATGTGGAACATTCACCGGAGTCGGCTTGCATTAGCCTGTACGATTATTTATCGGATGTGATTCGAAAGGTAGAGCCGGGGAGCGGTGGCGTGTTGTTTACTCCGTGGTTACATGGTAATCGATGTCCCTTTGAAGATCCGAAGGCGGCAGGCATGTTTTTTAATATTGGTATTGATACGGGGAAGCGTCAGATGCTTCGGGCAGTCATTGAAGGAATCTGTTACCATCTGCGTTGGATGTTGGAGTGCCAGGATAAGAAGATTAAGACGTCCCAAAGCATTCGTTTTGTAGGTGGTGGTGCGTTATCGGAGGTGACATGCCAGATTTTGGCTGATATTTTAAACCGGGAAATTACTACAGTTGCTTATACCAAGGATGTGGGAGCAATTGGAGCAGCTATGCTTGTAGCTGTTGGAAGCGGTGAAGTAGAAAGCCTTGCGGATATGAAAGAGATGGTTAAAATCAAGAAATGCTATAAACCGAATTCTGAGAATCGGGCGATTTATGATAAACAGTTTGATGTGTTTAAAAAACTATACAAATGTAACGCCAAAAACTTCGCGGCGTTGAATGAATAGGAGGCGCGTATGGAAGTAAGTGCATTGCGAAAACAAATTGTGGAAACAGGGCAGGAATTGTTGCGCGAGGGACTGGTTGCGCGGACGTGGGGAAACGTGAGTGGTCGTGTGGATAAGACGCAATTTCTGATTACTCCGAGTGGATTAAGTTATAGGAAGACGACGCCGGAGGATTTGGCGTTGTACGACTGGGAGAAGAAGATATTTACCGGTCCGAGGAAGCCTTCGAGTGAAAAAGGAATCCACGCAGCAGCCTACGAGATTTTTCCGGATGCCGGTTTTGTAATTCATACGCATCAAACCTATGCATCGGCATTTAGTGTGGCTGGATTTGAATCCCTTTTATATAAGGAAGAAGAACGTTCAAAATTAGGAGGGATTGCTCTGGCAAGCTACGGTTTACCGGGAACCGGGAAGCTTAGAAAGGCTGTGGAAGATTGCTTTAAACAAGGAGCGCATACCGTATTCATGGCACATCACGGTGTTGTGGTTGTTGGTAAGAATCGGGAAGAGGCCATGGAGCGGGTTTTGCTTTTGGAAGAAATTTGTAAACGGAACTATCGGGGACATGCCGGAAAAGAATTGGCATCTCATGCTTTTGCAAGGTTGGGTATTCCACTGACTGCACAGCTAGATGACATGGCACAGATGATTGGAAAAGAAATTCCCGTTGTGAGAAATGACGTGCGGGCGGCGCTTTTGCAGCATCCGGCGGTCATAAGACCTCGGGAAGGAATCTACGTAAAGGGATGTGATGCGGAGGATACCGAGGCTCTTAAGATTCTGGTGGAAAAAGCAGCCGTGACAGCCCTTCATTGTCGGGCACTGAAGGTGGATGCGAAGTTGCCGTGGTTTGACATGACGTTGATGCATTTGGTTTATCGAATGAAGTATTCGAAGAAGAAGGAAGGGTAAGGAAATGGAGCAGGAGAAGAAAAAGGAGCTGATTCGGGTCATCAAATTTGTGTGTTTCTCGATTTCGGCCGGGGTGATTGAGATTGGAAGCTTTTCGCTTTTGACGGAGTTTACAAGCATGCGGTATTGGCCGCGGTATCTGATTGCTCTTATTTTATCGGTATTGTGGAACTTTACATTAAATAGAAAGTTTACATTCCAGAGTGCCAATAATGTGCCGGTGGCAATGTTGAAAGTAGCGCTGTTTTATGCGGTGTTCACACCGGTGACAACCATTGGTGGCGATTATTTGGTAGAAACGTTGCATTGGAATGAGTATTTGGTGACGGGACTTAATATGGTGCTTAATTTAAGCACGGAGTATGTGTATGATCGCTTTTTTGTGTTCCGAGATACGCTAGATACCAACCGAAGCGTGACCGGGTGAGCCTGTAGATGCTGTGCGACCCGCCGAGTGAGGACTGGCAGGGGACGAAATTGCCCTGGAAATGAGAAAGACTACCCCTAAAAGATAGTGTTATGCGAAATGATGGTATGGAATTTGGCTGCCGTCGAGAAAAACTACCTCTAAAAGATGTGGTTGTGCGAAATGGTGGTATGGAATTTTGCTACCGTCGGAAAAACCTACCCCTAAAAGATGAAGTTATGCGAAATAGTGGTATGGAATTATGGTCGCCGTTGAAAAATGCTACCCCTATAAATGATAAACTGTAAAACTGGTGGTAGAAAATGAAGCAGGCACAAAAAAACACTACCTCTAAAAAGAGAATATCGCAAAACTGGTGGTAGAAAATGAAGCAAGCACAAAAATCTCCTACCCCTAAAAATGAATAATCGCGAAAACGGTGGTAGAAAACGAGACAAGTATGAACGAAACATAGATATAAAGGAATTAGCAAGGAGGATAACATGAAGAATTGTGGAATTAGCCGTTGGGATGACCCAAAGGAAATTAATAGAAAATTGAAAGAGCTGACGTCTCAACCAATCTGGGAAGTGACGGACGAGTATTATAACAATGAAATAATGCCATATTACAACGAGAAATGTAAGGAAAGCTACGCGGTTTTCGAGGAATCTCAGAAATACATTCCGGGTGGTGTGCAACATAATCTGGCATTCAACAAACCGTTTCCAATGTGTATGGCAAAAGCAGAAGGCGCGTATCTTTATGACAAGGACGGGAATCAGTACATCGACTTCTTACAGGCGGGAGGACCGACCATTCTTGGTAGCAACTACAAGCCGGTTCGGGACAAAGTTTTCGAATTGCTAAGCGAATGCGGACCGGTAACGGGATTGTTGCATGAATCAGAGATGTTAATAGCCAAAGAAATCAACAAGCATATGCCGAATGTGGAGATGTTCCGTATGCTCGGTTCCGGAACCGAATCGGTTATGGCATCTTTACGTATCGCCCGTATTGCAACCGGGAAAAAACACATCATCAAGATTGGTGGTGCATACCATGGATGGTCTGACCAGATGGTTTACGGATTGAAGATTCCGGGAAGCCGTGCACTGTTAGAATCCCACGGAATTCCGAATAGCAGTTTCGGAAAGACCGATGAAGTTCGCCCGAATGATTTAAATATGTTAGAAAAAATGCTGAAACGTAACCGCTTAACCGGTGGAACAGCGGCTGTTTTGGTAGAGCCGGTGGGACCGGAAAGTGGAACCAGACCGGTGGCACACGACTATAATAAGGGAGTCCGTGAACTCTGCGATAAGTATGGTGCGTTGTTAATATTCGACGAGGTAGTAACGGGATTTCGTGTAGGACTTTCCGGTGCACAGGGATACTTCGATGTAGTTCCGGATTTGACTATTTTCGGAAAAATCGTAGCAGGAGGATATCCGGCAGCCGGTGGCGTTGGCGGTAAGAAAGAGTATGCTTCCCTTATGGCAGCAGGACTTGCCACCGGAAAACATCGTGCTTATGTAGGTGGAACCTTATCGGCAAACCCACTTTCTTGTATTGCGGGATACACAGCAATTCAGGAAATCGAGCGCACCAATGCATGCGAGATTGCAGGTAAAATGGGTGACCGCCTTTGCGACGGATTAAAAGAATTAATTGACCGGTATGGATTGCCATTTGTGGCATACAACCAAGGTTCCATTGTACACTTAGAGTGCACCGGTGCCATGAGTTTTGACTTTTCTTCCATGTCCTTCCTGAAATCAGCTAAGGGATTGTTGAAGCACAAGGATATGATGTATGTGCGTAAGGATTCCATGGAAAAAATGGGCGCTGCCTATATGGCAAACGGTATCGTAACCCTAGCGGGAAGCCGTTTGTATACGTCAATGGCGGATACACCGGAGATTATTGATGAAGCATTGAACCGTTTTGAAAATGTATTTAAACATGTAAAGAAGACGAATAAAGGATTGGTGTAAATGGAGTTAAAAGAAATTGTTGTACGGCAGCAAGCATATTTTCGAACCGGCAAAACCCGACCTATTGGTAAGCGGATTGCCCTTTTGATTCGATTAAAACAGAGTATTTTGAAACATGAAGAAGATCTTTATGAGGCATTTTACAAGGACCTTGGAAAAGGAAGAGCCGAGACGTATATGGCTGAGATTTCCATGGTGTTGGAAGAAATTAGTCATGTAATGCGCAATCTTTCAAAGTGGGCTCGGCCAAAACGAGTACGGGGAACCCTTGGCACCTGGCCGGCGAAAAGTCGTATTTACCGGGAACCTTATGGCGTCGTGCTGGTATTAGCACCGTGGAATTATCCGCTTTTGCTGGCTTTGTCGCCGGTGGTAGGTGCGATAGCCGCGGGAAACTGCGTAGTACTGAAGTGCTCGAAGAGCAGCCCCAATTGCGCGGAAGTCATTGCGACCATTATGAGGGAGGCTTTTAAAGAGGAAGAGGCGTATTGTGTTGACGCCACCCTCGACTACGATACGGTATTGCAGCAGGACTATCAGTATATCTTTTTTACGGGAAGTCCGAGAGTGGGAAAAACCATTATGAAACGGGCAGCAGAGGATTTGATTCCGGTGTCCTTAGAGCTTGGTGGCAAAAGTCCTTGCATTGTCACCGATTCGGCCAACCTGCGTATGGCAGCAAAACGTATCGTTTGGGGAAAACTTTTAAATGCCGGCCAGACCTGTATAACCGTAGATTATTTGCTGGTAGATGAAAAAGTAAAAGAGAAGCTACTAGCCTATATCCGGAGTGAAATTGCAAAACGGTATCCGGACGCGGTCAATAATGTAAATTATCCGCGCATTATCAATGCCCATCATTATCAGCGATTAATGGGGTTAATTGAGCGTGCAAAAGCGAAAGCGGAGGCCTCTGACGGAAGCCGAGCGGTATTTGGCGGCGAAGGAAAGGAAGAAGAGCGGCGCATTGCCCCGGCTATTTTTACCGGAGTTACCTGGGAGGACGAGATTATGGAAGAAGAGATATTTGGCCCGATTCTTCCGGTAATCACTTATCAGAATCTTGATGAGGCGGTGGAAAAAATAAATGATCGCCCCCATCCATTGGCAACCTATATCTTCACGGAGAATCGTGCGTTGGCTCATCAGTTGCTGAAACGAATTCCCTTTGGAGGCGGCTGCGTGAATGATACTATTTTGCACATCAGCAATCCCAACATGCCCTTTGGCGGCGTTGGAAATAGCGGAATGGGCGGATACCACGGAAAATACAGTTTTGAAACCTTTAGTCATCGCAAGTCGGTGGTGGAAAACACCACAAAAGTGGACATTCCGATTCGCTACGGAGAGTTGACGGATGCGAAGTGGAAGGTGTTGCGGAAGATTCTTTAGAAAAGTAAAGTGTTGTACTTTTTTGTACTATATTTGTCAGATAATAGAGATATGTCAGAAAACATGATACAATCGTAATTGTGGAGAAAGTATGAAGAAGGAGGCACAAATAGGGGTGGGACGTAGAGTAGGAAAAATCCTTGCGGGGGCACGCGCTGAAAGTGGAGCTTCGTTGCATGAAACGGCATATGGTTTGTGTACGGTGCAAGCCCTAAGCAAAATGGAAAAGGGTATGCAGCAGATTTATAAATTGGACTTTGATGTTATTTTGGAACGACTGAATAAGAACCCGGACAATTTTGAGTGCGTATTATCGAAGAAAGAATACGAAAAAATGGCGGTGCGTGAAAACATAGAAGAAGCAATTCTGTTTCTTGATGGAGAGAGAGCAAGGGAGGGGCTTGTAAAACTACGGTCATTGTATAAAATGAGTAGGGCGGTAGAGCGTATGTTTTTTTATCGAACCGAGGGCTTTTATTATTTAGAGTGTGAAAAAAACTATTCTCACGCCAAGGAAAGTTTTAAAGAAGCGTTGAAATCGGTGGCACTGGATTACAAGAAGGAAGAGCCAGGAACAGAGCGGTATTCTACCTGGGAAGTGGAAACGCTTTTAGGGTATGGAAAGGCTTGTTATCAGCTGGGTGAGGCAGATGAGGCGAGCAAGGTTGCGCAAAAATGCTATTCGATTGCGTGCAGAATTAGCGATGAAGGGCTGAGAGCACGCGTTTATCCCAAATGTGTTTATTACAGAGGAGCGTGGTGCGATTTATCGAATGAGGAACGGATTCAGAATTATGAAGAGGCGTTGATGCAGTTGCGTAAGAATTCTATAAGCTATTTCATTATTCCGCTGAAGAAACGAGTTGTTGCGTTGTATAAGAAAAGTGGGAACAGCGAGCGGGCTTCTTATTGGGAGCGATTGGTGACACCGCTTGAAGAAATTGAAGAGGTTTATAATAAAAGAGTAATAGAGGATGCAATATTTTTTCGTGATTATTCGTGTGTACATCATTTGGATTATAAAATTATTCGAGGCGAGCGTCATACTATGGGATTAACTCAGGAAAGTATGATGGCGGGTATTTATGAAAATCAAAGTACATTTTCGGATATTGAGAATGGGAAATGTACGATGAATGGTTCCAAGTTTTCGGAGATAATGGAGCGTTTGGGTATGGTATCTGAGCGTCAGAGTTCATTTGTGCCAGTATATTCCTTTGCGGAATTGGAACTAATATGGAAAATACGTCAAGCTTCAGGGCGTGATGATGTGGAAGAGGTTGAAAGATTGCTTGCAAGCAGTAGCTTTCTAAATCCTGCAATGGCAGCAAGCTATAAAATTGTGAATTCGGAAATAGCAAAGGCGAACGAGGAAATCTGTGAGGAACTTTCTAAAATGCTTGAAAAGTCTTATCCGATGGATGCGGAAATCTACTATCGCCCACCATTTCAGTGGGAAATGGATGCAATCGTTACTTGCGGTATTGTAGCTGGGAAAAAGTGTCCGGAAGAAATTCTTGCGATGATAGAGAAGTTACGAAATGTTTTTTTGCAAAGCGATTTGGATAAGCGGTATTGTTATAGGGAATATGGAACGATATTGTATAATCAGATTTGGGTTATGTCGAAAGCAGGCATGAGTGAAGCATTGCATGATGTTACGGAGGAAGGATTTCGATATTCGCTGGAATGTGGAAAAGGAGGCATGCTTAGCAGATGCGCAGCAGCCAAAGCAATGGAAGAGGGGATTTCAAATGAGATGAGCGTGCGTTATGCACATTATGCTGTGATTTTTGCCGAACTATACTATAAAGCATCGATAAATGAATATGTTGACTTTTATGAATGGATTAAAAGAGAAGGGGCTGTGAAAAAAGCATAGCCTCTTCAACGTAAAATAAATTTCCTCCATGCAAATTTGTCAGTTTATGTACATAAATACACACAATTTAAAGATACTCTAAAATAATCAAAAGGTCTATAGGTTTTCAGTTGAAATAATTTCAACTGAAAACCTATAGACCTTTATTTTGAATGGATATAAAATCGAATTATAGGTAAGTAGGAGTTGTTTTGGATGATGGAGTGATGTTTTATAGTAAGGAGAAGGAAAATGCGAACTAAGAGAATCGTATGCATAATCTGCGTAATAGGAATGGTAATATTTAGTTTTGCTGGTTGTGGCACGAAGTCGGTACAATTGAAGTGGACACAGACACATGTTAGGCCAAGGGGAAAGGGGGATGGTTCCCCGGTTCCAACGGTATTGTTTTTTGAGTCAACGGTCTTCGAACGCGTGCAATATTGTTTTGAAAAGGAAAAGTTCGAGGAAGAGTCGTCGAAAGATTTTATTCGGCGTGAGTCAAAACTTTTGAATTATGCAGATAAAGTGCTAGGAAATAAGCGAGATGGAAAAACGGTCTACATAAATGGAAAGGTGAACGGAAAGACGATACGAATCTGGGATGGAGTCACATATGACAGTTTATGGATGGCTTTGAATAGTGTGCACAAGCTTGGTGGTTTGGAGCAGTATGGGTTATTTTACTTATATTGTAAAGATAATCAGCTTTTTGATGTTGAGGAGAAGGCGGAGATAACGGAAGAAGCGATGGGACAATTCTTTTCTAAGAAAGAAAATATGTTTTTGCTGGATTTTTGTGTCCCGATGATAGATCCGAAGATTTTTTCAGAAGAGCAGGTTGCTATGACGAAGGCGGCAGCCAAATCCTTTGCGGCGTGGTACGTGAAAGAATATTCCTTGGAAGAATATGAGGCATTGTGTGAAAGTCTGGAAAACTACGATAAGAAAAAGTTGGAAAATGAAAAGAATAAATGGTTGAAAAGTATTAGCGGAACAGAAACGTATGCAGAGTTTTCTAAAGATTATTTAAAGCCTACGAATTATGTGTATACAGATCAGAAAATCGGAAGCGACCCTGGAGATTATGAAATTGAACGACCGGATGTCATTTGGATACTGTATGACAAGGATATTAAGCGCATTGGGTATAAGAAGATGATTAAAAAATATAATGCCGTAGAGCTAATCAGAGCCAAGGATTTTGCGGATGCAAGAGAATTTCTGAAAGATTATCTTCCTAAAAAGATTGGAAAAGCAAAAATATTTCTGGATTTCCATAGCAATGTAGGTGCAACTGGATTAACACAGTGGGGAACTATGAATATTAAACTTAATTATTCATGGAATTATGGATTACATAGTTTGCTACATGAGTATATTCATTATTTGACAATGAAAAAGGGCGGAGTATTGCGTGGTAACAGTCACAAACCGTCTTATGAAGGAATGGCGTGCTGGGTTGCGTATTTTCGATTGAAGAATAGAATGTATGATTCTATACGCTCGTGGCTTGTAGAAAAGGAAGATGGATTGGATCCAAATTCGTTGAAAGTGGGCCAGAACTACATTGCGTGTAAAGGTATGTTGTATAGCGTACAGGGAGAGTTTTCACGTGATCCTAATCGTAAGGCACCTAAGGGTGTTCCATTTGCAGTTGATCCAAACTTGTATGATTACTCGGAATATGCCACAATTACAGAGTATGTTTATCAAACTTATGGCATGGAGAAAACTATCGAACTATTGAAATCTGAGGGAGATTACGAGAAGGTACTGGGTAAGTCATTGGATTACATTTATTTTGAGGCAGTTGATTATGCGCGGAAAGTGACTAAGCAAATGGAAGCGGAGGATAAGAAGAAAAATGCAAATTAGGAGAATAATGTGTTGGGGTTGCATAGTTGGAATGGTAAT
>SVEW01000050.1 GCA_015057205.1 Lachnospiraceae bacterium | reverse complement strand
CAGGTAATGCATTGGCAACCCATGACCTTGAAGGTGCATATCTTGGAACCGCATTAGGACAGGATATTTACACCACCGAGAACCAGCCAATGGGTCACTACAATCACTTAGATACCATTAACCGTGCCCGTTACTATGGTTCCATTAAGGAATTTATTAAACAGGAAGACTTACACGGTGGTATTATTGCTACACTTGAAGAGTGCAACGTTCCGTATGTATTATGTGGTTCTATTCGTGATGATGGTCCATTACCTCCGGTTTATGGAGACGTATATGAGGGTGCAAACCGCATGCGTGATGAGGTACGTGGCGCTACGACCGTTATTTGTATGGCGACTATGCTTCATACCATCGCAACCGGTAACATGACTCCGTCTTACCGTGTAATGCCGGATGGAACGGTTCGTGAAGTGTATTTCTACTGCGTAGATATTGCAGAGTTCGTAGTAAACAAGTTAGCAGACAGAGGAAGCTTATCTGCACACGGTATCGTTACCAACGTACAGGACTTTGTTGTTAATGTTGCTAAGAGTCTTGGTCTTAAGAGAGACGATAAATAGTATTTGATATTTTAATTAAGAAAGAAGAAGGACCACCACCATGTGATGCATGGTGGTGGTTTTGAGTACAGATATGAGTTTATACGCAATCGGAGATTTGCACCTTAATTTTATGGTGGAACGAAACATGGATCAATATGGGGAAGTGTGGAAGCGCCACGAGAAGAAAGTTGAGAAATATTGGAGAAAACGTGTGCTTGAAGAAGATACGGTGGTGGTGACGGGGGATCACACCATGGGAAAAAAGATGGCTGAAGTGACGGCAGATCTTGATTTTATAGCTGGTTTGCCGGGAAGGAAAATTTTACTTCGAGGGAATCATGATATGTTTTGGAAGACCAAGAAGACACCGGCGTTAAATGAAGCATATGCAGGCAAATTACATTTTTTACAAAACAATTTCTACCCGTATGAAGAGTATGCGTTGGTGGGAACCAAGGGCTATTGTTTTGAAGGAAAGGATTCCTATGAGCATTTTCTGTCTATCAGAAAACGGGAAACAGAGCGACTTGAGCTTTCTTTTCAAGCGGCAAAAGCGGCGGGATATCAGAAATTTATTATGTTTTTGCATTTTCCACCAACCAGCGTGGGGGAACAGGAAAGTCCATTTACGGAGATGGCAAAGGCATACGGAGTAGAGAAGGTAGTATATTCGCATTGCCATGGCGCATTGCATTTTCAGGATAGTTTTCTCGGGTATGTGGATGGCGTGGAGTATTGCCTTGTGTCAGGTGATTATCTGCGATTTCGACCGGAATTAATTTTGGAATGATGAAAAGGAGTTGAGAGACATGGATTTGAAAGATAAGAAGATTGCCGTGGTCGGATTAGGCGGCGTTGGGGGATATTTAGGAGCCTTGTTAGCGGAGCATTACCCTCATGTGACCTTTGTGGCCAGGGGGCAACGGGGAGAAAGTATAAAAGAACATGGACTTATTTTGCACAGTGAATATAGAGGCGAACGTGTTTGCCATCCGGAGAAGGTGGTTTCTTCCGGAGAAGAGTTAGAGGTGCAGGATTACATTTTTGTATGTGTAAAGACCTATTCCTTAGAAGAAGCCCTTAAGAGCATTGAGGGTGCGGTGGATGAGCATACGGTGGTAATTCCGGTGATGAATGGCGCGGATACCGGAGAACGTGCCCGAAAACTTCTTAAAAAAGGGCAGGTAGTGGATTCGCTGATTTACATCATTACCTTTGCCAATCCGGATTACTCCATTACGCAACAGGGCATGTACACCATTGTATGGCTTGGTATTGCGGACGTGAATGAGAAACAGCAGGCGATTTTGCAGGAAGCGGACGCACTGTTACAGGCGGCAGAAATTGAGAGTCGCATTGCGGAGAATATTAATCGCCAGATTTGGAAGAAGTATATTATGAACTGTGCTTACAACGTGGAGACCGCCGCTTATGCCAACCCCATTGGGCAGCTACGGGATGACCCGGTGAAAGCCAAGGAGTACGAGGCGTTGACGCAAGAAGCGTATAACGTGGCAGTGGCTAAAGGGATTGCCATGCGGGAGAGTGACATTGATTGGTTGGTGCATCGTTTTTATGAGGAATTATCCGATGGGGACACCAGTTCCTTGCAGCGCGATGTAGAGAATCATCGACAGAGTGAAGTGGATACGTTTTGTGGCTATCTGATTCGGGAGGCGAAAAAGCTTGGGATTGCAGTGCCGGTGATGGAGAAGATGGAACGATTGATCTTGGAGCAGTTAGACAAGTAGTATCATTGTATACGTCTGAGAAGGAATGGGAAGGAATAGTTTATGAGCAGTGGATTGGATATCATTCTAGAAGAGTGCAACAAACAACAACGAAAGGTAAAAGAAATCATAAATGGCATTTGCTCGCGTCAATTTATTATGGCATTAGAGCAAAAAGAAGCAGAGCTGGATGTTATGTCTTTTAGAATTCTATTGGAAAGACTTGGAAAGAATCCTGATGACCTAGAGTACATCTTGACAAAAAAAGAGTATGATTGTATGTTAACGAAGCGAAAAATAATGATGGTACAAGAGTTAAATTGACGATAAACAATTCGATTTTTGACTAAAAAAGAGTAGGGAGTGGACAACGATGAAGCAATTTTTGTACTTGCTTGGAACAATTGTGGCGATGCGCCTGCTATACATTCTATGGTGTATCATAAGCGTAATTTTGTCGGCGCATGGGTTCATGATGGCGCGAAATGTTATGTGGTTCCCAGTGAATACGCTGTGGCTATTCGCAGTTTTGTCAGGAGTGCTATTTGGATTCTTTCTGAGAAAGCGGGTGGAGGTGAAGCATTGGAGTTGTGCGATAGTGGCGATTGCACTGGGTGCGTTGCTAGTAGTAAACTTTAATGCGTTTTCGAATGCGACCTACGACCTAGTATGGGGAAATGTGTATAAAGCCATGGTTGCACCACTGATGGGAGGAACCACAGAAGTTATTGAGGAGCGACAAGTAAGTTTTGAGATGATGCTGTTTTTGAATAATTTCTCGGTGGGAAACCTGATTATTAGCTATTTGATTATGCTGCTGACGGTATGGTCGTCGGGGCTTTCGGTGGGGAAAAAAGCGCAATTATTCGAGGAGAAATAATAATGAGGACTGCGTAGATAAATATCAATTACTTTGAAATGATTTTGAATAATCCGTGGATGCTATGATGGACGTATTGACAAGTTAGCCTTTACTAACTATACTAAAGGTAGTTAGTAAAGGCTAACTTTTTTGTGACATAAAACAAGCAAAGAGCATAAAGTGGATAGTAAAGGAGATTGTTATGTGGAAGATTATTTTGATACCATTTTTCGGTACATCCCTTGGGGCTGCTACAGTGTTTTTCCTAAAAAAGAATATGAAGGACTCCACCCAGAAGGCTTTGTCCGGTTTTACGGCCGGCGTGATGGTGGCTGCATCCTTTTTTAGCCTGTTGGCACCGGCCATTGAACAGGCAGAGGCGGACTATCGTATTCCATTTTTACCGGTATCCATTGGATTTTGCATAGGAATGTTGTTTTTGTTACTCCTGGATGTTCTGGTGCCCCACATTCACATGGATGCAACGGAAGAAGGTGTGCATAGTGGATTGAAAAAGACTACGAAACTGGTGCTGGCAGTGACCTTACATAATTTGCCGGAGGGAATGGCTGTGGGAATTGTGTGCGCCGGATGGATGTACGGACATGAGCAGATTTCCATGATGAGTGCCCTGTCTTTGGCCATTGGGATTGCCATTCAGAACTTTCCGGAGGGAGCAATTGTATCTGTTCCCCTATTAGCGGAGAAAAAAGGAGACAAATTCCGCACTTTTTTATACGGCGTTTTGTCAGGGGCGGTGGAACCGCTTGGTGCCATTGCCATTATTAGTGCAGCAGGATTCTTTGTGCCGTTGATGCCTTATTTACTTAGTTTTGCGGCAGGTGCCATGATTTATGTGGTGGTGGAGGAACTTATTCCCGAGATGGCGGGAGGCAAACATTCCAATATGGGAACACTTAGTTTTGCAGTTGGATTTGTTGTAATGATGGTTTTGGATATGCAATTCGGATAAAATGCAAAAAAAGTGAAAAAAATATATGAAAAAACAATGGATTATAGTAAATTGGAAATTTTAATGGTTATAATAGTAATGAACACTTATTCACGGATGGGACATTAAATTGTGAAGGCAAGGAGAGGTATACTATGAGTAGAAAAAAATTTCAGAGCATTACGTTTCAGAACTTTGCTGTAAATGTGGTTATTATGGCAGCGTTCGTTGTGTTTGTAGTTATTTCAAATGGTGCACTGAATAGTGTAAAGAATCAGGCGTTGCTTGCGAGCGAGAACGAATTAAGTTGTGCAGTATCCACATCTAAATTGGAATTGGATGTTGTACATGTTTC
Source organism: Lachnospiraceae bacterium (assembly GCA_015057205.1). Taxonomy (GTDB): domain Bacteria; phylum Bacillota; class Clostridia; order Lachnospirales; family Lachnospiraceae; genus XBB1006. Next base: position 11,034 of record SVEW01000050.1, on the reverse strand, counting down.
CGCCGAAATAAATAGGACACTGGGACAATTTGAAGGAGGAAACGACATAACGGATGCAGACTTTGCAGACTTTGATTCCTATGTGTCAGATAGTGAAAAGCGATTAAAAGAGTTGGAGGCTTCTATACTGATTGACAACCTTCCGGACGGAAAAAAGAGAGTGGAATCTTTACGAACCAATGTGGAAGCGTTTATGGAGACGGCCAAGAATTTAAAGAAATGTATTTTGGCTAAGGATTTGCCGGGAGCTATCGAATATGTATCTACCGATTATGGAAAGCAACTTGGGGCAGTAAATGAAGCGTTGGCATCCGTAAATGAGGGCATTCAATTATTAAGCAAAGGGTTTGGCGCATATCTATCGGGATATATCGCGCAAGTGTCTGTAAAAGGATATGTGGTTACGGGTATTGTAATTATTTTGATTATTTTAAGTATTATTCTTACATATCTTCGTGTGAATAGGACAATTAGCGGTATTTCGAAAGAGTTGGAGAGTATTATTCGGAGCATCCATGAAGGAAAAGGTGATTTAACTATTCGTATTTGTACGAAAACCAAAACAGAACTTGCAAGTATTTCGGAGGCAATTAATCAATTTTTGGAAACGTTGCAAGGAGTTATCAAAGATGTACGAAGTGGAGTGGCAGTTCTTTCCACATCCTCGGAAACCATGGTAATGAAAATACAAAGTACATCGGATAATGTAACCAATACTTCCGCTGCAATGGAGGAATTGGCAGCGTCTATGGAAAATGTTGCCGTAACCGCAACGGATTTGAATGAACGGTTGTTACAGGTGAAAGAAGCAACGGATTCTATTGACGAAGAAGTGAAAAATGGAACGGCTAAGACTGCAAAGATCCGGGACGATGCCGATGCAATTAAGAGGGAAGCCAATAGCAAAAAGGAGCACACCGGTTCAAAGATGGAGGAGTTATCACAAATTTTGGAGAAGTCGGTGAAAGAATCCGAACAGGTAAATCAGATTGGAGATTTGACGAACGAAATTTTGGATATTGCCAGTCAAACAAACCTGCTTGCATTAAACGCATCCATAGAAGCGGCGCGCGCAGGCGAAGCGGGAAAAGGATTTGCGGTGGTGGCTGATGAAATAAGTAAATTGGCGGCGAATTCCAGAGAAGCAGCCGGCAATATTCAGGAAATATCCATGCGTGTAACCGAAGCGGTCAAATCCTTATCGGATAATGCAGTACAGGTAATATCGTTTATCAATGAAAATGTTTTGGCAGATTATGATGCTTTTGTGGAGACCGGAGAGAAGTATGAAAAGACAGCATTGTTGATCAATGATATGCTGAATACTTTTAATGAAAAATCAAATAATTTAAACGATGTTATGAGAGAAATGGGCGACAGAATTGAGAATATATCCAATTCTGTGAACGAAAGCTCCAATGCCATCAGCATGTCTGCATCGGCTGCTACGACGATTGTTGGAGAAATCCAGGGCATTACAGAGGCAATGGATCAAAACAGTGATGTTACAAAGCAGTTGAACGAGAATGCAGGAAAGTTTGAGGTTGTATAAGGCCGGGAGCCTGAAAAAAAGAAAATTGTAATCAAACATTGACAAGTTAGCGGTAACTAATTATACTGAAAGAAAGGTAGTTAGTTATCGCTAACTTTTTGCGTAAAAGGAGATGATAGTATGTTTTTGGAATTAAAACAAATAAAAAAGCATTTTGGGGAAGGCAATAGTCGAGTGGATGTGTTAAAGGGGATTGATTTGAATTTGGAAAAAGGCGATTTTTGCGTGTTGCTTGGGCCTTCCGGTTCCGGAAAATCGACGCTTTTAAATATCGTGGGTGGAATTGATCGGGCCAGTGCAGGCAGTATTATAATTGACGGACAGCAGACGGAGCAGATGAATGACAAACAACTTACCTTGTACCGCAGGAATCATTTGGGATATGTTTTTCAAATGTACAATCTAATACCAAATCTTACGGTGCAGGAAAATATTGAGGTAGGGGCGTATCTAAGCGAAAAACCCCTGCCGTTAGAGGATTTGTTAAAAACCTTAGGGCTGTATGAACATCGAAAAAAGCTGCCGAATCAACTATCCGGCGGGCAACAGCAGCGGTGCGCTATTGGACGTGCCATTGTTAAAAACCCGGATATTTTATTGTGCGATGAGCCTACCGGCGCGCTTGATTATACAACCTCAAAGGAGATTCTGAAGCTGATTGAAACAGTCAACCAAAAATATGGAAATACTGTATTGATGGTTACCCACAACGATGCAATTCGGTTGATGGCGGATCGAGTGCTTCGGTTAAGAGACGGGCGTATTCGTGAGAATATACGAAATACGGAGAAGATAACGGCAGAAGAATTGGAGTGGTAGGAATGAAAAAGAAAAATCCATTAAGAAAACGAATTTTACGAGAAATTTACGGAGACAAGGGAAAGTATCTGGTAATCTTTGTTTTGATGATTGCTACGATTTCCTTTATTTCCGGATATCTGGTGGCAGACGGTAGCATGATTGCTGCTTACAATGAAAGTTTTGAAAAATATCACATAGAAGATGGCCATTTTCTTACGGAAGAGAGTCTGGAAAAAACAGCCCGTAGTCGAATTGAAAAAGAAGGGGTAACAATTTCCCCATTGCCTTACGTAGAGCGTAGGGCAAAAAAAGATATTACAATTCGTATCTATGCCATGCGGGAAACTATGAATCGTGCCTGTTTAATGAAAGGCGCTTTCCCAAAGAAAAAAGGGGAAATCGCCATTGATCGTATGTTTGCGGATAACAATCATCTAAAGGTGGGAAGCAGGTTAAGGATTGGAAATAGAAACTATTACATTACCGGCTTGGTTGCACTATCGGATTATAGTTCTTTGTTTGAAAACAGCAACGATTCCATGTTTGACGCCATCAAGTTTGGTGTGGGGGTGGTGGATAAAGCCACTTTTTCACAACTATCCAAGGATAAATTGACATATTGCTACACGTGGAGTTGGAATCGGAAACCAAAGGATGAAAAAGAGGAAAAGGAGTGGTCGGAAAGGTTGATGAAGGTTGTCAATACCCAGGCAGAACTTACCGACTATGTGCCGCGTTTTCAGAATCAGGCTATCCGGTTTACAGGGGAGGATTTGGGTGGTGACCGTGCCATGATGATTGTGCTGTTTTACATCATTATGGTAATCTTAGCCTTTGTCTTCGCGCTGACAACAAGCAATACCATTGAAAAAGAAGCAGGCGTTATCGGAACGTTGAAAGCCAGCGGTTTTACGAACCGGGAATTAATCGGTCATTATTTGGTGGCGCCGGTTTTAGTGACCCTCATTAGTGCGGCTATCGGAAATTTGTTAGGATATACCCTGCTAAAAGAAGTATGCGTTGCCATGTACTATGGAAGCTATTCTCTGCCGACCTATGTGACGATTTGGAACGGGGAGGCCTTTGTACTTACAACGATCGTCCCGATTGTCATGATGGTGGTGATTAATTTGCTGATTTTGGGACGAAAAATGCGATTAAGTCCATTACAGTTTTTGCGAAGAGAGATAAGCCTCAAGAAGAAGAAAAAGGCAGTCAGTTTGACGCCAACATTACCGTTTTTTACCAGGTTTAGGATGCGCGTCGTGTTACAGAACCGGTTTCACTATCTGGTGCTGTTTTTAGGTATTTCCATATCCTATTTGTTGCTATTATTCGGTATGATGTTGCCGTCCATTTTGGAACATTATCAGGAACAGATACATACAAACATGTTTTGCAAATATCAGTATTTGCTGAAAATGCCACCGAGTCTTACCGGAGATGATTTTTCCATGGACAAGCTGGTGAAATACATGCGTTTTTCCGAAGGAGTAGAAACAGAAAATAAGCAGGCAGAAAAGTTTAGTGCCTATACGTTACAAACGGACGATGCGGATGTTATGAAGGAGGAAATTTTATTTTACGGAATTGAGCCGGATAGCCGCTATGTTAAGCGAAAACTGTCGGATAAGGATGTGTATGTTTCTAGCGCATATGCAGATAAGTTTCGGTTAAAGCCGGGGGATACCATTCGACTTAAGGAAAAATATGAGGATACAACCTATACCTTTAAGGTGACGGGAATTCTGGACTATGATACGGGGCTATATGTGTTTATGACCCGCAGCCATTTGAATGAGGTTTTTGATTTGGGAAGTGAGATGTTTGGCGGGTATTTTTCAAATGAAAAACTGACAGATCTGGATGAAAAATATATTGGAAGCATATTGGATGAGGATGCCCTAAGCAAGATTTGTCGCCAATTGAAGGTGTCCATGGGAGAGCTAATGTATCTGGTGGATGGATTTGCTATGTTAATTTTCGTGGTAATGATTTATTTGCTCAGCAAAACCATTATTGAGAAAAATGCGCAATCCATTTCCATGGCGAAGATATTGGGATATAGCGGAGGAGAAATTGCCAGGTTATATATATTGCCAACGTCAATTATGGTTATAGGTTCCATGGTAGTAGCCCTTCCAATTATTAGCATTGCTATAAAAGAAATTTGGTATACCATGCTACGGCAGAAGATGAAGGGATGGTTGCCGGTGTGTCTGGACGGAGAAGTATACGCACAAATGCTGGCGCTGGGGATTATAGCCTATGGCTTGGTAGCAGCTCTTCAACTTCGTAAGTTAAAGAAGGTGCCAATGGATTTGGCGTTAAAAAATGCAGAATAAGGTCATTGAATCGGCTTCTAACTTGTGGTAGAATAATCTAGTGTGGGTTATACAATACTAACACGAGTTAGGAGGAGAAGAATGAAAAAGAAAAACGTAAATTGTTTCTTGGCGGGAGTTATGTCGGTGATGTTAGCAATGTCCGGCATGCCGGGAGTGCAGGTGGCGTATGCTGCTGAACCGGACGTGGTGGCTTACCGCGATGGAACCTATGAAGGAATTGGAACCGGTCTGAAAGGTCCAATTAAACTGGAGGTAACCTTAAAAGATGGAAAGGTTTCCGAAATCAGTGAAAAAGAGCAGCATGAGACACCGGATCGCTGGGAATCGGCTAAGGGTATGCTTGCCCGTTTTCTGGGAAAAGATTACGAGCAGGCAGATGCAGTGGATGGTGTTTCCGGGGCAACCTTTAGTTCGAATGGTATTCGTGGAGCTGTAAAAAATGCATTTTTGAAAGCCTCCGGCGATATTACCGGAAGCGGAAGCTGGGATGACCCTTATGTAATTAAAACTGTGGAACAGTTGGAGAAATTTGCGGCGAATGTGGATGAAGGACAGACTTATGCCGGTCAGTATGTGGCATTGGATGCAGACCTTGATCTGGCGGGAGTAAAGAATTTTAATCCCATTGGTAAAGAGGATGGTTCTACGTAATTTGGCGGAACCTTCGATGGAAGAGGCCATGTGATTTCCAATCTTGCCATGGAATATTTTGGCGCAAGTGATGTGGGATTTTTTACAAAACTGGGTGCGAATGCCAATGTAAAAAAACTTTCTATTGCGAATGCAACCATTAAGACAGACAGTGAATCCGGCGAAGCGGTGGGAATTCTTGCTGCGGAATTGGTGAATAGTCCAAAGCAGGTTGCTATTAATAATTGCCATGTTCAGGGTGCGGTTACCGTGGAGAATATTACGGCCGGAAATGGAAGTATGAATCAGGTCTACGCAGGTGGTATCCTGGGACGGGCAAATAGAAAAACTACCTTGGCAAATTGCAGTGCCAACGTAGAAATCACAACGAAACAAAAGAAAAACTGGGGAACCGGAACTACGCTTGGTGCCGCAAATGTAGGTGGTATTACAGGAGAGGCAGGGGCAAATGTTTTCCTATACAACGTAGTGGCAGCAGGAACCATATCCGTGGATGGTGCAACAGAGGTGTATGCCGGAGGTATTTCTTCTAATCTTAAGAAAGCCATGGAAAACGTGGTGAGCTTGATGAAGGTCCCTGCGGGTGAAAAATGCGGAAACATTGTTGGACAGATGGTCTTTGGTGCAAGCATTACCAATGGGTACTGTTCAGATGATGCGGTGGCTGTAGGGTGTAAGGATGATGATACTACAGTAGATGTACGGGGTATCGAGGATGCAACGGCAGATGATTTTATAGAAACGTTAAATGGTAATTTGAAACGAATTCACAAAGCGAATAAGGAATTGCCACTGTACCGTTGGATTGTAAAGGATAATAATCCGATACCCTGCGGGGAAGAATGGAAAGAAGTGGAAATTGACGGATCCATATTTGCCGGAGGCGATGGAAGTAAGGAAAATCCATATACCATTGCCACGAAAGAGCAGTTAAAGGCGTTTGCATCTTCTTTGGAAGAAGAGATGTGTTACGATGACAAATACGTGGCACTTACAGAGGACATTGATATTTCCGATGAAGCAAATTGGGACCCAATTGGTGGCAGTCGTTTTGCCTTCAACGGAACCTTTGATGGATGTGGACACACCATTAGCGGATTGAAAGAAGGAACAAAAGCAAATCCGCGAAAGTTGAGCAAAGGGCTTAATGATTTTTCCAATGCTTTGGGATTATTCGGAACCCTGGGTGTCAATGCGGTGGTTAAAAACGTGCATTTGACCAAAGTGGCTATGTATGCGTATCGTGAAGATGCCATGTTTGCAGGTGGAATCGCAGGGTATATGGAAGGCATGAAAGCGACCGGTTCTTACCAGGGTGCTAAAATTGACGGTTGTTCGGTGGAAGGCATTATTTGTGCAACGACAAAGGAAAAAAACTGCTATGCAGCCGGTATTGCAGCCCGTCAGTACAAGGGGGCAATTATCAATTGTCACAGTCATGTGGATGTGCAATCCACGGTAGAATATGGAGAATCCATTGCGGCAGCAGGTGGTATTACCGCAATGACAAACCGTGGTTTGGTGGCCAATTGTTATACCACCGGCCGCTATTTTGGCAGTATGGCCAGAGATATCGAAAATGAAATTGAAGGAATGTCTTCCGTTGGAACATTGATAGGTGTGGATGCCGGGGATATTGTGAATTGCTACGGTAGCGGGGATGTGATTTCAGAACATTATTCTATTTATACAGGTGGTGTAATTGGCTGGGTAACAGGTATTGGTAAAGCGTACCAGAGCTATTATGACCGCGAAAAGGAAATGATGATTGCCGGCCGTAAAGAGGCAGATATGCAGGCATATGGAACGAAAACCGTAGGTGGCGTCAACGAAGAGGGCGAAGCCTTTGAAGGTGGCGTGGTCAGCCAATTAGAGGCTTTTGGTAAAACGACTTACAAAGAATTGGCGGATAAACTGAATGGAAATTTTGCTGCATTCGGTATTGACCTTGCAAAATACGGAATCTCCGGGAATGAGCTTTTGACATGGACGGTCAAAGATGGAATGGTGACCCACGCAGCTACGCCGGCAACGGTAACTTACGTGCAGCCGGAGGCTGAAAAAGTGCCACAGGTTCCGCTTGTCATGAAAGATGGAATCTGGTATGGAAGAGAAGCGAATGGAACCGTTGTGGTAAAAATTACGGTGGAACATGACACCGTGGTAAAACAGGAAGTAATCGAAGGAAATAAAGAAGATACAGATGCTGTAGAAAAAGCACTTTCTATTGCGAAGACAAAAGCAATTTATGGTGATGCCGCTGTTTATGGAAAAGGAGATGGCAGCCGGTTTGCCGGTGGCGATGGAACCAAAACGAATCCTTACAAAATCGAAACAGAACAGCAGTTACGCTATGTGGCAGAGGCTATTGGCGCAGACGAAACCTGGGAAAATACCTATTTTTTACAGACGAAGGATATTACATTGTCTGATAAGGATTGGAAACCTATTGGATGGGCTATCAAAGCGAAAATAAAAGGAGACCCCATATTGTTTAGTGCTTACCCCTTCCGTGGACATTTTGACGGAGGTAATCATACAATTTCCAATCTTCATATGGGTAGCAAAACCAATCCGGTACATGAATACACCGCCGCTATGTTTGGTTTTACCGGAGGAGATTATGAGACCAATCTGACCTATGGGGAAGATACGTTGGCTGTAACACTTAAAAATATTCACCTGAAAAATGTTTCTATCTATAACGAAGTGCCGTATGATTCTTATACCGCAGGCCTTGTGGGAACAGGTCAAAATGGTGTGTTTATCAATCGTTGCTCTGTAACGGGAAAAATCAGTGTAAAAGCCGATGATATTGCCTCACGTGGCGCAGGTCTTGCAGCCAGCATGCTACGTGGTGGTGTTTATAATTGTTATACGGATGTGGATGTAATGGCTACGACCGAAGATGGTGATGTTTATGCCGGTGGTATGTTCTCGGTAACGAATCGTGTAAACACCATTAATTGTTATACGTTAGGAGATGTATATGGTGATGCCAACACCAATAATAAGGTGCATATTGGTGGATTTACAGGTATGGCTGGTGGTTTTCAATATAATTGTTATGCAGCCGGGAATGTAACCACCTATCGACCTACGGTGGATTTAGGTATTGTAGATGGTCGTATTGCCAACATCGCTTATGATCGAAATTGCTATTTTAACAGTGACGCTGTTATGAAGGAAAATGGAAAAGCGAAACCTGCCGTTTATACAGGGGCGGATGGAACCGGAAGTAGTAAGGATACCACATTCGGTAAAACAGAAAAAGAATTAAAGAGCCTTGCATTTGCGGAACTTTTGAATGCAAATTGCAAAAAAATCGTATCCGAACTTGCAATTTCCGATGAGGAACTCGGAGGCATTATGAGTATTTACTATACGGATGGTCCTGACGGACTAGACGTATGGGGCCTACAGGAAAATGGATTCTGTGGTTTAACTGCTACCCATCGGAAAGAAAACAGTGAGATTGCAGGAGGCGGTCTATCCGGCGGAAGTTCAGTTGGTGAAAATCTGTCCGGTGGAAGTCAACCGAATTCGCCGGTTAAGGAACCGGAAAAAAAGCCTGAGCAGATAAGCGTCCCTAAGAAAGTTTCGGGATACATAGCAAAAGGCGCGAAGCTGACGAAAAACGGCGTATTTGTTGATGCCGATGGTAAGGTGTTAGCGAATACGCTGGTACAAACGAAATCCGGAAAGCTATACATTACGGATAAGTACGGGAAAAAGCGTGTAAATCAAATTGTAAAAACCGCAAAAGGAACCCGCTACGCAGTAAAGAAAAATGGCGAGGTTGCCAGAAAATCCTTAGTAAAAATAAAGGGAAATCTTTATTATGCAGGTAAACATGCAGTGCTTGTTACGAATAAGTGGGTAAAAGTGGGCAAAAAGAAATATTATTGTAGTAAAAACGGTAAAATAACGAAGATAAAAAATAAATAATTGCAAAGTATGAAAGGGAACTTGCTGGAGGAGTTAGCAAGTTCCCTTATTTTACTCAGAAGATACATGTAGATATTCTTTGATAGCAGAAAAACTTTCATCACTTAAGGTATGCTCCATACGGCAGGCATCAAAAGAGGCAGTTTGTGGTGAAACGCCCAACGAAACTAACCAGTTAGAGATGACTGTGTGTCGCTCTAATACTGATTTTGCCCGGGTATTGCCGGTGTCGGTCAAACGTAAAAAACCATGGTCGGTAATGGTTACGTAGGATTTGTTGCAAAGGTTTTTCAGAGCAACGCTGATACTTGCTTTGCTATAACCAAGTTTATTTGCCAGGTCAATGGAACGAACCTGCGGTAATTCCTGCGACAGAATGAGAATGGCTTCTAAATAATCTTCTAAGGATTCTTCGGATTTTTGCTTTTGAAAACTCATAGCATTGTATTCCCCCTTTAAAATTGAAGTAAGCAATAACTAACTAATGTTAGGATATCACACTTTCGGATATATGGCAAGAAAAAGTTAGCCTTGATTAACTGAGGTTAGAGGGAATATAATAAATATAGAATATGAAAGAAGAGGTGAAAAACTAAAAGTATTAAGTGATGCACTTATGCATCGAATTGGTCATAACTACAGAACAATTGTGGGATTTAATTCATTATTGATTCTGCTGGGGGTTGCCGGAGCGGTACAACCCACGACCACTGCATTGCTGCATAATACATCAACACTTATGATAGCGCTTAGAAGTATGGGAAATTTATTATAAAATAATACGCACGCACCGAGAAAATCAGTGTGTGCGTATTGTTTATTTTGCGATACGTTTGATGGCATCATAGCTTTCTGAACTCAGCACATGCTCAAGCTTGCATGCGTCTTCTGTTGCAATATCATCTGGAACTCCCATAGAAGTAAGCCAGTTAGTCAAAAATTCGTGACGCTCTAAAACCCGTTCTGCAATTGCCTGTCCATCTTCCGTTAAATAAATAAAACCAGCCTCGGTTGTGGTAATATGATTGCGTTCACGCAAATTCTTCATAGCAACACTTACGCTGGATTTCTTAAATCCCATTTCGTTGGCAATATCAACAGCGCGTACAACCGGGAGCCTCTTACTTAAAATAAGAATGGTCTCTAAATAATCCTCAGATGATTCGTTTACAAAGGTTCTCATGGCCATCCCCCTTTTCGATATAATTATTTATAGATAGTATAACATATAATAAAATAGATTACAAAGTATATTGACAACTTACCGATGTTAGGGTATACTAACATTAGTAAGAAATGTTTACCAACAAGTAGTTGCAAAGGAGAGAGGTGATTAGTATGCCATTAACAATGAGTAAACCGGGAGTTGTAAATACCATTAAGAAGGTGGGAGGTAAAGAAGAAATTCGTAGATTTCTGGAGAGTCTTGGTTTCGTAGTAGGAAGTTCTGTAACAGTAGTTTCTGAGAATGGTGGCAATATGATAGTGAATGTCAAAGACTCTCGTGTTGCAATAGGAAAAGACATGGCGAACAAAATTATGGTGTAGGAGGCAGAAAGAGAATGAATACATTGAGAAATGTACCCGTAGGTAATACGGTGAAGGTGAAACGCTTACATGGTGAAGGTGCGGTAAAGCGCAGAATCATGGACATGGGCATCACTAAGGGCGTGGAAGTGTATATCCGTAAGTTAGCACCGCTTGGGGATCCGGTGGAAGTAACTGTGCGCGGAT
>SVEW01000049.1 GCA_015057205.1 Lachnospiraceae bacterium | reverse complement strand
CCCACCTAAGAGAATAATAATGTCTCCCGGATCGGAGTTTAATCGTTTCACACATCGGCGCGGTGATGCCCCCATAACGGCACCAACCTCCATACGTTTTGCAACGTAATTCGGGTGATAGATTTCTTTTACATAACCGGTTGCCAGACCAATCTGGTTACCATAAGAACTATATCCATGCGCAGCTTCCGTTACAATCTTTCGCTGCGGTAATTTTCCTTCTAATGTTTCGGAAACCGGGCGGGTCGGGTCTGCCGCACCGGTAATACGCATTGCCTGATAAACGTAGGAACGTCCGGAAAGCGGATCTCGTATTGCTCCACCCAAACAGGTTGCAGCACCTCCAAATGGCTCAATTTCCGTCGGATGATTGTGTGTCTCATTTTTAAAACTAACCAGCCACTCTTCTTCTTTGCCATCCACTTCCACCGGAACAACAATGCTGCAGGCGTTGATTTCATCCGACTCTTCCTGATCATCTAATAACCCTTCACGTTTCAGCTTCTTCATTGCCATTAACGCGATATCCATCAGGCACACATACTTATCGTCACGTCCCGCATACATATCCTTCATGGTTGCAAGATAGGCTTCATAGCTACCTTCAATCGGCTTTTTAAAATAACCATCTTCAAAGGTTACTTTCTTAAGCTCCGTCGCAAAAGTCGTATGACGGCAATGGTCAGACCAATAGGTATCCAGCACGCGGATTTCTGTCATGGTCGGATCACGATGTTCTTCATCACGATAATATTTCTGAATATGTAAAAAGTCCTGAAATGTCATGGCCAGTCCTAAGGACTCATATAATTTGGACAGGTCCGTTTCTTCCATCTGAGAGAAGCCGTCAAAAACTTTTACATCCGAAGGCTCTTCATATTGGGTCAAAAGGGTCTTCGGTTTCTCCTCATCCACCAACTTCGAATCCACCGGATTAATACACAGGGAAACGATGCTGTCAAGTTCCTCCTTGGTAACGGAACCTTCTAACACATAAGTGGTTGCGGTACGAATTACCGGCTTCTCTTCCGGGTTCAAAAATTGCACACACTGTTCTGCGGAGTCAGCTCTTTGGTCAAACTGCCCCGGCAAGAATTGGGAACTGAAAACAGTAGCGCCATTTGCATCAAAGGTCTCCTCATGAATCACATCCACCGGCGGCTCTGAAAAAATAGTTGTTAGTGCCCGGTCATAGGTCACATCGGAAATGTTCTCGATGTCATAGCGAATCAGAATCCGAACCCCGGTAACCGTATTGATTCCCAGGTAATCTTTAATCTGTGCTGCCAACGCCTTCGCGGCTACGGCATACTCCGGTTTCTTCTCCACATATACTCTACGTACACTTTTCATAAGGTCCCTCCTAAATTGTTTCTATATAAAAGTTTCACACAATCGAAATAATATCTTTACATTTCCAATTGTAACACGGTATAATGAATTAGTGAAGTTAATATATTTAATATGATTGATAAGGTGGTCTAATTAATGAATGATATAAATTATGAATACTATAAGATTTTTTATGAAGTAGCTCGCTTTGGCAGTTTTTCCAAGGCAGCTAAGAAACTCTATGTATCCCAATCTGCAGTAAGCCAATCTATTAAAAGCTTAGAAGAAAAATTAGGGCGCGCGCTCTTCGTGCGCACAACCAAATCGGTTACCCTTACACCTGCAGGGGAAATGCTTTTTTCTCACGTAGAACCGGCCCTTCGCCTCCTGTCCCAGGGGCAACGGCGCATTACTCAGGAGAACACTTTAGAAGGTGGACAGTTACACATCGGTGCTTCCGATACCATCTGTCGCTATTTCCTACTACCCTATTTGCGAAAATTTCATCGACTCTATCCCCGCGTGTCCATTAAAGTAACCAATCAAAGTTCCCTTCGCTGCGTAAACTTTCTTTCCACCGGCGAAGTTGACTGTGTTGTTACCAACACTCCGAATTCTAACCTTACGGGAGATTTTTCAACACGTTTAATCGGAAGTTTTCATGATGTATTTGTGGCAGGCAATGGATACCTGCCTTTGAAGAATCAAACCCTGACCCTGAAAGAATTGTCCAATTATCCAATTTTAATGTTGGATCGCCAGAGTACCACCAGCGAATTTCTGCACGACTTATTTTATCAGGAACAATTACAACTTGAGCCGGAAATTGAGCTTGGCAGCAATGATCTGCTAATCGACCTTGCTAAAATCAGTTTAGGAATCGCATGTGTTCCGGACTTCTGTCTTCCGGAGAATCCAAAGGATTTGTTTGTCGTTGCCACCGACAAATCCCTGCCAAAACGTCACCTGGTCTTTGCCACCTTACGCAATGTTCCGAATTCTCCGGTTGTGGATGCTTTTTTAGCATTGCTCCCAGAAGTCGAATAACTTACTTTCTATTGTATGAATATTGCATACGGTGCGATTGCTCCATTCCTTTGGAAACAGACTCTGATAATCACTTAGAAGAAATCGTTCATCTAATAAAACGATGACACCCCGGTCTTGCATTGTACGGATTACTCTTCCACCGGCCTGCAAGACCTTATTCATGCCCGGATAGCGGAATGCATAATCAAATCCGCTTTTTCCGGCATCTTCATAATGCTTTTTCAGAATTTCCTGTTCCGGACTCAATCCCGGAAGTCCCGTTCCCACCAGAATCGCACCAATCAACTTTTCTCCCGTAAGATTAATTCCTTCAGAAAAAATGCCCCCCATCACGCAAAATCCAACTAAGGCTTCCTCCGTCTCCTCGCTAAATTTTTGCAAAAATTCTTCCCGCCGTTCCTCTGACATCTGTATATCCTGTATTACAATGTCAAATTCCTCTTCTCCCATCTGTTCGTAAACCTTGTTCAAATACCCATAAGATGGAAAAAAGACCATATAATTTCCGGCTTTCGCTTTTACCACTTTTCGAATATAATCTGCCATTTTTGCATATTCTGTAGGATTTCTTCTGGTATACTTGCTACTAACGTCCGATGCTATGAAAATTTCACTTTGTTCAGGCGAAAAAGCAGTCCTTGCATAAATAGCATAAGGCTCTTTTTCCGTTGTCAGCATCTGTTTATAATAGGTAATTGGAAGCAGCGTTGCAGAGAAAAACACGGTAGCACGCGCCATCAACAGCCGGTTACCAATTACCCCTGCAGTATCTACACAATACAGCTTAAATTGAAATCTCCCATCCTCTGTGTGCATGGTATAGGCTTCAAAACTCTCGTCCATAATGTCACACATATTTAGGAAATGACGAAGTTCCAGATAAAACTCCCCAAAGGCTTCCCCTCCATCAAACCCCGGATAGTCTTTTAAAAATCGCTCCAGCTCACCGGAAAGTCTCAAAAGAGAGAATAAAAACGGCGAAAAAGTTGGCAATACCTGATAAGTTTCGCACTCCCGTTTATAGGTTAGCAAATGACGATTACAGGTATCTAATGCTTTCGCAACCCGTTTACTATAGGGCGTCAGTAATCGTTTCATTTCCAAAAAACTTTCTTTATACAATACCGCCGAATACATTTCCCTGCCTCTGTCAATCAGGTTATGCGCCTCGTCCACTAAAAAAGCATACTCCCCCTCCACGCCATCGGTGAAAAATCGCTTCAAATATACATTAGGATCAAATACATAATTGTAATCACATATAATCGCATCGCACCATAGGGATACGTCCAGAGAAAATTCAAATGGACAAAGCTCTCTTTCCAATGCGAAATTCACAATCCGGTCCCGGTCAAATAGTCCCTCTTCTTTTAAAAATTCAAACACCGCATCATTTACCCGGTCAAAATATCCTTTCGCATAAGGACAATCCACCGGATTACAAGCCCTCTCTTCCAACGGGCATACCTTATCTTTTGCCGTCAATACCAGTACCTTTCCCCGATACCCTTGCTCTATCAAAAGTAAAAAAGCTTCCGCTGCTGCCGTGCGGGTAATGGTTTTTGCCGTCAGATAAAAAATCTGTTCATACAAAGATTCTCCAACCGCTTTTACTGCCGGAAAAATGGTGCACAATGTTTTTCCAACTCCCGTCGGGGCCTGTACAAAAAGTGTTTTTTTCCGTAGAATCGATACATAAACATCCCGCATCAACTCTTTTTGTCCATCCCGATAAGAAAATGGAAATGTTAGTTGCCAGATAGACTGCTGCCGTATCTTTCTTGCCTCCACTCGATACTGCATCCACTTCCTGTACTCTTTATACAATTGCGTAAACCATTCTGTCAAAGTATCCCGACTAAATCGTTCCCGAAAATATTTCATCTGCTCAGAGTCCAGATTACAATAGGTCATCTGCACACCAATTTCCGAAAGATTTTTCTCTGTCATATATATATACGCGTAACATTTTGCCTGGGCAAGATGCACCGCAATCGGTTCTTCCAGTGTCAGCACATCCAGATACATTCCCTTAATTTCGTCTACAAAAAGGCCTTCTTCATCTTCAAAGATTCCATCCGCCCTTCCTTCCAGACTAAAATAATATTCCGTTTCTTCCTTATATAATTTTAAGGCAACCTCAGCCTGGTATTCCTTGCCCATGGACTGCTGAATCTTACGATGTATTTTGCTTCCCATAAGCATGGCATCCGTTTGTCTAAGGTTACCTCTTCGCTCATCAATATCGCCGCTTCGTAACAGAAACTCCACAAAATTGCGGACACTGATACGAATAGACGGCTTTTCTTCTTTTCTCATGTGTTATTATGGCTCCTCTTCGGATTCTATCCCCAGTGGAATAGCCTTTCTCACTGTGCGATTTCCCTCTTTTACCAAAGAACTAATCACTCCGCTAATAAGTTTCTTCTTCTCCGGCTCTAAATGATTCATCTCACGAAGCAGTGTCAAGGCATTCTTTAACGGTTCTTTCTGAATTGACGAAACAGTAGAAAATCCCGCTGCCATCAAAACCGAAAACAGCGCATCAACCGTCTCCTTTAAATCTTCCTGCGAAAGTTCGGAAAGCCATGCTGTAATAGTCTTGTCTATTCTACGACTTCCTTCACTAACCGCTTCTAAATAGATAAAATGACGTCCCAGCACTTCCCAACTGGTTGCATCGTGCTGCATTCCACCGCTTTGTGAACTGCGCACCACCGTATACTCCTCTTCATGCTCTAACAACATACCCACAATGGAACTCTCCGGTACAATCGTCCGAATCTTGGGCAAAATCTGTCGATATTCAGAGGTTTCAATAATGTCCCTACGAAAACCGGGACCATCATTGTTATACACCCGAATAATACGCTTTTTCAACTGTTCATTGCACATAATCGCTGCATAGACTGCCAAATTTCCACCCTTCGAGTGACCTCCTAAAAAGTATTTCTTACCTGCATAATGCTCCGCCACCTGTGTAAAATAAGAAAGTGCCTCTGTCTGCGCCTGCAAGTGAGAAGCATAGCACATATTAAAATCCTCTTTCCATCCTATCAATGTATTATCCGTTCCCCGATAGGCCAGATATATGGCATCCGTTCCAATGTCCACTACCACCGCTGCAAACTGTTTTTCCATCTTCACATCCGTCTGTGAACGATAGAAAGACAGGGTGCAATAACGAAAGCGATTACTCTGCGCCATTCGCGCAAGTACCTGCGTCGCTCGCATTTCCTGGGAATCCATGGCCGCTCGCTTCTCTTCAGAATATTTTTCAAAGTAGGCATTCGCGATTTCCTCAACCGTTCGAGGCTCACTTCCATCCTCACACACCAAATCCTCCAGCGGTGCATAGCACATCTGCGCCAGAATCAGATTATCCACTTCATTGAACCTCGATTGCATAAAGGTCAAATCTCCCCGCCAGTCCAAATAGGAAATCATATTTGCCATAAGCCTACTCCTCTTTATCGCTACCTCTTGGATCTAATACCAGATTCAAGCAATTACCACCATCTCCAACCTTAAATCCTTCTGAGCTGTCTGGTCGGATAACCGCAATAATCGTCTGAAAAATCAATTGAATATCAAGCAGGATAGAAAACTGCTCAATATACATCATATCCATAATCAACTTATCCCTTGGCGTTGTATTGTACTTACCTTGAATCTGTGCATATCCGGTAAGTCCCGCTTTTACACGCAAACGATATTCAAACTCCGGTAATTCCTGGGTATACATCTCTACGTTCTTAATCATCTCCGGACGAGGTCCAACAAAAGACATTTCCCCTTTTAGTACATTATAAATCTGCGGGATTTCATCAATACGGGTGCGACGTATTATTTTACCAATTCTGGTTATGCGATCATCGTCTTTGGTGGCTGAACTTCGATTGTCATTGGCCTTCATAGAGCGAAGCTTAAGCACTTCAAAAATGCGACCATGAATGGTAGCACGACTTTGTTTATAAAAAACAGGACCACCATCCTCTAATTTAATACACAATGCCGCAATTGCCACAATCGGAGCTGTTATAATACCAATGATTAACGACAGGAAAATATCCAACAAGCGCTTTGCAATACGTTGTTCAAACGTAAAAGCCGGGCTTAAATAATTAATCATAACCGTATCGTCAATTAAATATAAGGAAGAACTCACTTCCATAATATCATCTAACTCCGGTGCCAAATACACATTCTTCTGATGTTTATAGGCAAGCTTCATAATTTTTGAACGATACTCCGCCGGAATATCATACAAAAACAGTGTATCCGACGATTTTACAATATTTACAATGTCCGGATTCTTATAATGCACCGCACCTTCAATCCGATATTGTTTCTTCAAGTTGGTTACACAACGAACCACCTCATTCACTCCGTCCTGGTTCGATGTAATAATCATACACTTCTCCGGGTCGTGTAGCCAGAAAAAAATACCATTTCCCATATACGTAAAGATAGAAATTACCACCAACTGAAATGCCATAACCACTAATACCAGCTGCGGCTCCCAGAATCGGAAGTCCGAAGCACTCATGCCATTGGTCTTCATAATCATCAACTGCACGTATACAATCACGTCTGTAAAAGCGGTTGCAAAACTTAATGAAAAAATAATCGGCTTACTTTTTCTTCTACCTACATCATAACCACCGTAAGTCTTAACAAACATAATCTCCAGAACAATAAACGTGGTAATCACAATACCCATGGTACGTGATAGATTTACCAAACCATTACTAATCCGGCTCATAACCAGCATGAACACTCCTAACAGCAAAGTGTACAGCATCAATTTCATTCCTACCCAAAAACTCTTCTCAAATCGAAAATAATGACGTCTCATAGTTTCTCCATTTACAATGTTTTCATAACTTTTAGCATCGATACCAGGTCATATCCATAATTCTTAGCAGTTGCCCATCCTTTACCGGAAGGATTTTCTTTAATCCCCAGCCATTCAATGTACCGGGCACTACCCTTTAAAACGTATTCGAACCTGGAATCTACACAAGCATACGTTAACGTTGCATTCGAATCCGCATAAGCTTTCAAATGCTGGACCTGTGCACGAATACCGGTTCTAATATCCGGAAAAGATGCACCGGCTGCACCATTTCCTACTGCCCCCAATCCTGCAAAATTGCATTGGGATATTTTAACATCGCCACCGAACTGTAAATAGCCCGTTTCTTTAAAAATCTGAGCTGCTACTAAATCCGGTCGCACACCTTCCGCAGAGGCTTCTTCTATAATAATCTGTACAAAATCCTCAATACAGGTTACACCACCGTATTGCGGGTTTGCATAAAAAGTCGGAAACGGTTTCTTTACACGATTATAGTAGGCGACCATCTGCTCCTTCGTTGCCTGGCCCACACCCATAATCGGTGTCAAAGCACTTACATAAACCTGTACTTCACTATACGAGCCATATTGTATCATATTTTGCGCCATTTGTAACGGTCGAATTCGATATTGATAATTTTTTCCGTCTAAAACAGCACTGTCTACATAGGAAAAAGTATTTCCAGACAAGGTTGTCAAAATCGAAAACTCCGCTTCGTCCTCCGCCTTACGTGATAGTTCATATCCTGTGGCGCCGGCACAGGCCTGAAAACGAATGCGTACTTTCGTAAAATTATCAAAAGTCTCCGCCTTCAATCCGTTTACAGCCCCTAGTATATGGGCCATGCCGATTTCCGTCTGCAGATTCTCAATTGTTCCATCCCCTACTGCAATATAATAACGATAACTTTCTCCTACCGTTACATCGCCATCTACATAAGAAGTATCCATAAAAGAGCCCAGACACTCCTTCTTCCCGCCATTTACTGTTTGTCGATACAGATTATAGCAGGATGCCCCGCTAACGTTACACCATGTTAAAGTAACTTCCTTAGCACCGCTCATACTTAGACTTCCATAAATAGTAGCCTGCAAAATCGGGTTGCTGTAATTAGAATACACCGTCCTGTTCTTTGTTATGTATGCACGCACACGGTAATAGTACACTTGATGGTCTCTGGCTCCCATATCGTCATAGCTACATTTGCTCTCTCCTTTTTGCGTTGCAAGTAGCACATAATCCTCCTCCTGCCCCGTTTCCGAACGATAAATCTTATATCCGGTAACGCCTGCAATTTTATTCCATGAAAGAATTCTCATCTGGTTAGCATCTAACTTTTCCTTAAGCGTCGGTGTCGCCGGCTTAATCAATACATCCTTGGCATTGGTTACTGCCGTTGAATATCCGGTGTATCCATAAAATCCTTCTTCCACAAAATACGCCCGCACTTTATAATAGAAGACTTTCTTTGCGCTTTCTTTATCCGTATAGGTCAGTTTCTTCGTTGTAACCATTCGTTTATAGCTTCCGGACTCCTTGGTTGAACGAAAGACCTGATACCCTTTAGCTCCACTTACCCCCTTCCAGGAAATGGTAGAAACACCATTTTTATCTGTGGATATTTTTTTCAAAACCGGTGCTTCCATTGTTGCTTTTTTCACCGGGGAAATCATCTTACTTAACAACGTTCCTCTTACCGTCTGCACACGATAATAATAAGTTTTCTTCAAAACGCGTCCGGCGTGAATATAACTGTTAGCAGCTGCTCCCAATGTCTTTACCAGACGGTAACCGCTACTCTTCTTCTCACTAACGAAAACTTTGTATCCGGTGACTCCCGTCATCTTTTTCCATACAATGCGAATCTTTGTATCGCTGTATGGCAAAATTGTTCGAATATAGGTTCCTGATAACACTTTGCTCACATCATCGGAATACGTAATGCCCGTAGCACTTTTTTTAACGGAACGAATTCCATAAATATAGGCCTGTCCATTTTTTGCTTTGGTATCGGTGTAACTTACTACATCCGCCGCTACCGAAGCAATTCGATTTGCAGTAGTCAAGCTTTCCGTTTCACTGCCCAACCGATAAATCTCATAGCCCGTCGCTTGCTTGTTTTTCTCCCAGCGAATGGTAACCTTTCCATTCTTTGCCGTAGTCGTTTCTAGTATTACCGGTGCTTTCACACCGGAATTTACCCTGCGTACATCACCAAAACTCTCCACAAGCGTGCTTCCGCTTGTTACATAAGAACACAAACGGTACTGATATTCTTTTTCTAAAAATACGTCATCCACGTATCCTGTGGAATCCTTGGCAAATTCTTTCACCAGCGTAAACCCACCACCATCCACGCTACGATACAGTCGATATCCGGCTACCTCATTTAATTTGCTCCAGGATAAAACAATTTTATCAGCCCCCTCCCGTCTTGCTGTTAACCGCTCATTTCCAAGCATTCGCAAGCTACTATATTTCGAATACGCCGTTCGATCGCTTAAGTCTCGGCAGGCTCTTACTTCGTAAAAATATGTCTTGTTTCCCACCGTTTCATCTGTAAAACCGGTTTTCGCTACTCTTCCTACAGACGTATAGGTTCCATGGATGCTATCGGCACGCTTCACTTCATACGAATCCGCACCGGCTACACGTTTCCAGGTAAATGTCAAAGAATTTCCATCCTTCTTAGCCCCTTCTATCCACTGCGGAATATCCAAAATCGCATAACTAACCGCATCGCTGAATGCACCATAAACCACTCCGCTGCCACCATTTACATAGGCACGAACCTTATAAAAAAAAGTCTGTCCCGGTGTACCGCTTGCGTCTACCATATATTTGGCTTTCGCCGTTCCGCTTGCCACCTTCGTATACGTTCCATCCTTCTGGATTGCACGATATAATTCGTATCCACTGGGTTTCACTCCTCCCGGATAGGTAAAAGCCACTTTCACCCGTAAATTAGTCATCCCGCTTGGCTTCACCGCGGTTACCGTCTGTGGCGTCTGTATCACATCCGTGCTGTTACCATTCTTTAAATAGGCCGCAATTCCTTCTGCATCCGCTTTTGCCAACAAATCCGTCTTACTGCTATCCGCTAAATAATTACTAAAATCCGACGTATTATTTAAAAAGCAGTGCTCTACAATAATTCCCGGAATTCCAAGTAACTTACTTTGTCTGTTGATGGCGAAATTATCTGCCACCGTACCGTCCGGATACTTTGTTCCCGCTGAATTCTTGTAATATATCCCACGATTCTTAAGTCCCAGTTTCGAAAGCTTCTCCACCATATTCTGTGCTAACTGCTTCGAGTAACCAGCTACCGTGCTGTTATAATTTCCATTCTGGTAGATGGCTTCCGCACCGTTTGCGGCTGTTTCTGCAGTACCGGTTGCATTTAAATGAAAACTTACAAGCAGCGCTGCTCCTTTATCAAAAGCAAGTTGTGTACGCTGATTAAAATCCACATACACATCCGTACTTCTTGTCAAAAACACCTTGGCGGTTCCATTCTTCTCTAATATCTTCTGACAGCTCTGGGCAATCTGCAAACAAAGTTGGGACTCCTTATACTTTACACCCTCATAGGTACGATTACATCCGGCATCCCCACCGCCATGACCCGGATCAATCACTACCACCGGTTGTCCACCTGCTACTACCCGATTAATGGCTCTTGCCTGCAATTTGTCAGAAAACGAACGCTGACTGGTGGCACTGCTACCCGGTAAAAGAAAATTAGAAATCTCCCTCACTTTTAATAAGGATGCTTCCCTCTCCTGCCCCTTCGGTCGCACAGAAAAAGCAAGATCAACATTCCTTTCTTTCCTTGCTGCTTTTACAAGATTCACGTTATACTTCTTATTGTCTTTTAAAAAGGAAACACTTTGCAGGCGATACCTGCCTACCGCTTCTTTTACATAAAAAACAACCCGATTTCCTTCTATTTTATAAGAATTTATCTTCTTATTTCTTGTTCCCGCTTCATATTGAAGAGACAACTTTGACGCATTCTCCATAGACGTCTTAAAACCCACAATAAAATAATTCGTATAAGACTTCTCCCCGTCCATTTCGTTACAATCCACATAACTTACCTCAGGATTGTTCTCTGCCGCAACGACCTTGCCTGTCACTGTCATCAAACTAACTGCACATGCAATGGTCAAAAGCGTTCTCAACGGCTTCTTCATCATTCTCTAACTTCCATTTCTATCTTTTGTAAATTCAATTCCTACGTTCCTTATTATACCCTACTTTTACGGGTCTCTCAACAAAAATAATATCTTTATAATATAGTATTGACATCCAATATTATACGCTATATAATATTATTAATTCAAATAGTAAAGGAGTGATTACATGGTATTTAACACTGGTGCTGCGTTGTTAGATGCAATTGTTCTTGCTTCTGTCTCGAAGGATACGGAAGGGACCTACGGTTACAAGATTACCCAGGATGTTCGCGACGTTCTGGAAATATCGGAATCTACTCTCTATCCTGTTCTTCGAAGGTTACAGAAGGATCATTTTTTAGAAACCTACGACCAGGCTTTTAACGGACGCAACCGCCGGTACTATCGAATTACCGACGATGGTCGTATCAAACTTTCCGAGTATACAAGCGCCTGGAAAGATTACACAACGAAGATAAATAAACTATTTCTAGAGGAGGATGCGATATATGAATAAGAGGGAATATTTATCCCAATTAAGGGATTTGCTGTCCTGCCTTCCGGTGGAAGATCAGATGGATGCCTTGTTGTTCTATCAGACTTATTTTGAAGACGCAGGAGCTGAGAACGAGCAGTCCGTTATAGAAGAATTAGGCTCTCCGGAAGATGTTGCAAGAAAGATTATTGCAGAACAGGGCATTGTGGAGCCGGTAGAGTCAGCCACTACCTCCGGTACCTATACGGAGGAATCCACATCCGATTGCGGCAGTTATTACGAGTCAGCCAATGAACAGTCCAATCATACAGACAAAACTACAGATGCACATTCGTCAGGTCTGAAGGCGAAACTTGATAACTGGGACTTTTATCAGGAACATAAATCCGGATGCATTTTCCTGTTAATTTTATCCGCCATTTTCACGCTCCCGCTTTGGGGTGGCATATTTGGCGGTATCTTCGGTCTCATTATGGGTGTCTTTGGCATTCTGATTGGACTGTTTGCCGCAGTCTTTGCCATCGCCATTGGCTGTTTTGTCGGCGGAATTGCCTGCATCGTTGCCGGAGTCGCTATTTTGGTTCCGACCTGTGGCTTAGGTCTGTTTGTGATTGGCATCGGCTTGTTGCTTTTGGCACTCAGCGCACTGGCATGGTCATTTTCCGGTATCCTTTGCTTCCAGTTCCTTCCATGGCTCTGCCGTAGCATCGCCGGATTATTTAGAAAAACAACCCCAACCGTAGGAGGTGCAAGCGCATGAAGAAGTTTTGTTCCATTTTATTAAAGACAGCCTTGATACTATGTGTTCTTGGCGTACTATTTCTTGGGATTGGTTTTGCTACCGGCGGAACTACCGTAGCCAAGGATGGTATTCATTTAAGCTTAAGCAAGGTTCATTGGGATTTGCTTGATTATCTTCCTTCCTTGAAAGGAAATTGGGGGATAAAGCAGGAAGTTCTGAAAGATGGGCAAGATGAGCTCGTACTTCAAAGAGATGACCTGAAATCCATCGACATCGATGCCCCTGCCGTTCATCTGGTTATGAAGACCGATTTATCTGCCGATACCATCACATTTTCCTGCGAAAGCAATAAGGAAAAGAAGCGTCTTGGTTTTACCTTTGATCGCTACTCAGATGACGGTATTGTAAAGATTCGTCCGAAACATAAATATAGCCATTTGTCATTGTCCAAAGCCCCAACGGTAACCATCACCCTTCCGGAGATGTATACCTTGGAAAACTTAAATCTAGACCTTGCCAACTGCTCCGTTAAAATGGATGGTATCCTACATATCAAGAACTGTGACGTAGACATTGCAGCCGGCAATTTCAAGACAAAGAAGGTCGAATTTAAAAATCTTAGAATTGACAATGCCGCCGGCAACGTGGATATGGCTCTTTGGGGAAAAGAAGAGGACTACAATTTTAACATTGACTGTGCCATCGGACAGCTTTGCGTAGGCGAACATTCCGAGAACGGCTTTGCGAATGAATACCAGAGCGGCTCCGGTGCCAATACCATTGACGTGGACACCGCTGCCGGAAACGTAAAGATTTCCTTCTTGAAATAGCAGACACGATTTATCCGCAAAATTTTTAAGTTTCGTTCACAGCCCTTTTTTCAAAACTCCGCTATACTTGAGTTATGTGTAACTAATAACTGTTTTTTAACGGGAGGGTATTATACCATGAAAAAAGCAATGAGAATGCTACTTGTAAATTTTGCGGTTTTTGCATTTGCCATTAGCAGTTTATTGCTAACAGGCTGTGGAAACGATTCCAAAAAGGATTCCGACTCCAAGAAAGAAACCGACAAGCAGGAAAATGTTTCCTTATCTGACAAAGACTTTAAGATTGAGACAGACCAGTTTACACACGATGACAGCTGCTACTATCTGATGACACTGCAAAACAACGCGAAGGTACCGGTTGACGTTTCCGTTGTAACCAAAGCCTACGATGCAAGCGGTAACGAATTAAATGATGCTACCGATTTGCAATACGCAGTTGGTGTCGGACAGTCCATCGCCCTGACCTTTTTATTTGATGATGCCGAGAAAATCGATTCCTTTAAATACGAACTGGACTATCGTGAGTCCATTATGGAACCGTGCGTTTCCGACTTAGACTTTAAGGCATCCCTGAAAGATGGCAAAGTGGTTGTAAACGCAACCAACAACACCGATTACGATTGCGAATTTGTTCAGGCGGTTGTTCTTTTCTATAAAGGCGGCAAACCGGTTTACACCAATTCCGGATACATCGGCGACTCCGATAACCTCTTGAAGGCCGGCGCAACCGAAGAAGCACAGATTAGCTGCTACGAAGAATTCGATGCCTATAACATATTCTACAATGGTAGAAAACATACGGAAGAAAAGTAATAACAAAGAGGCCCGGCAGCACCACGCTGTTGGGCCTCACTATTTTTAGATTGCTCTTGTATACTTCTTCAAGAATTCCTTCTCATCCTCATCCTTTAATAATGGACAGATGGTTTCATAAACTTTCTGATGATAATCGTTCAAAAGTTTCTTCTCCTCTGCTGTCATCATATCAGGATTAATTGCATCCAAATCAAATGGGATTAAAGTAATCGGCTCAAAATACATGAACTGACCATACTCATTTGCTTCACCTTTACGGCAAAGAATTTCATTTTCAAGACGTACACCATGAGAACCTTCAATATAAACACCCGGTTCATCCGTAATAATCATACCTTCATGGAATGGCTCTGTCTCACCGGCTCTGTATTTCCAACGGAATCCGGTTGGGCCTTCGTGGATGTTCAACAAGTATCCTACACCGTGTCCAGTTCCATGATTAAAGTTCATATTTCTATCCCAGAATGGTTTTCTGGATAAAATATCAAGAACCATACCGGTTGATCCCTCTAAGAACTTCGCTGCTGCCAAAGATAAGTTACTTATGGCAACCAGCGTGAAGTGTTCTTTCATAATATCAGACACTTCTCCAATAGCAAACGTTCTTGTAACATCGGTAGATCCCTCATAGAATCCTGCTCCGGTATCGGACAAAAACAGACTTCCACCTTTTAACTGCACATCAGTCTCCGGTGATGACTCATAATGTACAATTGCTGCATGCTCACCGTAAGAAGAAATCGGTGCAAAACTTGGACGAATAAAATTGCCCATTTCTGCACGTAACTCATCCAGTTTCTTCTCTGCGCTCATTTCCGTAATTTCCATCTTGTCGTAATTTTCCTTTAACCACTTCATGTAACGAAGATGTGCAACGGAATCCTTCAGTTGTGCCTGTTTGATATTCTTAATCTCCACATCATTCTTAATAGCCTTCATTAAGATAGCAGGGTTTCTCTTTTCCACTTTCTTAACCGTTTCCGGAATGTTCTGGAAAAGCGCATAATTCAACTTACTTGGGTCAACCATAATCACATCATTTGCACTCAATTTGCAAATATCCGCATAAACATCATTATACGGGTGAAGAACAATACCATCTTTTACAAGATCTGCTTTAATCTCTGCACTTAACTTGTCCTCATTGATGTAGAGCTCTACACTATCCATCTTAATAAGCGCATAGCTTAATACCAACGGGAAAAACTCAATATCATTACCACGAATATTTAATGTCCAGCAGATATCATCAATGGTTGTCAGCGCATGTACGTTAGCGCCTGCTTTCTTCATCTCTTCTCTGGTTCTCTTTAACTTATCAGCAACAGATTCTCCGGTGTATTCAATACCCAATGCGAAAACCGGTTCGGTTGAAAGTTCCGGACGATCGGTCCAGATTTCATCAATCAAATCTTCTTTGTAGTTAACCTTCGCTCCGTTTTCGCAAGCAATACATTCGTATGTCTTTCCTTCACCAACAGAAACAACACGACCATCAAAACCGATGGTTTCGCCCTTTTGCAAAGTATCCTTAATATATTCTGTAATCTCAGGAACTCCCGGCTCGCCCATTTTCATCAACTCTACGGTAGTGTCTTTAAGCTGTGCTGCCGCTTGAATAAAATAACGACCGTCGGTCCAAAGACGTGCTTCCTTCTTAGTAATTACTGCCGTACCGGCGGAACCGGTAAACCCTGTAATA
>SVEW01000048.1 GCA_015057205.1 Lachnospiraceae bacterium | reverse complement strand
ATACAGTTCTTGTTTTATCCCAAACCGGTAAGCTCTTATCGATGGTGAAGTGATAGGTTAAATCCTGTGTCACTTTTCCATTGGTTCCGCCTACAACAGCTGTTTCCGTAAAGGTATATACACCCTCAGATGCACCCTTACCCGGCTCATAAAGAGGAGTAACCTTCATCCAATACTCAGCATACGCAAATGGTGTTTCTTCACTTCCGGTGTAGTAGGTTTTTCCAATGTAGTTATTATTCTGCTCAAATACAGTTTTGCCCTTCGGGTCAGTAATCTTGTAATTTAACTGCTCTGCTCCACGAATTAAGCTGGTTAATGGAATCAAACGATCGGAAGCTTTAATGCTTAAGCACTGCTCAGCATATTCTGTTCCAAGGCCATGGTTTGCCTTAAAGGTATTTACGCCTGCAGTTTCAACCTCAGAACCACTGATGTGAAGTCCTAAACAAGATCCTTCGCCAAGTTCTGCTTTCTCACCGCTATACATTGTTTTATCAAATACCGGTGCCTTACCCCAGTCTCCGCAGAAACCAAGGAATGGAACACTAAGGTCTACGTTTTCATCACTTGTAAACTGTGTAAATCCTTCTACGAAGAATCCGTTTACGTAATTTTTCTGAATCTCTTTTACTTTATCAGAGTTCATATCAAGCTGAATGTCAACGGTTACATCTGCAGTCGCACCTGCCGCTACAGTAACTTTTCCATTCTTTGCTCCCTGATAAGTAATGTCGCAGTATTTAGAAATATTCTCTGCAACTTCTGTGGTGTAAGCCACATCATCCACTTCCTGAGATGTCTCTGCCAATGCAGTTGTTTTCACATCATAGGTAAGTGCTTTGTCAGACATATTGTGAACCGTTACGGTATAGGTATAATGTCCATCCTCGTTGTATCCAACCTCAGCCTTTGGACGTGTCTGTCCTTTTACGGAAAGGTAAGCCGGTGTTTCGATTGCATGGTCAACCTGCATGATTCCGGCACCCTGTTTTCTTACCAAATAGAAAGTGCCGTCAGCCTGTGCAACCGGTTTTGCAGTGGACATGGTCAAAGTATTTACCATATTTGTGGCAGCAATCTTATCAAGTCCGCTAAATTTCTCGTTTACATAAGATCTTACCAGTGCAGTTCCACCTGCTACATGTGGAGATGCCATGGATGTACCACTAATGGTTCCATAAACACTATCGTAGGTTCCATTGCTCTGCTTGTCAGAATAAAATGCAGAATGGATATTTCCGCCCGGTGCAGTGATTTCCGGTTTAATCTCTAAGGAAGGAGTACTTCCGATAGAAGAGAAATCACACATGGTCCATGCATCCGGATTCTCTACGTTCTCTTTCTTGCTTGGGTCAAAGCTGAACTTGCCCTCTGCAATAAGCTGTTTTCCAGCCTTCTGTGTAACGAAAATACATGGAATACGATAATTGTCAATCGACATGGTCAGGCTTCCGCTGGAATGGTTATATACGATGGCAGCTTTCGCACCAGCATTTGCCGCATTGTCATGCTTTTCCTGGAAAGTGTTCTCTCCACGCTCGATGATTGCAATTTTTCCTCTCACATTAACCTTTGCAAAATCAGCAGTGGTTCCTTTTCCACAATCAACTACCTCATAAGTTCCTTTGCCAATTCCGGTAAATGGTTTCTGATTCGCTTCGCTTCCATCAGTGAATCCCACAACTCCATCTTTCAACACCAGGAAGTAGCTTGGTCCAAGGTGTGTATTGTTAATGGCAGCAACACTTAAAGCTCCTGTTAAGGTAGAAGGACTTCCCACAATTCCTTCGTCCGGTAAACTGGTTGGCTGTAAGTGATTGTGGTTATTACCATATGCAGAATTGTAGCTGTTTCCTGCAGAAATGTTTAAGTTAATACCCACTTTTTCAATTGCTTCGTATGCTTCCTGTAATGCGGAATCGCCATATTTTGCGAATCCGGAGGAAGAACCAAGACTCATGTTAATGGAATCGAGGTCTAAACGAACACAGTCTTCCAATGCCTTCATAATGTCGGAATCCATTGCTCCACCTGCATCTGGGAACACCTTCATTCCGATTAACTGTGCGTTTGGTGCAACACCTTTAATCTTCTCGCAATTTGCTGCAACGGTTCCTGCTACATGTGTTCCGTGGTACTGTTTGTGTACCGGAACAATGTCTGTGTCACGATCTACATAGTCGAACGCATATGGAATCTTCGCATTTTTATAAACACTGTTGTTTCCACCTTTTTCGTTGGCAACCAATGTCATATTATACGCAGTAGCATCTTTTTCTGCTTCCATAACGTTGTTGTCCAAAACCTTCTGAATGTCAGCCGCACTTAACTTTGGATTTGTCGGCATTGTCGTAAATGCTTCATGATAATAGTCAATACCGGTATCGATAACTGCAATTGCTGTTCCTGTTCCATCATAACCGGTTCCGTTCTCCCATGCATTCTCGGAACCAATCATCTCATGACTTGTTAACATGTTCGGTTTGTTCTCTACTTTGAAGTCTGTCTGTGGAACTTCATAAGTATGAGAGAGGAATACCTCTTCAACGCCGTCCATCTCTTGGATTTTCTCGATCTGCTTAAATGGAACTTCTACCGAACATCCGGCGAATAACACGCTATACGTATCCTTAACCTCAGCATCATTCTTTGTTCCCTTTAAATCCGCAGCTTCTACCACCTGATCGGTCAAAGCCTCTACCTTGTTCTCAACCTTCTCTACGGTAGAAGAATGTTTCTCAGCGTAATCTGCGAAGCTCTCCTGATTACTCTTCAAAAACTTGTCTACCAAAGACTGGCTTTCGAACTTAACGATAACATCCACACGCTTATTTGGATCTACATGAAATCCCTTCAGGTTAAACGTGTCTTTGTCTTGAGATCCTTTTACCTCATTAAAATTGATCTCATAACCCGGGCCTTTCACAATGCCCTTGTCCGGGTCCTCGGCATGTGCAAACATAGTTGCCTGCTGTGTCATGCCCAGCACCATGGTTGCTGATAACAGCAACGATAACGCTTTCTTCATTTTGCTCCTCCTAAAAAATTACTTGTACTGCCAAATACAATATATAAAACACCTGTGGGGGGTGTGTTTATATCACTCTCATTTCCAAAATAACATAGCCAAGGAGTCAGAGTAAAGCTTCATAAAACACATTTGTAACAGATATTCTTCACTTTCTTGTCACATATACTTAAATTTAATTTAACATTCTCTTTATTATCTGTCAACTTAAACTTTTACACTTTTCACATAATTTACACTTAGTTTACAAATCGTACATATTTTGCATAAAAAAAATACGCAGCAGAATCGTAATCCTACTACGTATCAAATATCGCTTTAATTTATCGATTTAAAGCGCTGCCACAACAGTTTCGTACCGCATGAAGTGTGATGCTTTTATCAGTATCGTGTCTCCTGTCCTTTTTTCACATAACAGTGCTTTCACAAGTTCTTCCTTGGTTTCAAAATGTTTCACACACATGCCATTCTTCGCAGCTTCTGCGCCACACACCATTTCCTTTGAAAGTTCGCCGGTGCAGAAAAGGACATTTATCCCCTTTTCTGCTGCAAAAAAACCGATTTCATAATGCAGTTCTTTTTCTCTCTCTCCAAGCTCGCCCATATCGCCAAGAACCGCGATTTTTCTGCCTTTTGCATTGGCCAGCACGGAAAGGGATGCTCTCATGGAAGCCGGATTGGCGTTGTAGCAATCATCAATAATCGTACATCCATCCTTCTCAATGCGGTTATTTCGACCGGAAACAGCCCCCACTGACTCAATTCCCTGCTTCATTTCCGCAATGCTTAATCCCAGTTTCCATCCAACGCAAACTGCCGCCATGGCATTATACAGGTTATGCTCACCCGGCAGTGGAATGGTAACATCAAATGCTTCCCCATTCACATGAATGGTTGCGGCATGGGCTGTATCTCCTACTGCTTTGCTTCCAGTAGCATAGACTACCTTATCTTCTGTAAATCCATAACCAATTCGCGTTACTCCCTCCGGCGCCTTAACCGTTGCCAGTTTCTCGTCCACATCATTCAAAACCAACAGGCCACCTTGCGAAATATACGGCAATACCTCCGTCTTTGCTTTTAACACGCCATCCCTGTCATGAAGCATCTCTAAATGACAGTCTCCGATGTTGGTCATCACCACCATATCCGGTCGGGCAATCTCACTTAACCGGGTCATCTCCCCGAAATCTGAAATCCCCATTTCAACAATGCCAATTTCATGCTCCGCCTCTATGGACAAAATCGTTAACGGAAGTCCGATTTCATTGTTCAGGTTTCCTGCTGTCTTTTGCACGCTATAATGTGTACCAAGCACGGATGCCACCATTTCTTTGGTGCTGGTCTTTCCCACACTGCCGATGACTCCGATTATTTTGCAGGTCAGCTGTTTACGATAATAAGCTGCGATATCCTTCAACGCCTGAAAACAGGAATCCACCTTGATGTACGCCACATCTCCGGTTAGTTCTTCTTCGGAAAGCACCATGGCTGCTCCCGCTTCGTAAGCCGCCGGAATAAATCTATGGGCATCCACATTTGCCCCACGGAATGGAACAAACAAATCCCCTCTCTTCACCTCTCGGTTATCCTTCACAACGCCGGTAATCACCTGGGTTAACTTTTCCTTCGGACCTACAAAGTTTCCACCACAGGCCTTACATACTTCTTCAATCGTTATCGGTTTCATACTATATCCTCCTAATCATAAACCACAGCGCCTTTTTTCCAATATCCTTTAACAAATAGAATACCAAGCACACCGGCTTTCGTTACGTTCTCTGCAATCATACAACTCCAGACCGCAACCAGACCAAGTCCCAACCAATGGACACATACATACGTCATGCCCACACGCACAATCCACATGGTACAAATGCCTACCACAAAAGTGGTCTTGGTATTCCCAACACCGTTGAAAATACCTTCCATCATAATCAGTGCGCCATAAATCGGTTCCGATATCGCTACCATCTTAAGGGCTACAACGCCCTGACGGATAACGTCTGCATCTTTTGTAAACAAGCCCATCATAAACTGCGGGAACAGGAACAAAAGCCCTCCCGTCATCGTCATAATCAGAACCGTAATCAAAATCAGCAATCGTGCCATATGATCCGTCTTCTTCTCATCGCCTTCTCCCATGGCATTACCAATCAATGTTGAACCTGCATCCTGCATCCCAAAGCCCGGAATGTAGAACATCTCCTCCGCCGTGATGGCAATGGAGTGGGCCGCAAGAGTAACTGTTCCCAGATTTGCCACCAACGATGTAAAGCCCGTATATCCGGAAAACACCGCCAACCGCTGAATCGCCAAGGGCAGTCCCACACGAACGCATTGATACATCACGTGATTATTCAGCCGCTTGCTCTCTCCATGTGGTGACAAAACCGGATTCCGCCACATTGCCCACATCATAGCAAATCCGCCAAACACCGATGCAATAGCAGTTCCAAGTGCCGCTCCGGCTACCCCCATGTTGGCGCCCGGCACAAACATCCTATGCCCCAGTACATAAATTGTACGACTTTCGTAAATTAAAAAATAGTTTCCAATAATATTCAATACATTCATTAAGGTGTTAATAATCATGGGCGTCTTCGTATCTCCGGTACCACGAATCACGCAGCTTAACACCATATCCAGTGACTTAAAGATAAAAGCACCGCCGGTAATTGCCAGGTAAGCAGTAGCATCCCGGCACACCTGTGCTTCTCCGCCCATCCACTTCGGCAAAAACGGTGAAAGCCCAAGTACACCCGCACTGATGATTGCCCCTACCATCAATGCCAGATAAATCCCCTGTACCGCAGCAGTCTTCAATTCCTTATAGTTTTTCGCCCCATTATTTCTGGCCACAAATGCCAGCACGCCAACACCTAGCGAATAGGCCGGTGCATTGATTAACCAGGTCACCGGCGTAATCAAACCAACTGCTGCCGATGCCCCTGCGCCAATGCGCCCTACCATGGCAGTATCCGCATACACCACCACCGTCTGTAGGCACTGTTCCAATATGGTCGGCCACGCCAGCATCAAAATCAGTTTCACCAGTTCCCTTCTGTTCGTCTCTCTTTCTCTCATTTCCTTATCCCTTTTTGTACATGAAATCAGCTACCCACCAGGGTAGCTGAAAAACCCATTTGTAACCTATTTCATTAAAACTCTGGCTCAATTAAACCATAGGAGTTTCCTTTACGTTTGTAAACCACATTTACTTCATCCGTCTCGGCATTCTGGAATACAAAGAAATTATGTCCCAAAAGTTCCATCTGTAAGCACGCATCTTCCGGATACATCGGTTTCATACCAAAGCGTTTCACACGCTCAATGGAAATGTCACCCTCTTCCTCTCCATCAGCCGCAAAAAACTCTGAAGAAAAAGTTTCTGTTTCATGTTTGTGATCGACGAGTTTCTTTCGGTATTTCTTCAACTGACGCTCAATTACCTCCTCTACAAGGTCAATTGATACATACATGTCGCTACTTACTTGCTCCGAACGTACAATACCGCCTTTCACTGGGATGGTTACCTCGATTTTCTGTCGATTCTTCTCAACACTCAAGGTCACGTTCGCATCCATTTCCTTGTTAAAAAACTTGTCCAATTTCGATAGCTTGTGCTCGATTGCGTCACGCAAACCCGGTGTTACATCGATATTCTTGCCACTAATTGTAATTCGCATAATATCCAACCCCTTTACTTTATTATAGTGCTTTCATTATAACACCTAAATGTGTTGAAAACAAGACTTCATTGTCCCACTGTGCACTTTGTGTTACAATATACTTAACAAAAAGAAAGAGGATTTCGTATGTCAAAACTAACCATCTGTATAACCGGTGCCTCTAAAGGCATTGGTGCCGCGATTGCCCGCGCTTTTGCAGAAGACGGACATCGCCTGCTATTAAATACCGGCTCAGATGAAGCCGGCCTTTTTGCCCTCTGTGAGGACCTGCGCGCTCTACCTTCCCATCCGGAAATTTTTCCTTCCGTGGGAGACATTGGAGATGCCGCGTATGTAACGTCCTTTCTTGCGCAAGGCACGAAGGAACTTGGTCCGGTGAACATACTGATTAACAACGCCGGGGTTGCTCTCATCGGACTTTTAACCGATATGACCAATGAGGAATGGATGCGCGTGATGAATACCAATTTAAACAGTTGTTTTTATACATCCCGGGCAGTTTTGCCCCATATGATTCATGAGAAAAAAGGCCACATCATCAATATCACCTCTATCTGGGGACAGGTTGGCGCTTCCTGTGAGGTTGCCTATTCTACATCAAAAGGTGGGCTTATTGCTTTTACAAGAGCACTTGCCAAAGAACTTGCCCCAAGTAACATACAGGTGAATGCCATTAGTTGTGGCGTCATTGATACCAGAATGAATCATTGTTTTGACGAAGAGGAACGGGAAGCTTTGCGACAAGAAATTCCCATGGACCGCTTCGGAACGCCGGAAGAAGTTGCTGCTGCCGTAAAGCACATGGTTGCCATGCCGGATTATGTAACCGGGCAGATTCTTACCATTGATGGCGGATATCTATAAATAACAGGAGGTTTTGCATGTTAAAAGATTTAGACATTCATGTAAGCCCGCTCCGGGCCAAAAGCGAATTCGACACTAGCTACATCTTGTCGCTAATTCTGGATATTGGCGAAGAAATGTTAACATGCGGTGCAGAGATTAACCGTGTTGAGGACTCCATTTACCGTATGCTGACATCCTATGGTTACCGAAAGGTAAATGTTTTTTCCATACCCGAATACATTTCCGTTTCCATTGTTGATCACAGCGGAGAAATTATTACGCAATCACGCCGAATTTATAAGTTTAGCAACGACTTTTACCGTTTGGAACAATTAAATGACCTTTCCAGACGCATCTGCGCCAAAAAACCTAACGTGGCAGAACTTTGGAGCCATTTGGAAACCGTCGAATCCGTTCCCTATGCTAAAAGCACTTCCACGTTTGCCTTTGCGCATTTTTTAGGTGGTTCCTGCTTCTGTATTTTCTTAGGAGGCGATTTGGGGGACGGTTTTGCAGCCGGCTGCGTTGCCTTGATTTTCTTAATAATGGGACGCATTTCCCGGGTACAGAACCTGAATAAAATTTTCTACACAGCCCTCTCCGCACTGCTTGGAGGATTGGCTGCAATCATTTTCGGCTACATCGGTATCGGGCAGCACGTAGACAAAATCATGATTGGAGACATCATGCTTCTTATCCCCGGAATGGCTTTGACTACATCCATTCGAGACATGCTGTGCGGCGACTTAATGGCCGGCCTATTCCGTGCTTTAGAGTCCATTATGGTGGCTGGTGCCATTGCCCTTGGCTACGCCATCCCAATTTATCTGTTAGGGGGTATGTTATAATGTTACGTGTTTTTATTGAAATGCTGACGGCGTCTATTGCCTGCTTCGGTTTTTCCATTATTTATCAGGCTCGTCCGAATCGCCTTGTGTTGTGCGGTCTTTCCGGCGGCATTACCTGGGGCGTTTGTTGCCTTGCCCGCGAATTTAATGACAATCTGTTTATTTATTATATGATTGCAGCTGCTTTCGGTACGTTGTTATCCGAATTTCTGGCTCGTCGCACCAAATGTCCGGCAACCATTTTCCTGATTCCGGCTCTCCTGCCCATGGTACCGGGAGGCTCCCTTTACTACACCACTTACGCCGTTGTAACCGGCGACCACAAGGGTGCCGTGTACTATGGACAAAATACGGCACTTGCCGCACTTGGAATTGCGGTAGGATTGGTAACGGTATCCGTGTTGATGTACTACTACAATGAATTTAAGTCGCACTTGCGACAATAAAAAACGCCCGCAAAGGGAATGCTGCTGCTTGCAAGCCTTCAACTTGAAATCGCAGTGCGCATAACCCCTTGCGGGCTTTCGTCTAACATACTTTATTTTTAGAAAGAGAACCCGCGTCCCTTTACTTCCGTCACCTGACTAACGGTCAAGAAACACATTGGATCTATCTCTTTAATCTGTTTTTCTAATTTCACTAGTTCCCGGCTGCTAACAACCGTAAATATCATATCAAATTCATTTTCCGCAAATCCACCCTTTGCACTTATCAGGGTCACACCGCGGTCTATGCTATCATAAATTGCTTCCTTGATGGCATCTGACTTCTGACTCACAATCTTAAGCTCTACCTTGGTTGCACCAAACAACAGGAATTTATCCAGCGCCATCGTGTAAATCATAACCAAAATAATTCCGTAAAGAATAGATTCAACCGGATAAAACTTACATAACGCTATCACGATTCCACCATCAAAGGCATACATACTGGCTGACATTGGAATCTTGAATTTGCGGTACAAAATAATGGGCGGAATATCCATTCCTCCTGAAGATGCCCCGGAGCGAATGATAACGGCAAGGGAAATTCCTACCGTCAATCCCAGAAAAATAGTACACAAAAGCGGATCTTTCGTTAATACAATTCCCTTTAGATATTTTTCCACAAAGGCCAGTTCCAGCGGAAAAGATAAACTTCCTGCAAGACTTCCGATGAAAAAGTCTTTTCCCAGACAAACAAGTCCCAAAAGCATCAGCGCTATGTTAATTCCCAATACCGCCATGGATAAATTTATGTGAAGCAGATGTTGTATAATCAAACCAAGACCGGTGGCACCTGCCGTTACAATGTTCGATGGTACAAGGAAAATCTGTACGCCCAACGCATAAATAAAATTACCTAAAACAACCATAAAAATAGTTTTCAATTGACTTTTCATGCTTACTCTCCTTTCATCACGCAACTAAAAACTATAACACACTTATTGCGCAATGAAAAGTACTTTTTTCTAATTTCAATGATTTCTTATTCTTGTACATGCTATCATCTGCCCGCTCGAAAACAAGAGATACGCTTCGCTCTCCGGTATATCTTGCCATTCCACTGGCAATAACCACCCTATCAGCCTTCTGGCGTTCCATATTATCGGCTGTAAAATCCGCCATAATTTTATCGATATTCTTGTAATCCTGTCCTTGGACGATTACTACAAATTCATCGCCACCAACCCGGTATACCGGACTATGTTGAAAATGATTACAGATAATTTTACATCCTTCTTTAATAAACTCATCCCCAGCCTGATGCCCAAGGGTATCGTTAATAATCTTCAATCCATTTATATCAAACACCACAATCGCAAATTCCGGCGCTGTCAAACCCGCAATCTGACTATTCAATTTTGCTTCTGCATCTATGTAGGCATGCTTATTTTTCACGCCGGTCAAGGAATCCAGGTTTGCAATTTTACTGATTTCAGCTAAATTTCTATAGTAATTCTGTTCCTTTCTAACCTCAGAATCCACATCTACAATACCAATAATCAGCCTTGATACATCATCCTCCTCAACGATGGCCCCCTTAATACTGGCATATCGCGGTTCTCCATCATAAAGTAACCGCACACTTAGCAAAAAGACGCCATTGCTTGCAATCGTCCGGGTCACATTTTCTTTTGTAAACTGTGCCAGGAATCGTTTTCTGTCCTCACTATAAACCATATGAAGACTATTTTCCCGAATTTTCTCATAGAAATCCTGGCCTTCATTCTCCAGTTCCCAATGCCGGTAATTCTCATTCATAACGTACCTGACAAAATTATCCGTTTTTAAATCCACCGCAAAAATGCTAATAATATCACCGTTAAGAGCCGTTATTCTTGCATAGATTTTCCGCTCTTGTTTTATTCGCTTTAATTCCTCTTTATGGCGCAATTCCGCATCGTTGTCAACATAACCCAAAATAACCACCGAAAGGGCAACTGCATCGTTTTCCGCATTCGTTGCAATCTTCCTGATAAAAAGATGAATCACATCATTCTTTTTTCCACGAATAGAAATAATCAATGGTTTACCGCTATCTCTGCACTGAAGCACGGCATCAAAAAAGATATCGTCTCCGATCCCTTTCACATAGCCCTGACTATTTTCACGAAATGAAGGATACGTCTTTTCCATAAATCGTTTATAGGACTTATTCCCTTTTATATGCCTTATTTCATCTTGCCGCACTTCCACAATAAACATCGGCATGGTATCGAAATAATCCCGCAGACTATCCGCTTCATCCGAAACTGACGACATATCATACATATTTACATTTCCCAATGCAGCATAATACTCAGCTTCCTTCGGATTTTCAAAGCCAATTTGAATTCCACGCTTATTTCTTTCCAGAATCTTTTCAAAATCAATCGGCTCACCATAACAATATCCTTGCAAACGGGTGCATCCAATTTCGTTCAGAAAATCGCTGACTTTTTGGTTTTCCACACCTTCTGCAACCGTCTCACTGCCAAGGCCACTTGCCAGGCGCACTAACTCTGCAATAACAATTTTACTATTTTCATTTTTATCTATCTGATCGACATAAGACTTATCCAGCTTAATTACATCAAAATGGGTCTTTTGCAACAATTCCGGAGAAGAATATACTTGTCCAAAATCATCCAGCCACACACTAAATCCCAGTTCTCGCAATAAATCTACCTGGGAAGTCATAAACTCCGTATCGTTTATAATAGAGCGCTCACTTAACTCAATTACAATTTCTCCACGGTCAATTCCTGCCTCATCGACTCTTCTTCGTATTTCTTCCGGCATATTGCATGCATAAAAATCGCTCTTTGACAAATTAATGGAATTCGGCACAATACTCAGCCCGGTCTCCGCCTGCAGCTTGAGCTTTTTAATAACTTGTTCTAACACATACAGATCAAGTTTATACATCACCTTCGCATCTTCCAAAATTGGAATAAAACCTTCCGGTGCAAGGCGTCCTTTTTCCGGATCCTCCCATCGAACCAACGCCTCTTCATTACACACTTTTCCATTGGAAGTACGAACAATCGGTTGATAATGTACCTTAATCCACCCTTCCTCCATAGCTCGTCCCAGATTTTCATAAATATATTGCCGCTCTTCTGCACGGTGCAACATGTCCATGGTAAAATATGCCACCTTCGACTCAAAAATATCACCGCAACTATCACTGGCCATTTTTGCTCTGTCAGTAGCCGTAGCGGCTCCTACCATTCCATATTTCGTATCGTATACACCAATCTTTACCGGTAGCCCCCGCCCTTGATTAATATGCTTCCATTTCTCTATGAGCTCTGCCAAACACTCATCAATGCCATCCCGTTCTGCACAACCGGCAAAATGATCTGCCGTTGTCCTGCAACAATTATCATGGCCAAATGTCTCAATCAATAACCGGGCAACTTCCTTAATCAGTTCATCTCCCGCTGCATAGCCATAGCGCTGATTATATGCCTGCATCCCTTTCAAATTAAAAAATAGCATAACCAGATTTTTTCCTTCTTGTTTGGCTCTATTTCGGTAAGTTTCCGCCAACTTAAAGAAATAATTCATGTCCGGCAATCCGGTCAAATAATCATGATTCATTCCGGCTACAGCTTTGTATTCGCCAGCGGAATTATATAAGCCTTCATCGGTATACTGTACAACAGCAACCCGCTCTCCATTTTCCTTATATATCTGTTTTCCAATGGCATGCAAAACAATATAATTATCCCCGCGTTTTCTGCGATAAGAAATATTGTATTCCCCACCGTTCTCTACAAAATTCAATGTTGCATTGGCGACTTTCGTCACATCATCCGAGTGAATATGGCAATACATATCGCTATCCATAAAGTCGTATGCTTCTTCTATATTTTTAAAGTTCATCAGCTCGCAAAATCCATCCGACAATGCGATGGTAACCACGCGCTCGTTTATGAACTGGTAAACTGCAATCGGCACGCAACTCGCTTCAATGAACGCTAATTCTTTTTCATTATATCTATATTTTTCCATCTGAATCCTCCGCACAATGCATGCACCTCTCTACAGTAATCAGTTACCTCTTGAATATACCATAAACTATTGTTAGAATTGTGAATATTCCCACATTGCCTTAAACTATTCTGAATATATGGTTGTTTTTTGGCGAACCAATATCCGTTTCGTGAACGCATAAAACACAAAAAGGGGCTTTCGCCCCTTTTTTATGTAAAATTCCTATATCCTACAATATCAAGCTTATGCCGCCATACTCTGCTCTTCACCCGCATCGTTTCCGTCAGTCCTGGTATGAATTAAGCGTACCCCTTCTTCATCCGTAATGGTAATTTTTAAATAAGCAAGTAAGAGCACCACTAGCGGAGTCAGATAGTTAAACACTGCATATGGCAAATAAGAAAACACGCCAATTCCCAAAGTGGACGCCACATACAAACCACATGTATTCCACGGCACCAATGCGCTGGTTACTGCACCGGAAGATGCAATGGCGTTAGCTAAGCATACCGGATGCATTTTCATATCCTTATATTTTGATGCAAACATTCTGCCCGGCACAATCAAGGAAACATACTGGTCTGCCATAATCACGTTGGCGATAATGCTACAACCCATGGTTGCGCCCACAAGACCTGCACGTCTTCTGATTTTTCTGGTAATAAAATTGGCAACAGACTGAAGCTGTCCGGTCTCTTCCATAATGCCACCGTACATCATGGCAATAATCGCCATAGCGCAGGTACTCATCATTGAAAGCAACCCACCTTTGGTAAGAAGATTATCCATCATCTCAAACCCGGTGTTGGAAACATATCCATTAATAGCACAATCCATCAATGTCTTAATGGTACAGCCCGGCTGGGTAATCAGACCAATGATGGCACCAAATATGATTCCCAAAGTAATCCCCGGAATCGCCGGCACTTTACAAGCAACTGCTACAAGCACAATGATTACCGGCAAAAAGTGTACCGGAGAAATCGTAAAGGTTTCTGCCATGGCGTCTGAGATTTTGGTCACGCCACTTAAGTCTGCATGCGCACTACTGTGTCCAAGTCCGAGCACAAAAAAAACAACCAAAGAAATTGCATAGGAAATTCCCGTAGGAATCATCATAAAGCGAATACCGCTGATAACATCACATCCAGCCATAGCCGGTGCGAGGTTGGTTGTGTCGGATAACGGACTCATCTTATCTCCAAAGTAAGAACCGGACACAATTGCCCCTGCCGTAATCGGAAGGCTCATGTCAAGTCCCACTGCAATACCCATCAAGGCAACACCCATGGTACCCATTGTACCCCAGGAGGAACCGGTTGCGACTGAGGTAATGGAACAAATCACAACCGTTGCCAGATAAAAAATGGAAGGTTTTAACACTTTCAATCCGTAATAAATCATGGATGGCACCACGCCGGAATCCAACCATACGCCAATCAGCATTCCGATAACAATCAAAATCACAATAGACGGTACCACCTTTTGAATCCCTTTCATCATAAAGCTTTCAATTTCTTCCCATCGATATCCTAAACGATACGAAATGAAAATCGCTCCGAAGGAGCCCACGAACATCGGTACATGAGGATCGGTTTTGTAACCAATAATTCCAACCGCCAGACATACCACCAAAAACATAAGTGAGAATAACGATTCTCCTAACGTTGCTTGACGAATTTTTCTCTCCATGATTTCCTCCTAAATACATTTGTTTTTCACCGAAACCTATTATATAATGTTTTTAGGTAGTAGAAAAGCGAATGTTTTTCATCACATACATTCCATATTGGAATAGGAGGATTCTATGAACACACAAAAGTATACCGCTTTTTTAAAAGTGGCAGAACGAAAAAGCATTTCCAAAGCTGCGGCTGACATGGGATACACACAGTCCGCTGTTAGTAAGATGATTATGGAGCTAGAAAAAGAATGGCAGCTTACACTTTTTACCAGAAATCACGATGGACTTGCCATTACGCCGGAAGGTATGGCATTACAGGAAGACGCCCGACGTCTTTTACAGGATTACGAGCGCCTGAATTACACAGTATCGGCACTCCACGGATTTGCCCAGGGTACCATTCGACTTGGCGCCCCCTTTAGTATTTCCGCTAATATTTTGCCCGGGGCATTGAAAGAGTTTCAGAACCACTATCCCAATATCAAGATTGAACTGGTGGAAGGCGAAGATGCGGATATTTCCAATCTCCTGCGCCGTGGCGAAGTGGATTTATGCATCTTACCAACCCCTTTGGCCGACCGATACGATAGCATCGAATTATTTACCGATGCGTTGGTTGCTGCAGTTCCAATGGACAGTCCCTATGCCGCCACCAAAGTATTCCCGGTAAAAGCTTTTTCCACAGAGAACACCATCCGCCTAAAGGAAATTGAGGACTACGACATCACCAACTTCTTGGAACATCAGAAAGTGATTCCGCGCATCGCCTACGAGGTCAGTGACGTTAATGTCATGCTTTCTATGGTTGAAAAAGGACTTGGCATCTGCATGGACTATGCACTCCTGTTCAAGCCCCTGCGTTACCAAGTCCTCATCAAACCATTGGACAAAACACGTCACCGCACCCTAAAACTTTGTGTACGAAACAACGTCACCATACCACCACTGGTGAACGTTTTCCGTCAAAGCCTAAAGGAATACGCGGAAACATTTAATTAAGATGTGATAGGCATACCAAACCGCGCTTCACATTCTCCGGCGAGGTTGCAAGATTCTTACCATCCTTTTTCCTATTTTTCTATTATGGCACGTATGCCGAATTTACCGGATTTCAAATTTACGTGCCTCACCGCATCAATTCTTCAAATGGTCTGTAAGCTTTCAGTCGACGTTCCCGTCCCCTTACGGCTCAAACTATAAATCTCTTAATTGCGTACGTAACTTTCCCCCTTTCTTTCTCTATTCTTTACGTCCCAAACAAACAAATTACTCCAATTTGCGCGGAACCGGCTTTTGGAGCTTACGTTCCGCATTTCATGCCAATATCATTTTGCACGTAAATATTATAAATCCGACCATGATTTTCATTCAGCGAAGCGCGGAATGCACCCCACCTAAAAGACAATTTCCAGAATGTAGAAAAAGAACGCGAGACGTCGCTGCGCTCCGATGGAGTACGTTTAGCGACGACCGCGTCGAAGACGAGGGCTCAACCTTCGAGGCCCGCCCAGGATTCTTTATAAGAAAAGAACCATCCCTTCTAGGGATGGTTCTTTCCTTATAAAGAGAGCGCGAGACGGGACTCGAACCCGCGACCCCAACCTTGGCAAGGTTGTGCTCC
>SVEW01000047.1 GCA_015057205.1 Lachnospiraceae bacterium | reverse complement strand
CTGATTATGCAGCACCCGGAATACCGGATGCAGTCTCGTCTGTTGCTTGATAAGATTGATTTGGATAAGAAAACGGTTATGGTGGATGGAGGAGAATACCCACTGCTTGATGCAAACTTTCCAACCCTTGATCCGGAACATCCGTATGAGTTAACGGAGGAAGAAGACGATGTTATGCGTCGTATGCAGCAGGCATTTTTGGGAAGTGAGAAATTACAACGCCATATTCGTTTTATGTATGATAAAGGAAATCTGTACAAAGTAGTGAATGACCAGCTACTGTTCCATGGCTGTCTGCCTTTGACGCCGGAAGGAACCTTTATGGACGTGCAGATTGGACAGGGCGTATATTCCGGTAAAGCATTGTATGATGTACTGG
Organism: Lachnospiraceae bacterium; assembly: GCA_015057205.1. Lineage (GTDB taxonomy): Bacteria > Bacillota > Clostridia > Lachnospirales > Lachnospiraceae > XBB1006. The sequence goes on along the minus strand of SVEW01000047.1, from coordinate 16,358 downwards.
AAAAGGGATTGCGTGATGCATACTATAATCGTAATCTTGCAGAACCTACAAAGAGTGACATTCACTGGTTCTGTTGGACGGCTGCAGGCTCGCCGCTTTTTGGCAAGAGTAAAATGGCAACCTTTGAGCGTTATTTCTTAGAGGATAAGGGAACGCATAAGGAGATTACGAATTCTTATTACAAGTATATTGAAGATGAGTTGGTGGTAGAGCGCATTTTGGATGAGTTTGGTCTTTCCGGCGAGGAAAGCCATATCATCAATGGACATGTTCCGGTAAAAGCGGTCAAAGGAGAGTCTCCGGTGAAGTGTGGAGGCCGCGTGCTAAGCATTGATGGAGGGTTTTCCAAGGCCTATCAGAAACAGACCGGTATTGCAGGCTATACCCTGACTTACAATTCCTACGGCATGGTTTTGGTTTCCCATGATCCGTTTACGTCTATTGAGGATGCCATTGAAAAAGAGACGGACGTGCATTCTCATCAAGTGCTGGTAAAGCACACCACACGGCGTAAGTTGGTTAAGGATACGGACATTGGCCGGGAGTTGGCACAAAATATAGAAGATTTAAATGAGCTTTTGGAGGCTTACCGTTATGGTAAGTTGCCGGAGGCATAAGAACAGGAGTACCAATGGATAACGAAAACAAAACAGAAGTAGATGATATAAAAGACGACAAAGGATACGAAGAGGTTTGTTATATCTGCCGCCGTCCGGAATCAAAGGCAGGACGGATGCTTCGCATTCCGCATAATATCTGCATTTGCGTGGATTGTATGCAGCGAACCTTTGACACTATGGGCGGAACAGGGATGAGTCCGACGGACTTAATGATGCTTGACCCCATGTTTCCAATGCCACAAGATGTGAAAATGCCATCCTTGGATGATGAAAAGGAAGAGTCCACTAAGCGTAAGGGTGGTATGCCAAATTTCCATTTTATGAATCTGGGAGATTTCGGTGGTTTTGATGGAATTCCGCATAATCAGAGAATTAAGAAAAACAAACCAAAGAAGAAGGAAAAGCCGGTATTTGATATTAACAACATTCCGGCGCCACACAAGATTAAGGCTGAACTTGATCAGTACGTAGTAGGGCAGGAACAGGCCAAGAAAGTAATGTCGGTTGCGGTTTATAACCATTACAAGCGTGTTACCCGTAAGGACGAAGACAGTAAAATTGAATTAGAGAAATCCAATATGCTGATGCTTGGACCTACCGGATGTGGAAAGACCTATCTGGTAAGAACCTTAGCACGATTGTTGGATGTGCCTCTTGCCATTACCGATGCTACTTCACTAACGGAAGCCGGCTATATCGGTGATGATATCGAAAGTGTAGTAAGTAAGCTTTTGGCAGCAGCGGACAATGATGTAGAGCGTGCGGAGCATGGTATTATTTTTGTGGATGAAATTGATAAAATCGCTAAGAAAAAGAATACCAACCAGCGTGATGTATCCGGTGAAAGTGTACAGCAGGGAATGTTGAAGCTGCTAGAAGGTGCCGAGGTTGAGGTGCCGGTAGGGGCAAGCAGTAAGAATGCTATGGTACCGATGGTGACCGTAAATACCAAAGATATTTTGTTTATCTGTGGTGGAGCGTTCCCGGATATGGATAATGTGATAAAAGAACGTCTGAACAAATCTTCCTCTATGGGATTTTTGGCGGATTTGAAGGACAAGTACGATAACGATAAAAATATCTTGCAGAAGGTGACGGTGGAGGATGTACGTACCTTTGGTATGATTCCGGAGTTTATCGGACGTCTGCCGGTATTATTCTCCTTAGAGGCATTGGATGAAGATATGATGGTTCGTATTTTAAAGGAGCCGAGAAATGCCATTATTGCCCAGTACCAGGAGCTTTTGGCAATGGATGGAGTGAAACTTACCTTTACGGAAGAAGCACTTCATGAAATTGCAAAAAGAGCTATGGACAAAAAAGTGGGCGCCAGAGCATTGCGTGCAGTAATTGAAGAATACATGTTAGATATCATGTATGAGACGCCGAAGGATGACAACATTGGTGAAGTAATCATAACCAAAGAGTATTTGGATCATACCGGAGGTCCGGTTATTAATATGCGATAGTGCAGGTCGCGGACAGGTAGCTTAGAAAGCTGCTTGTCTGCGACTTTTTTGTGGGGAAATGTCCCGAGGGGCGGGCCGCTCGGTCAATTTAGCGCGAAACTCGCCACTGCTTTAGCGATGGCGCGGTAAAAATGATGGCCGCCCGGTATATAGCTCCAAAAAAAGTGCTATATACCGAGAAACCCTGCCGAAAACATGCGCGTTCGGTATATAGGGATTCCAAAAGTGCTATATACCGAGGGTTTTGGGGATTTTTGCAGAATCGTAGGTATATAGAGGTTGTAGTAAGGCCATATACCGAGCGCGGGCCTACGAGATGGCATTTCTCGGTATATAGCTCATAAAAAATGTCCATATACCGAGCGGCCCGGAAGCCGCCCGCGTACCCAGAAGCTGCCACCACGAAAATACCCCCAAACATTGCCATAGGTAAAAGCCTATCGCTCCGATTGTTTTTTTGTATTTTAAATTTTTCGTAGATAATGCTAAACTGTAAATACAGGGAACAATCCTAGGGAAATAAAGTGTACACAATATAGTGCGGGGCTATATTATGACGGAAAATTCTCCAGGGAATAGATTGAGTGGGAAGAAGAATGCAGGATTGCTTCGGGGAGTCGAGGTACCTGCCTTTTTCGGGTTGTGGGGAACGCTTAGCAAGAATTAAAAGGATAGAGATTGGAGGAGATTTTTTGAAACAGTTATTAACAGGTAATGAAGCAATTGCCAGAGGTTTGTATGAAGCCGGTGTTACTGTTGCAGCTGCTTATCCGGGAACGCCAAGTACCGAGATAATGGAGAATGTTGCAAAGTATCCGGAGATTAGCAGTCGCTGGACACCAAATGAAAAAGTTGCTGTTGAAGTAGCAGGGGCTGCTGCTTTGGCAGGTGCAAGAGCTTTTTCATCCATGAAACACGTAGGACTTAATGTAGCCGCTGACCCAATGATGACCTTAGCGTATGAAGGCGTGAACGGTGGTTTGGTTATTTTAACAGCTGATGATCCTGGAATGCATTCTTCTCAGAATGAGCAGGATAACCGTAATTTCTCCATGTTTGGAAAATTAATGTGTATTGAACCGTCAGATTCTCAGGAATGTAAGGATTACATCAAGTTGGCATACGAATTGTCCGAGCGTTATGATTTGGTGGTATTATTCCGTATGTCTACCCGTGTATGCCATTCTAAGAGTATCGTTGAACTTGGCGAGCGTGTAGAAGTTGGTGTTCGTAAATATGAGAGAAATGTGCGTAAGACCATTATGGTGCCGGCACATTCAAGACCAAGACATTTTGAAGTAGAAGAAATCTTTAAGAAGATGGAAGAAGAGTATGCAAACAATACTCCGTTAAACACCATTGAGTACAACTCCAAGAAGATTGGTGTAATCACCAGTGGTATTTCTTATCAGCATAGTAAAGATGTATTTGGGGAAGATGCTTCTTACTTACATATTGGCTTATTGAACCCGCTTCCAAAGAAAATGATTCGCGAGTTCGCTAAGGAAGTGGATGAAGTATATGTTATTGAAGAGAACGATCCATTCATCGAGACACAGGTTCGTGCCATGGGTATTGCCTGCAAGGGAAAAGATGTGGTACCGCAGTGTGATGAATTAAATACAAGAAGAATCGGTAAGGCATTTGGCGTTAAGAAATACGTTGAGGAAGATTTGTATCAGTCTGAAATCAACGTTCCGGCAAGACCACCGGTACTTTGTGCAGGATGTCCGCACAGAGGATTCTTCTATGAATTAGGTAAATTAAAGAATGTTATGATTGCCGGCGATATCGGATGCTATACCCTGGGTATGGTGGCACCGCTTAACGCTATGGATTCCGTAATCTGTATGGGTGGCGGATTCTCCGGTGCAACCGGTTTTGACCAGGCAAACAAGATGGGCAAGAGAGATGACGTGAAGGTATTCGGATGTTTGGGAGATTCTACCTTCTTCCATTCCGGAATTACCAGTTTGATTGATGCGGTTTATAACAAGTCTAATGCAGTTTACTGTATTTTGAACAACTCCATTACCGCTATGACCGGTCATCAGCAGAACCCTGGAACCGGAAAGACCATTACCGGTGAAATCACAGAAGCAATCGATCCAATTGCTGTTGTGAAATCCCTTGGTATTCCGGATGACCATATTCGCGTGGTTAATCCGCTTGATCTGGAAGAAACAAGAGCAGCGTTAAAAGAGGCTTATGAATCCACCGGCGTATTTGTTATCATGACCAAGAGCCCATGTGCTTTGATTAAGGAAGTACAGAAGGCAAATGCAGGCAAACATGTAACTGCTCATCCGGATAAATGTAAATCCTGTAAGGCATGTCTGAAGGTTGGATGTCCGGCCGTTGCCCTTGGCAAAGACGGAAAGATTCAGATTGACCTTGCACAGTGTAATGGCTGTGGAATCTGTAAACAGGTATGTAAGTTCGGTGCATTGGAATAGGAGGATAGACAATGGAAAAGAATATTTTATTAGTAGGTGTCGGCGGACAGGGAACCCTACTTGTTTCCAAAATCCTCTCCGAAGGACTTATGGAAGCAGGCTATGATGTAAAAATGTCCGAAATTCATGGTATGAGCCAGCGTGGTGGTAGCGTATCTACCCACATTAAATTTGGTAAAAAAGTAAACTCCCCGGTTATCGCTGAGGGAGAAGCAGATATTTTGGTATCCTTTGAGCAGGTAGAGGCACTTCGTGCGCTGCCGTACTTAAAGAAACCGGGTACGGTGATTGTAAACGATCATCAGATGTACTCCATGCCGATTATTACCGGTGAGCAGGAGTATCCGGAAGGGGTTATTGAGTACCTTCACAAGACAGTAGAAGATACCTTAAGTTTAGATGCCGGTAAGATTGCCGAAGACCTTGGTAACATTAAGGCACAGAACGTAGTGCTTCTTGGTGCTATGATTAAGAAACTTGGACTGGAATCCATTGATTGGAAGAGCATTATTGAAAAGATGGTTCCGGAGAAATTCAAAGAGTTAAATATCAAGGCTTTTGAAGCGGGATATGCACTGTAGAAGGTGCTATAAAAGTTAAAGTAATCGGTCGAGTTGGTATGTACTTGTAAGAGCGCAAAAACTCGACCGATTTTCAAGTTAAGAAGGATTTCGGAAGACCTTGCAAGAGCTTATCAAGCAGGTGGGTTCTAAAGGATTGGAGGGGGCATTACATCCCAAGCAAATCTTTCAGGCGTTCTGTATCTAGAATCTCAATAGTACGCGCATGGCGGCAGAGAATGCCTTCTTCTTCAAGTTTCTTTAGTTCCCGATGAAGCGATGGCCGGGAGACGTTCATAAGCAAAGCCCATTTGGTCATGGATTCCGGAATGGGAATGGAATTTAGGCCAATCGCATTTTGTTGCATAAGCAGATAGAATGCGGTCTTTTGTGCGATGCCATTGTAGGATAAAAGTTCTAATCGTTGCTGTAGCATATAAGTTGTAGTGGCTATTTTCGTGGTAAAGTTGGTAAGGATGCGCAGATCCTTTTGCAATAGGGAAAAAACTGCGTTCCGGTGAAACAAGAGCATGGTGGAGGGGTCTAAGGACACAATGTCGCAAGGGTATTGATGGCGGTTCGAAAAAACGGCGGCAGCACCAACTAAGTCTCCGGGCATAAAAATAGAAACATTCACTTGACTTCCATTCGGGAATGGTTTCTGGGCTTGCAGACGGCCGCTAAGAAGAATGCCGATTTTCGACGCGTCCTCCATCAAGTGAAAGACGGTTTCGCCTTTTTTATAATTGCGCATCTGGTGTGGCACTGTGGAAAGCAGGCGTTCGATCTCTTCTTCGGAAACGCCCTTAAAAAGCGAATTATTATCTAAGATTGTATAGTCCATATAAAAAATCTCCTTTTTACTATAATAGCATAATATTGTATCTGAGGATACAGATTTTTTGACAAAAATCTTGTATCCTATTGGTAGAACAAAAAGCAAGGAGGAATGAAGAATGATTCGTAAGATTATTCGTATTGATGAAGAAAAGTGTAATGGATGTGGCGTATGTGCAACGGCTTGTCACGAGGGAGCCATTGAGATGGTAGATGGAAAGGCTAAGCTTGTAAGGGAGAATTTTTGTGATGGTTTTGGAGATTGTCTGCCGGGATGTCCAACAGGGGCAATTACATTTGAAGAACGTGAGGCGCCGGCATATGACGAAGCAGCCGTAAAGGCAAGTCAGACAAAAGCGGCTATGCCGGAGTCCAGACTCAGACAATGGCCTTGCCAGATTAAGCTTTTACCTACCAGGGCACCTTATTACGATGGAGCGAAGCTTCTCATTGCTGCGGATTGTACAGCCTATGCATACGCGAATATGCATGAGGAGTTCATGAAGGGAAAAGTGACCATGATTGGCTGTCCGAAGTTAGATGCCATTGATTATTCAGAAAAATTAACGGAAATTATTGCGGGGAACGATATTAAAGAAGTAACGATTGTGCGCATGGAGGTGCCATGCTGTGGCGGCTTGCAACGAGCTGTGGAGATGGCGCTACAAAACAGCGGAAAATTCATTCCATGGAGAGTTGTTACCATTTCCCGTGACGGAAAAATTTTAGACTAAAGATTACGACTTGACATATTATCCAAAATCATGTATAGTAATCAGTGACCGCTAACGGTGTTTACTATACGATGTGAAAGGAGAAAGTCATGCCAAAAGATAAGACGGAAAGCCACAACCGAATTATTCCTGCGGCCATGGAGGAATTCATGGAGAAGGGGTTTTTAAATGCTTCGACCCGCTCTATTGCAGCGAAGGCCGGCATTACCTCCGGGGGATTGTATCGCCATTTTAAGGACAAAGAGGAGATGTTTGCTACATTGGTAGAACCTGCTGTCAGGGAATTTTATGCCTGGATGAGCAGACATGAGAAGCAGAGCTGGGCCGGTGTTCTGAATGGGGAATATGATGGGATGTGGAGAGACAGTGAAATCGATATGATGCGTGAGGTTGTCTATCCGAACCTGGATGCATTCCGCCTGATTCTTTGTAGCGCACAGGGAACCCGGTACGAGAATTTTATTGATGATCTGGTGGTGGAGAATCAGAAGACCATGATGGAAGTGTTCGATAATTTACGGGCGCAGGGTGTCCCGGTGAAGGATGTCAGCGAAGAAGAGCTGCATATCCTATTGAGTGCTTATACGACGGCGTTATTTGAGCCGGTTGTGCATAATTTTCCTTTAGAAAAAGCCATGCATTATTTAGAAACCATTGAGGCATTTTTCCTGCCTGGATGGCATGAGCTTATGGGATGTTGAGAAAAGACCTTCGGGTCTTTTTTATTTTGTTAGTAATCAAATGCGGTCAACTGACAGCGGTCAAAAAAGAAAAATGTTTACAAAGAGGAGGTTATCATGAAGGAAAAGAAAGAACGTGCATTAAAACGTACGCTTGCTTATGCAGGCAGATACAAGGGGCTGACCTACTTATCCTTTGTACTATCGGCAGCGACAGCTGTTACGGGGGTAATGCCCTTTGTGTATTTATGGAAGATCCTAAAAGAAGTCATTGCCGTACATCCCCATTATGAGAATGCGGTGGGGATTGTGCATAACGGATGGATGGCCGTGTGGTTTTCTCTTATTACCATGCTGGTGTATTTTGGGGCATTAATGTGCTCCCATTTATCGGCCTTTCGGGTAGCAGGAAATATGAAGAGAGCGTTGTTATCCCATATTGCAGAGCTTCCGGTGGGGTTTGCAGATGAGATGGGTTCCGGAAAATTGCGCAGAGTAGTGTTAGAAACGACGGCATCTACCGAGACACTTTTGGCCCATAACCTGCCGGATATGGTGCAGGCGGTGGTGACGCCCGTTTGCATGATAGTAATGTTGTTTCTCTATGATTGGAGATTTGGGTTGGCTTGTCTGGTACCTATGGTGATTGCCTTTGCCTGCATGATGCAGATGGCAGGACCGGCCATGGCAGAAGATATGAAACACTACCAGAATGCCCTTGAAAAAATGAGCAACGAGGCGGTGGAATATGTGCGGGGAATTCCTGTGGTAAAAACATTTGGACAGACGGTTTTTTCCTTTCACCGGTTTAAGAAATCCATCGACGATTATAGCCATTTTTGTATTCATTATACAAAACGGTGTCGTCCCCACATGATAGCATTTACTGTAATCATCAATGCCACTTTTGCTACGCTAATTGGATTGACAGTGCTTTTAAGTGGGAAAAATGGTTTTTCTCAGGAAATTATGACAAATTTCTTATTTTATGTAATGTTTACGCCGGTTATTGTAACCACCATGAACAGGGTAATGTATTTATCGGAGAACTCCATGGTGTTAAAGGATGCCTTGAGCCGTATGGATGAAATTCTGTTAATGAGACCACTGGTGGAGCCTGAGAATGCGAAGACTCCGCAAAAAACAGAGGTAGTGCTTTCTCACGTGACCTATCATTATCCGGGTAGCAAGAAAGCGGCTGTAAAAGATCTTTCCCTTTGTGCAAAACCGGATCAAATGATTGCCCTGGTGGGGCCTTCCGGAAGTGGAAAAACCACGGTTGCAGCCTTAATTTCACGGTTTTTCGATACAGATGAGGGGACAGTTTGTATTGGTGGAGTGAATGTGCGGGATATGGCAAAGGAGGAATTGATGAATACGGTTTCCTATGTATTTCAGGATAGCAAGTTGCTAAAGCGCAGCATTGCAGAGAACCTTCGGATTGCAAAACCGGATGCCGGCGATGAAGAGATAAAAAATGCGCTGCATGCAGCACAGTGTGATGATATTATTGCGCGCCTGCCCTTGGGAATCCATACCGTATTGGGAAGCGAAGGAACCTATCTTTCCGGTGGTGAGCAACAGCGAATTGCCATTGCCCGCGCAATTTTGAAAAAAGCGCCGGTGGTGGTTTTGGACGAAGCAACTGCCTTTGCGGATCCGGAGAATGAGATCTTGGTACAGAAGGCTTTTGCGGAATTGACCAAACATTCCACGGTGATTATGATTGCGCACCGGTTATCCACCATTAAGAACGTAGACCGGATTTATGTGCTTGATAAGGGGTGCGTAAGGGAGGAAGGAACCCATGAAGAGTTACTTGAAAAACATGGCTTATACCACACAATGTGGCAGGAATATTTACAGACAATTAATTGGAAGGTGGGTGAAGGAGCATGAAAAACTATTTTAAACAGAAATTTGCTTTATCAGATAAAGGCGCAAAGGATATGATGCTTGCTATTTTGGCTGTTGTAGCTGCCAACTTTGCATTGATGTTTCCGGTGGGACTTTTATATACCTTTACGGGAGACTATTTTGCCCATAGTACGGAGGAAAATATAGTACTATATGTTGTGGGTATTGGTGTTTGCATTCTGCTTATTGCAGTCACCTCTGTATGGCAGTATAACACCACGTTTTTGACTACATATATTGAGTCCGGGGTTAGAAGAATCAACCTTGCAGAGAAGTTACGAAAGCTGCCGCTGTCCTTTTTTGCAAAACGGGATTTGGCAGATTTGACAGGCTCCATCATGGGCGATGCGGAAGCATTAGAGCATGCAGGGTCTCATCAGATTCCGCAATATTATGGAAGTATTATTTCTACCATTATCGTGGGAATTTCCCTGTTTTTCATGCACCCGACGATGGCGGTGGCTGCAGTGTGGCCCCTTCCCATTTCTCTTTTGATTGTTTTGACATCAAAGAAAGTGCAGAATATATTTACGAGAAAACAGGTGGCAGCAAAAATTGATTTAAACGAAGGTGTTCAGGAGTTTATCGAAACATCCAGAGATTTAAAGAGCAATAATGCGGAGAAAGCATACCTGAAAGGATTATTTACAAAGATTTCTATCTTGGAAAAACGACAGATTTTCAGCGAGCTGGGTGCAGCCATGTTTGTTGTTACGGCACAGATGCTGCTAAAATTCGGAATTGCCACCGTTGCGCTTACGGGAAGTGTTTTATTGGTAGATGGAAAGCTTACGCTGATGCAGTTTTTCTGCTTTTTACTGGTGGCATCCAGACTCTATGAACCCATGGCAGCAACATTGGTGAATCTTGCAGCCATTCATGCATTGCAGGTGAATGTGGATCGTATGAGCAGTATCAGTGCGTGTGAGGAACAGAGCGGAACAGAAGTCTTTGCTCCGAAAGGCTATGACATTGTCTTTGAAAATATAGGTTTTTCCTACGAAGATGGAAAGACAGTGCTGTCGGATGTGTCTTTTGTGGCAAAACAAGGGCAGGTTACGGCACTGGTGGGGCCATCCGGCGGCGGAAAAACCACGGTTTCCCGTCTGGCGGCACGTTTCTGGGATGCGGATAAGGGAAGAATCACCATTGGCGGTACCGATGTGAAAAGTGTTGATCCGGAAACGTTACTATCTGCTTTTTCCATTGTATTTCAGGACGTAACCTTATTTAATAATACGGTAATGGAGAATATTCGTGTAGGAAGAAAGGGCGCCACCGACGCAGAAGTGTTGGAAGCGGCAAAACTTGCTCATTGTGATGAGTTTGTAAAAGAGTTACCGGAGGGATATCATACCAACATCGGTGAAAACGGTAGTGAATTATCCGGCGGTGAGCGCCAGAGAATTTCCATTGCCCGGGCATTTTTAAAGGATGCACCCATTATTTTGTTGGATGAGGCAACGGCCTCTCTTGATGTTGAGAATGAAACCATGGTACAAAAGGCGTTATCAACCTTGATTAAAAATAAAACCGTGTTGGTAATTGCTCATCGTATGCGCACCGTTGCCGGCGCCGACAAGGTGGTTGTGCTTTCGGATGGTGTAGTTGCGGAAGAAGGAACGCCGAAGGAGCTTCTTCAAAGGGGCGGCAAGTTCGCAGAAATGGTGCACATGCAGAGTGTACCTGACACTGGTGCTTTTTATGGCTGAGAATGCGCGTGGTAGCCGGCATGAATTACCCCCCCTTTCTTTCATATGGTGGTATCATTATAACAACTAAGAAGTGAGTTCTCATGAAAAAAGTCTCTTGAAAAATGAGTCAAATGAGGTGCTGATAAATTCGCACGCAAATTTGTTGCAAAATGGATGTAATATGGGTATAATATATTTGAAGGAGTGATGATTATGCCAAATATTAAACCAATATCAGATTTGAGAAATTATACAGATGTTTTAAAGGAAGTAGATGTTGCCAGCAGAGTGTATCTTACTAGAAATGGTCATGGAGTGTATGGAATCTTAACTATGGCAGAGATTGATGAACTAGATAGATACAGAGCTGCATACACACTGTTTTCTAAATTGCGAAAGGCAGAGGAAAGAGCAGAAAAAGAGGGTTGGATTGATGCTGATGACCTGGAAAGAGAGCTGGGGGTAAGTGAAGCTTGAAATATAAACTAAAGTATTCTCCAGATGCTCGTGATAAGCTGCGTGATATTAAATCTCATATTACGGAATTGTATGGAAGAGATGTAGCAACCAATATTATAACAAAAATCACGAGAGAAATTAAGGGGTTACAGGATAATCCCCAAAAGGGTTCTTCAGTTGAATCTTTGCTCGGTATTCCAACACCTTATAGATTTCTCCATATAAATCAGAACTATGCATTTTATCGAATAGATAATGATACCATCTTTGTTACAGATATTTACAACGAACGAGAAGATTTCATGTGGAGAATGTTTGGAGTAAATTTACGAACTCAAGATAGCATAGATTATTGGGGAGAATAATAGTCTCGATTCAAAATACAGCGGAAAATCCAACGACAGGATTGAAACACACAAAGCGTTGTTGCAAGGATAGACGCTCAAAAAATGAAATTCAGTGCGTTTAAGCTGAGATGACTAGTACCCTGCCATTTTTTATGGCAGGGTACATTAGATGGTGTAAAAATGCTGTATTACTATAGAATTCGAAATAATAGGAGAGGTTTGGAATATGAAAAAGAGACATTTAAAAACGGTTATTTTTATTGTGATTGCTTACGGTGTTCCGTGGCTTTCATCGCTTGGTATACGTAACGATAATATTGCAACTGCTTTTTTGAGTTGCATGGCGGTTTTTCCAAGTCTTGGAGTTATAATCGGAGAATTGGTAGTGGACAAAAAGAAAGTTAACGCTTTTCATATTTGCTTTTTTCTGTCGGGACTTCTTATGCTGCTGTGCATAGGAATGCATTGGAATGGGTTTAAGGCTGAAGTGATGGAACAGGTTGTGGGAAATTTGTTTACAGTTTTAAGCTTGGTGCTATTATTGTATTGTAGTTTATATGAGAAAGGAAAACTTTATCCACTTGGAGGTGGGAAAAAATTATTCTTGCTTTTAGGTGGAAGTATGTTGTTCTTAATCATCACGCTCGTGGTTATGGAAAGAAACGAATCGATGGAATACTATAGCAGTCTAATGATGATAATACCGTCGTTATGTTTCTATATTATGCCGTACTTAGGCGAGGAATATGCATGGCGTGGAACGTTACAGCCAGCTTTTCAGAAGAAGTTTGGTAAACGAAGAGGCGTGCTATTGTTAGGCGTTGTGTGGGAATTGTGGCATGCATGTTTATGGATTCCGGTGTTTCATTTTGATAAATGTGGTATGTCAATTGTTAAAGCGGAAAGTATCCGAATGGCGGTTGTTATAGCGCTTGGAATTATGCTGGGATGGCTTTATATGAAAGTACAAAACGTATGGTTGTGTGCAATGGTACATGGATTATATAATTACTGTCAGTGTGGAGATGGATTAAAATGCAGCGCATCGACAACATCGCATATTGGTTGGATTGTATTTGGTGTCCTTTGTTTTTGCCTTTTACTAACGAAGGAGTTTCGCGTGGAAAAGTATACGGAATCAATACAGATTGAAAGGATGAAGGCCTTTGAAGAAAATTCTTGAAAAAGATGTAAAACGTTGTGCACAGCAGCTTCTTTATGATTACGATAAACAATACATATCAGTACAAATATGGAAATGTGTATGATAAAAAATACAGATACAGAATCGACCTAGATGGAAATGGTATTTTTGCGGCGAATTATACTGGAAGTTATCATCGTGCCGATGGTAGTACCAAAATTACTCGGTACGGAAAAGTGAACGATAATGATTATACAATAAATGTTAATACTAAGGATGATATGGCACCAAGTTGTACGCTTATTGCTGGAGAGGGAACATTGTTACAGTAACTAGGAGGAGTAATGTCAGAACCAATATTAGCCTGCGAGGAACTCAAAAAAGAGTTCCTCGTTGGTAGTCAAAAAATTGAAGTATTAAAGGGAATAACACATGAATTTTATGAGAATACAATAAATTTAATTTATGGCAAAAGTGGTAGTGGGAAAACGACGTTTTTAAATCTACTTGCGGCTTTGGATGGACCCACGAGTGGAAAAATAAGGTTTGCGGGGCAGACATATGATAAAAAAAGAGAATCGGAATTGGCACGATTTAGAGGGGAACATTTTGGATTTGTGTTTCAAGCATACAATTTGATAGAGCGCGTTACGGTAGAAGAAAATATAAAATGTCCATCGTATATTAATGGAAAAAGAATCGATAAAGCGCATTATGATTATTTGGTAGAGAGGCTAGGAATTAAACAATTATTGAAGAAATCACTGGTTCAATTGTCTGGGGGCGAGCAGCAACGTGTGGCAATAGCAAGGGCCATGATTTTAAAACCTAAAATAGTGTTTGCGGACGAGCCAACGGGAAATTTGGATTCTGAAAATACAGGTATCATTACGTCCTTGTTTCAAAACCTAAAAGAAGAGTATAGTACCACGTTTATTATTGTAACGCATGATGAGCAATTGATTCAATCCGTGGATCAACGAATTCGCATTAAGGATGGTGAGTTATATGAGGCATAAAGCTAATTATGGGAAGATTATGCTTTTGCTTGCCAAAAATAATAGAATTACAACGATTGTAGCTGCAATGACAATGCTGGTTGGATTTACTTTTTTGTTGACATATGTTTCTTTTAGCGAGGATATTCTTCGGGCAAGGCAGAAAATTGCAGAGGACACATATGGTACATTTCTAATTGTGGCATCGGATGTCACAACGAAAGAAATAGGAGAAATTAAAGAAAAATATCCGGAGTATAGATACGATGGATTTGATATAGCTGGAAACGTTATATGTCGAGGGAAAGAAATTACCGTTGGGAGGATGAAGGGGTCTCTTGGAAAAAAGCTAGGGTTTCATTTGCTAAGAGGATGTTGGCCAAGGGAAAAAAGAGAGGTTGCAGTTGAGGAGTATGTTCTTTCGATATATGGAAAAAGTGAAATGGATGTACCATGTACGATTTCTGTAATTAGAGAGGGAAGACAAGAGCAACTTTTGGTGACGGGAGTTCTAAATAATTATTCGTCGAATTTGTCTGTGAGCGATTCACTAACAATAGATACAAAAGTATTTCCATCTATAATTGGGGGAAAAGGTATGCGGGGAGGCAACCATTCTTTAGTGGTTTGTCAAAGAAAATTGAATTATAAGAAAATGCAAGATGACATTTTCGCGTTGGATGATGCACTTCAGGAGATAAAGAAGGATTACGATAATATAAGCGCAAATGCGCTGCTTGATGTAAAAGCATACCGCGACAATGAGGATATAAATAGATTGAAGGTTGCTTATGGGTGTATTATTAATTTTGTGTTACTTTTTGAAGAAGTTGTGATAATTAGCTTTTTTCTAAAAAAGAATAGAAAAGTATTTTCTGTTTTTTTTAGGTTAGGATTCACTAAGAGACAGATAATGACAACGATAGCTACAAGTATTGGTGTGTTGAATTCAGCTATGCTTATGAGTGGAGGAGTGATTGCTTTATGCTTGAAAAGCACTCTTTCAAAAGTAATAAAGTACGCTGCCTTGGAAGAGGCCGTTATTCTAACAATAGTGGGATGTAGTATACTGATTATTGAAAAAAAGAAATTATTTGCACGTTTTATACAAAATAAAAAAGTTAGATTATTTCCAAGAATTGATGTTGGAATGATTTTTGTACAGGCTGTGTGCATGTTTTTTGTTATGGCGACCTTAAATTTTCACACGATGTTTCGAATGAATTCGGAAGAACGTTGTTGCGATTTGATTAGTCGAGCGAATGAGACTATGAGTATTTTCGGCGATTATTATATGGATGAGAGTTCAGGCGGGTATTTTTCTTTGGACGAAAGCATGGCTTTAATGAAAGCTATCAGGGGATGCCAGGTGACGATGGAAGCGGGTACAAATTGTAGTACTATTTTGCTTGACCCGAATTGCCAGGATTCCTATTTGATTTCACGTTTGGCAAAACACATGGTGGAACCGTTAGCGGGAAATAAAGACAATAAAGAAATGCTTCCAACTGAGGCATTGGAATATATGCCGTATCCAACAAATGATGTAAAAATAGAAATCGAGCAGGGCGGAGAAATGGAAGGAGAAAAATCATGTACATTAGTATTGCCCGGGTACGATACAGAAGAGCCGGATGCGGTATTACATGAAGGGCAAAGCATTTACCTTGGACGCGTAGAGAAAAGCAAAAATGGTATAATACGTTTTATAAAGGACAGTTTTATAATCAGAAGAATAATTTCTGAACCAAGGAGGGGCGAATCTGGCATTTGTATAATAATAAATGAAGAAACGGCGAGAAAGAGTCAAATTGTTCTCGGGGTTAAGGAAATTTTTGTACGTATGAAAGAAAATTGCTCTTTAATCGAAAAAAAAGTGATTGAAAAAGAAATGGCGCTATTGCATGCATCTGTACAAGGAGGATTACTAGATTCCGATTTGCAAAACATTGAAAATAGAAAAGCATTGGAAAATTACAGTGTACAAATCGCAGATACGATTTTGTTTTTCGCATTGCTGGCGATTGGAATATTAATAGTATTTAAGAATCTGGCTGAACGAGAGATTTATGATTTGGAATATTCAATCCTTCGAAGCATGGGATTATCTTATGTAAAATTGCAAAAGAAGCTCTTTATTAGATATCTTGTGAGCATGTGGGTTGCTGCAGGGGTAGCTATCTTTGTGGGATATCAGGCTTTCCCAGGCGGAAAATTGACAAATATTCAAATTGTTATAGCAATCGCGTCGGTAGCCGTAGTTACGTATGGATGCAAAGTAATTCTCTGTTTGAAACATTATACGCCGTATCCAATGAGAAAGAAATAGTAATGTACTATTTGCCAAAGCCATTAGCTTTTACAAAAAGCACGGGTTTGAGATAATCGGTTTTGACCGGTATGCCTACGCAAATAACGGACCGGAAGAACATAATATGTTGAT
>SVEW01000046.1 GCA_015057205.1 Lachnospiraceae bacterium | reverse complement strand
CGCAGTGGATTATGCCCAGCGTGACCGTGAAAATGGGCAAAACCATAGAAATCGTGGTGGATTCTGCCCAGAGAGGAAGAAGAAATGGGCAAAATCAGGGAAATCGCAGCGGATTATGCCCAGCGTGACCGTGAAAATGGGCAAAACCATAGCAATCGTAGTGGATTATGCCCAGCGAAGAAGAAGAAATGGGCAAAATCAGAGAAATCGCAGTGGATTTTGCCCAGCGTGGCCGGAAAAGTGGGCAAAACTAGCACTATCGCGTTCAGTTTTGCCCAGGCACCCAGGGGGAATGGGCACCGCTCCCAGTTTTCCCCATTTCTTTTATATTTTTAATATTCGTTTAAGGTTCACACTGTAAGATGAATCCAGATTCAACAAGAACAGGAAATTGAGGTGAGAAAGATGAGCGAATATAAAGAGGTATTTAAACGAACGGAAGTGAAATACCTGCTAAGTAAAGAGCAGTTTGATAAGCTGTTTCCGGAGCTTGAAAAAATAGCAAAGATTGACAAATACGGAAAAACCAGAATTAACAATATCTATTATGATACGCCAAATTATGAGCTGATTCGTACGTCTTTAGAAAAACCGATGTACAAGGAAAAATTAAGACTTCGTACTTACGGGGAGACGAAGGATGATACCAATTCTTTTATTGAGATTAAGAAAAAATATGATGGTATAGTTTACAAGAGAAGAATTTCCGCACCTTACCGGAAATCCTTCAATTATTTGCTTCATGGCGGGGAAGCGATAGATAATTCCCAGATTTCAAAAGAGATTGCAGCGCTGTGTAGGAGGTACCCGGGATTACAACCGGCTATGACGATTTGTTATGATCGTATTGCAATGGCCGGCATTGAGGATCCGGATTTTCGGGTAACATTTGACACAAACATACGGTGGAACACCGATGTTTTGGATTTACGAGAAATCCCGGAAGGAACACCAATCTTGAACGATGGGGAATATATGATGGAAATTAAGGTAGCAAGTGCCATGCCCCTTTCTTTATCCAAAGTCTTAAGTGAACTTGAGATATTCCCCGCCTCCTTCTCCAAATATGGAAGAGGATATACTATGATGATTTGTGAAAAAGCGGCAAATATGGTAAGCAGACAGACTGCCGCGCGAAGTTTAGAAAAAGGAGTGATTGCGTATGCTGACTAATATATTTTCATCGATTTTAACAAACGGAACCTTTACTGCGGCCCAATTCGGGGTGGCCACGATAACTTCATTGTTGTGTGGCTTTTTTATTGCCACAGCCTTTATGGTAAAAAACAAATGCTCCCAGAGTTTTGCCATTACCTTAGCCTTACTTCCTTCCATTGTAGAGCTGGTAATCATTCTGGTAAATGGTAATATTGGAACCGGTGTTGCGGTAGCAGGAGCTTTTAGCCTTGTGAGGTTCCGTTCCGTGGCCGGCAGAGGACAGGAAATCACCAGTGTGTTCCTTGCCATGGCCGTAGGTCTTGCAACCGGTATGGGTTACATTGGTGTTGCAGTGTTATTTTCTGTACTGATTTCTTTCCTGAACATTCTACTTAATGTATGCAAGTTCGGAGATGCTTCTGAAGGTCATCGCACTTTAAAGATAACGGTGCCTGAGAATTTGGATTATGAAGGAAAGTTTGAGGATATTTTTCAGAAATACTTAACAAGCTACAGTTATGAAGAGGTAAAAACCAGTAACATGGGTAGTCTATATAAGATTACCCTGGACGTAGTATTAAAGAGTGGGATTTCTACGAAGGCAATGTTGGATGAAATCCGGACAAGGAATGGGAATTTGGATATTAGCCTTGGAAGGCAGGTAGACAAGCCAGATTGCTTGTAAGGAAAATAGGAAAATCAGGGAGAGAAAGGGCTTGATTTCTACTAGATATTGAGTTAAAATATAATTCGCAAACAAGATATGGTAGAAAAGTTGTAAGGAGAATTATGAATATGGCACAGGATACAAGAATACGTGTGATAAAAAGAAATGGAAATGAAGTTGATTTTGACATTTTGAAGATTGAGAATGCAATTTCCAAAGCAAATCAGGAAGTTGAAGAAATACACAGGTTGAGTGTGCCACAGATTTCGGCAGTTGCAAAGATGATTGCGGATGAAGTTACGCTTTGTCCCCATGCAGTGAATGTAGAAACGATTCAGGATATGGTTGAGACCGGCATCATGGAGATGCGCGGTTATGAAGTTGCACAGAAGTACGTGCGTTATCGTTATAAGAGAGAATTGGCGCGTAAACAGAATACAACGGATGACGGAATCCTTGCATTGATTGAGCAGTGCAACGAGGAGGTAAAGCAGGAGAACGCGAATAAGAATCCGGTTATCAATTCCACACAGCGTGATTATATGGCAGGCGAGGTATCAAAGGATTTAACCATGCGCTTGCTGTTACCGGAGGAAATTGTCAAAGCGCATCAGGAGGGAATCATTCATTTCCATGATGCAGACTATTTTGCGCAAAAAGAACATAATTGCGATTTGATTAACTTAGAAGATATGTTGCAAAACGGTACGGTTATCTCTGAGACAAAAATAGAAACCCCCCATCGTTTTTCAACAGCTTGCAATATTACAACACAGATTGTGGCGCAGGTTGCGTCCAATCAGTATGGCGGTCAGTCTTTTACATTGTCTCATTTAGCGCCGTTTGTGGATATGTCCAGAAAACAGATTCGTAAGCAGGTATTAGAAGAGTGGGAATCGGTGGGAGAGACTGTTGATACAGACAAGATTGACAAGATTACAGAGATGCGTCTTGACCGAGAGATTACCAATGGAATTCAGACCATTCAGTATCAATTGATAACGCTGATGACTTGTAACGGACAGGCACCTTTTGTAACCATGTTTATGTATCTGGATGAAGTTCCGGAAGGACAGGTAAGGGATGATTTGGCAAAGATTATCCGCGAGGTGCTTTTGCAGAGAATGCAGGGCGTTAAGAATGAAAAGGGTGTTTGGGTGACACCGGCATTCCCGAAGCTGATTTATGTGTTGGATGAAGACAATGTGGCTGAGGGAAGCAAGTATTTCGAATTGACAAAGCTTGCGGCAAAATGTACGGCAAAACGTATGGTGCCGGATTACATTTCTGCTAAGAAAATGAAAGAATACAAGAACGGAGACGTGTATCCGTGTATGGGATGCCGTTCCTTTTTGACTCCGGATACGGAGGGGCTTGGTGAAAACGGAGCTCATAAATATTATGGACGATTTAACCAAGGTGTTGTAACCATTAACCTGGTGGATGTGGCTTGTTCTTCCTTTGGCGATATGGAAGATTTCTGGAGAATTCTGGATGAAA
Organism: Lachnospiraceae bacterium; assembly: GCA_015057205.1. Lineage (GTDB taxonomy): Bacteria > Bacillota > Clostridia > Lachnospirales > Lachnospiraceae > XBB1006. The sequence continues at coordinate 13,442 of SVEW01000046.1, read as the reverse complement.
GACTGGATTTGTGCCATCGGGCTTTGCGTATTCGCCATGAGCGTTTGCTTGGAACGAAGTCTGACGTGGCACCGATTTTGTGGCAGAACGGAGCCATTGCCCGTTTGAAAAAAGGGGAGACAATCGATAAACTCTTATACGGTAATTACTCTACGATTTCCCTTGGCTATGCGGGAATCAGTGAGATGTGCTACCGTATGCTGGGAGTCAGTCATACCCATGAGAAGGGAAAAGAATTTGCCCTTAAAGTGATGCAGCACTTAAACGATAAATGTAGTCAGTGGCGGGCAGAGGAGAATATCAGCTATTCTTTGTATGGAACGCCGATGGAGTCTACGACTTATAAATTTGCCAAATGCCTGCAGAAACGATTTGGCATTATGGAGCATGTAACGGATAAGAATTATATTACCAATTCCTATCATGTACATGTAACGGAGCAGATTGATGCTTTTAAGAAGTTGAAGTTTGAATCAAAATTCCAGCGTTTGTCTCCGGGTGGGGCGATCAGTTATGTAGAAGTTCCGAATATGCAGCAGAATATAGAGGCAGTAATTACCATTATGCAGTATATTTACGATAATATTATGTATGCAGAGTTAAATACCAAGTCAGATTTTTGTGAAGTATGTGGATACGATGGTGAGATTGCAATCAAGGAAGATACCGAAACCGGAAAATTGATTTGGGAGTGTCCAAATTGCGGTAACCGTGATCAGAATAAAATGTCCGTTGCCAGAAGAACCTGCGGATACATTGGTACCCAGTTTTGGAATCAGGGCAGAACCCAGGAGATTAAGGAGCGTGTGCTTCACGTAAGCGTGCCAAAGCTTTCCTAGGAGGGGATGATTATGAACTATGGGCAGATATACTATACAGATACGGCTAACGGACCGGGATGTCGGACAGTGCTGTTTGTCAGTGGATGCACCCATCATTGCAAAGGATGTTTTAATCAGGAGACCTGGGATTTTAACTACGGACACCCCTTTACGAAGGAAGTAGAGGATGAAATTGTTGCATCCTTGCGACCGGGATATATTGCCGGACTTACGATTCTTGGCGGCGAACCCATGGAACCGGTGAATCAGGAGACCGTTCTTCGATTGATTAGAAGGGTTCGTGACGAAGTACCGGGGAAAACTATCTGGGTTTATTCCGGGTATACCTGGGAGCAGTTAAGAGATGTTGGCAACCTTCGTTGCCATACGGATATCACAGAGGAATTATTACGTATGGTGGATGTGTTAGTGGACGGAGAATTTCATGAAGAAGAGCGGAACATAACGCTTTTATTTCGCGGGTCAGAAAATCAACGTTTGATTGATGTAGCTAAAAGTATACAACAAGGGGGAATATACCTGTGGGAGAAGTAAAAGTAAGCAGAGTCATCGCTTTTGTACAAAAGGAATTATGCAATAATAAGACGGAAAACAATGCAGAAATATTCTTAAGTGGAGCCTTTATCGGTGGGAAACGATTGAAAATTGTATTTCATAATCGGCCTCAGGAACAATATCGCCAATTGTTGGGCTTTTGCATAGCCTATGGCGGGATTATTCTGCAAACAGATCCGGAGACCTATACCACGATTATCCGGGCGAAGAATGATGTTAACAAATATTTTGTAGCCAACCGGGAGACAAAGGAAATTATAAAGGAAGCTTCCAATTTAGCGGAGGCGAAAAAGTTAATTGCCGGATTCGAAAAGGAAGATAAGCACAATGGCATTTATGAAAAAGGTTTTTATGATGTCATTGATGATAGCAAATTGTCCTATCTGTATTCTTAATTGGATACAGCATTTGTATACGAATGAATCACGGAAATTCCATTATATCTGAAAGTTGGAACAAACTGTGAAATGTATACATAATGGTTTGAAATCTTTGTGTAAATTAACAAGATTTGAATGCTCCTCTCTTTACGATATGATAAGTGTAGAGTAGTAAATAGCACGCAAGGAGGGGGAGCATGATTTCGAGAGTATCATCGGATATATGGAATCAAAAACGAGAAGATAATGTTTACAACTCAATTTATAATCGGATGAGAGGCGGTCGCAGGCTGACTCTTGGTGAAGAAGATAAACTTAGAGAACGTAATCTCAAAGTTTATATGGAATATAAGGCCGATGTAGAAGAGCAGAAGGCATATGAAGAGCGACTTCGTCATTGCAAGTCAAAAGAGGAAGCTCAGAGAATGCATATGAACAAGGTTCAGACCAACTTGAATGAACTACGTAAAATTATTAATGATCCTTGCATTAGTAAACAGAAGAAAGTAAACCAGGCACAGCGTATACAGGGAGCAACCACTACTGCAATTCAAACGTTTCATGAATTTGTGCAGGGGGATGCATATACCAAGATGCCGAAGGAGCAGGAAATGCTTCGTATGGAATCCATTATTACAAGAGATGCCGGAAATGTGGCGGAAGATTTTGTGTTGAGTGGATATCGGAACGAAGAGGCTTCCTCAAAGCCGGGGCTTAAGCAGATTTTTGAAAAAGAAGATGCAGTGATGCAGGAAATTCGTAAGATGCACAGCAAAGAAGCCGGAACAGAAGTTGGCTTAGAGGTGGATGTACTTGTGTAGAGAATAAGACGTGTGGGGCTATCGCGCTAGGTAATTAGTGCGAAGCCCTTGTTTTTTTTGCGAAAACTTTGTATAGTAGTTGTAAGAAAAATTGAAAATTGGGTTCTAATAGTATATAACCAAACAAAAGGAGGAGGATTTAATGAGACGTATTGTACCATTTTTAAGCTTGGGATTATCAATTGCCATGTTGTTGGGGGTTGGTCATGCTGACATGAAAGGTGCGAAACCGGTGAAGAAGGCTGACGTAAAGGAGGAGACAGTCGTGGCTAAGAAGGCAGTGCAGGCAGAGGATAAGGTGGCTAATTATTTTGAGCAGCTTCGCAAGATGGGAAAGCGGGGAAATTATATTTACAGTCCGGAATCCATGAATAGCGCTTTAGCCATGTATCAGTATGTAACACAGAAGGAAGAGAATCGCAAGGTCATCAAAGCAATTCTTGGAGATACGGATTATCTTTCTTATGAGAATAATGAAGAAAGCTTCCGGTTGGTGAATCGTATCTGGAAAAATAAAGACAGGGATATGAAAATTGCTGATGAAGTGAAGGCGTATATCTACGAAATGGATATGTCCAACAGTGCGGCGGCGACGAAAGAGAAGAATGATTTCGTGAAAGAGAAGACCAATAATTTTATCAGTAGCACGCCAACGACGTTAAATAGTGACACGATTTATGACATTATGAATGTTACTTATTTTAAAGACCAGTGGCTGGGCGGTGATTTACGTAAAGATACGAAGAATCATATTTTTACCACGGCTGCAGGAAACAAGATGAAGACAAAATATTTGCATTACGATAGCGCGAAGTCTTATTATGAAAATGCTACGGCTAAGGCGGTAGAAGTTCCATATAAAGACGGATTTGCTCTGTTGTTGATAAGACCTAAGAAAGACCTTAAGACGGTTGATTTTGCAAACCTTTTGGCATCGAAAGAAAGTGCCGACGAGATTTACGTGAAGTTTCCGGAATTTGAAACAAAGAGTAACTTTAATTTGACCGCTTACTTTAAGAACCTTGGAATTGCGAAAGAGTCCGAGGATACGGATTTGGATATTACGCAGGTTGCCCGCATTAAGGTGGATAAGCAAGGTACAGAGGCTGCCGCTGTAAGTGAAATCATTTGTGGCGTTACATCTGTGAGAACCGAGGAACCAAAGACGGTGCATATTTCCATGAATAAGCCATTTTATTATGCTATTCTGGATAAGAAAAATAATGATGTAGCATTTGTAGGACAGATTAAGAATTTAAAGAAGTAAGGAATTTATTGCGATGAAGAATACGGATTGTTTGTCCGTAGGTGGAATCGAAACGTATTTACAGGGTGTTTGTGAGGCGTTGACCATCGAGGTAGAGCCGGTGGTAACTTCTACAAACACCCTTGTGTATGAAAAAGCTAATCGCGGCGAGAAAGCGGGCTACGTGCTTTTGGCACAGGAGCAGACCGCCGGTCGCGGGCGACAGGGACATACGTTTTATTCCCCAAAGGACACAGGAATTTATATGAGTATCTTGCTGCGACCTGAGAAAATGACCATCACGCAGGCTGCGCAGATTACCTCCATGGCGGCGGTGGCTGTCTGCGAGGCCATTGAGCAGGTTACCGGAAAAGAGGCGGGAATCAAATGGGTGAATGACATTTTTATGGATGGGAGGAAGGTTTGCGGCATTTTGACGGAGGCCGGCGGGCTGAACACCGATGGCACGGTGAGTTTTGTGGTGCTCGGAATTGGCGTGAATCTCTATAAGCCGACGGAGGACTTCCCGGAGGAACTGCGAGAAATCGCCGGTGCAGCTTTTGGCAAGCAAGTTGCGGATGCGAAGAACCGGCTGGCGGCGGAAATCTTGAACGGATTTATGCGTTTCTATCGTGAATGGGATTGGAATACCGTGATTTACAAATATCGGGAGAAAAGCATTGTGATTGGAAGGGTGGTACAGGTGCTTTTGCCGGATGGTGAAAAAGAGGCAAAGGTGTTGGCCATCGATGATGCGTGCCATTTGGTAGTGCGCTATGCTAGCGGGGAAGAAGCCGTGTTGTCTTCTGGGGAAATCAGTATTCGGATGGAGTAGAATGAACCTTGCGAAACATTACAAAATTGTAATGTTTTGTAAGGTTTTTGTAATTGTAATGAGTTTCGTTTAACGGTATAATCTAGGAGACGAAGGTTGTACTGGGGCAATAGGGTTTGACTTACAAAAAGGACCGCATCGATGAGAAATCATCGGAGCGGTCCTTACGTTATTTATGCTAAAGAATGTTTGATGGTAACGTTTTTCTCCGGTTTAGTGGCTGGCGCTTTTGGTGCGTCTTCCAATGGTTTCAAACCGGACTGTTCAAGTGCCTGATTGCATTTTTTAACAGATGTGCGATGTTCTACCTTGGCGGAAACCTTTCCGGTTAAGGTGAAACGAACAACGGCACAAGCAAGACCGGCAAATACTGCGACTACGATTACACTAAAAATAAGTATCTGGTATAACATAATAAATCTCCTTTACTAAAAAACTCTATGCATTTACGCGATGTTTAAAATCAATTGAAACCTTCCGTGTTTCGGTATGCTCTTTCATCACAAGTTTGAGAAGAATTGGAGTAACCAATGTTGTGATAATTACCACCAAAACAACCGGTGCGAATAATGTTTCGGAAATCAGTCCGTACTGGAATCCTTTCTGTGCTACAATCAGGGCAACTTCGCCACGAGAAATCATACCAACACCAATTTGCAAAGATTCACGATTGCTAAATCCACACAATCTTGCGCCAAGGCCGCAACCAACTACTTTGGATAAGAATGCGGCAACCAAAAGGGCTGCAGAGAACAACAAAACACTATTGTCCATACCGGAAAGGCTGGTCTTTAATCCGATGCTTACAAAGAAAATCGGGCTTAAGAACAAATCGGCAATGGTTGAAGTCTTTGCTTCAAGATGCGGACGAATTTTCAAATTGCAAAGGATTAATCCGGCAAAATAGGCACCGGTAATGTCTGCAATACCAAAGAATGTTTCGGATGCATAGGACAATCCCAAGCAAAATACCAAAGACATAATGGCTGTGGTTTTGCCTCTTCCGAGAGACTCGATAAAACGACTTGCCTTTGTGGTGACAAAGAAAATAGCGCCAATGCAAAGGAAGTACAAAACAATTTTTAATAAAACAGAAACGAGGGATACAGAAGTATCCATTAAGCTGGTTACAATTGTCAAAACAATGATGCCTAAAATGTCATCAATGACTGCGGCACCAAGAATGGTAGTTCCCACACGACCGGATAATTTACCCATTTCGCGTAATGTTTCCACGGTGATGCTGACAGATGTTGCGGATAGAATAACACCGATGAAAATTGCTTTTAACAGTTCCTGCTGCGTAGCAAGACTTGGGTGATAAACCATAACGTATGCAGCAAAACCGCAGGCAATCGGAACGAAAACGCCGATGGCTGCAACGATGGTAGCCGGTAAACAATTTTTCTTAAGTTCTGTAAGGTCGGTTTCAAGACCGGCTGAGAACATTAAGAAGATAACGCCAAGTTCTGCTAAATCTGTAATAATAAAGCCTGCATCACTTGAAAGCTGAATCAGATTAAGAACTGATGGTCCGATGATAATTCCGGCGATTAAGGCACCAACAACTTGTGGCAAATTGCATTTCTTTGAGATAACTCCAAGAACCTTGGTTGAAAAAAGAATTAATGCCAAGTAAAGTAAAAATGTGTATTCCATAATTATAATTCCTCCTTACACTGTTATCTAGTATAAGGAGGAATCTTAAAAAATTTACTATGTAATTTTAAACAGAGTTTAAACTGACGGTAAATCGATAGCCCACGCTCCAAACCGTCAAAAGATAAACCGGATGGGAAGGATTGTCTTCTATTTTTTGTCGAATACGGTTTACGTGAACCGCAACGGTAGTGGTGTCACCGTCAGAATCCAATCCCCAGATTTCTTCGTATAAATCCTCTTTGGTAAAAACCACGTCTTTATTTTTCATTAAGAACGCCAGAAGTTCATATTCTTTATTTTTTAAATCCAAAAGTTGTCCGTTTTTCGTAATGGTTCGGGTCTGGGTATTTAGGGTAAATGGACCAACGGTAAAGTCATCGCTGTTTGTCGTGGTTTCTTTTTGACAACGCACAAGACCGGCCAGGTTAGCTTTTACCATAGCCACCAACACATTGGGGTCAAATGGTTTGGTAATAAAGTTATCGGCTCCGAGCCCAAGTCCCAACACCTGATCCGCGCTTTCATGCTTCGCAGAAACAATAATGATAGGGATATCGGTTATGGCACGAAGTTTTTTGCAAGCTGAAAATCCGTCCATCCCGGGTAGCATCAGATCTAAAATAATTAAATCAAAGGTTTCGTGTTGCACTGCGTTTAAACCTGAAAGGGCATCGGTGCAGATGGTTGCTTCAAAATCGTTGATTTCAAAATAGTCTTTTTCAATATTTGCGATGGTTTCATCATCTTCAATAATTAGTATTCTTTGCATACGTATCTTCCTTACATTACATTTGGTTTAATCAGCGGCAGACGCAGGATGATTTGTAGGCCGTCCCGCTTGCCGTTTTTGGCAGAAACACTTCCACCGAGTAATTCCGCGGTTTTCTTGACGATGGCAAGACCGATACCGTTGCTTTGACCCGGGTTTTTCCGGGCATCGTCTGCACGGAAAAATAAATCCCACAGGCGGGACAATTTCTCCGGGGCAACACCGGGACCGTTGTCAGCAAAGGTGATTTTCATATATTTTTTGCCGGCTTTTAAATGAATGCGCATGATGCCTTCCGGCTTGTCATTGTATTTCACACTATTATCGATTACGTTCTGGCAAAGATTTAAAAATAAGTCTTTGTCAATTTCTATATCCGCATCCGATACTGTTTCTAAAATGAGTTGCATATTTTTGGCACGATATTCATCTCGCACCGAAGCAATGTATTTCTTGAAAAAAGCATGGGCCGATACCGTGGTAAGGGTTGGAGTGTATTCTTCGTTATCCAACTTGGCAAAGGTGAACAAGCGGTTTACCATGCGATCGATGTCTAACGATTTTTGCTTAATGGTATTTAAGTAATAACCCTGTTTTTCCGGTGTTTTGGCCAATCCGTCCAACAAACCCTGTACATAGGCAAGGATGCTGGTGAGAGGCGAACGAAGGTCATGAGAAATGGAAAGAAGCAGGTTCTTTCGACCTTCGTCTACGGTATTTGCTTTTACTGCAAAACGGCGCATTTCCACTGCCATTTGGTTGAAGTCGTCGTAGACTTCAAAGTGCGGATCGCTTTCATCGTAGGGAATCTGGTAGTCGTAATCCCCGTTTCGCATGTGGGTCATGCCTTCACGCAACCGCTCAAAAGGGGTATACAATTCCTGACGAACAATTACACGAAAGAGGGAATTGGACAGGAAGGTGGCAATGCACAAACCTACCAATACGCAAAGATTGGAAATAAGCAGCCATTTCTCTAATTCCGCAAAGGAAATATTTGGTTTTAGACGTATGGAATGCATCATGATGTAGTCATTCCCAAAGGAGAGAAAAATGGCTACCAGCACCGGAATTGCGATGCTGAGGATGCGTCCTAACTTTAATTTATGTTGAATAGTCTTTTTCATAGTACATCCTTTCTTATCGAAAAATTGTCGATACATAGTGTTATACACCAAATGAAAAAAAGATGCAAGAAAAAAGTGGCGGGCCAGCAAGACCCGCCGGGAAGGGTTTCCTCCTCTATGTTAAAAAAATTTTATGCTATATTTATTGTAATTGAAAAATGTGAATTTTTCGGTATTTTCCGATAGAATGTCTTTACTTTCTGATAAAATAACCGATAATAGATATATAGACTTATGCGATTGGGACTCTGAATACAAGGATGTAGCATAGGAGTGAATGGAATCAGGAAAAGGAGGATTTGGTATGGCAATTGAATTAAATGGTGTGAATGGATTGGGACCGGTGACTCCGGTGGCACCGGTGAAGCCGGAACAGGCAGTACAGAAAGTTGCAGAAGAAGTAAAAGAGAATAAGAAGATAGAGGAAGGCGTTGTTTACGAGAAGGGGAATAAGGAAGAGAAAACTACCTATTCTCCGGAAAGTATCGCCAAACAGGATAGAAGTAGCATTGTGGAGCAGATGAAGGCAGACCTTGACCAGAGAAAGCAGCAGATGCTTGATTTGGTAAAGAAAACCTTATCCGGACAGGTTGGCGCTTTTTCGCTGGCGGATGAAGATGAGATTTGGAAAAAACTGGCAAGCGGCGATTTTACTGTGGATGCAGCAACCAAAAAGCAGGCACAGGAAGATATTAGTGAGGACGGATATTGGGGTGTTAAGAAGACGTCCCAAAGATTGTTTGATTTTGCAAAAGCACTTTCCGGTGGTGATGAAGGCAAGATGAAGAAGATGCAGGAAGCTATGGAGAAGGGCTTTAAAGAAGCTACCAAGTCCTGGGGACGGGAGTTGCCGGAAATCAGCAAGAATACATTGGATGCTGCGAATAAGCTGTTTGATGATTATTACGCAAGTTTACAGCAGCCGGAAGAACAGTAATTTTTCAAAAAGTCAGGGGGCTGTCGCTCAGATGGATTTACCATCTAGTGCGATAGCCTCCTATTATTACGTGTAGGGCTGAGCGTCCGACGCGTCGGTACTTACAAAAAGTGGATTTCCGGAAACGGCAGTCTGGAATTCTGGAAGCTGAGATTTGGCGAATGCTTCAAACTATGAAATCCGGAAAAGTGTAAGCCGAAGCGCGCAATCGTGCAATTTGGCTGATGCTTCAAAACATGAAATTTGAAAAAGTGTAAGCTAAGGTGTCGTGAATGTGAAAGCTGGCTGACAACCTCTGGGATGAAATCGACGATTGTGTAAGCCAATCTTGCTGAATAAAATTGCGTGGCTGACAGGATGAGAGGAGTTGCGAGAAGGGAAGCATTGAAATCGTGGAATGCCGTCAGCCATATCTTTGAAATATAGATTATGGCTTTCGAAAAATCAAAAAGCATACTTTCGGCTGTCAGCCATATTTGCCTAACTGGTAAAGTGGCTTGCAGAATTTGGATTTTCATAAAATGAGTGATAAGCCAAAGTGAAGAGATGAAAAATGTGGCTGACAAAAAATCAAATTTCATAATTTATATCATCGAAAAGCATTGCGCTCAGATAGAATTCGTATTATGATATTTCCATCTAAAGATATTCTAAGAAAAATCTTTCAGGTCGGCTTGCGTTCCTGCAGGTGACCCGAACCCAATGAAAAAATATGTAAGAACGGAGGATTTAATGGAACAATTCAAGAAGCTATTAGAGGAGCGGTTGATAGAATTGGATCAACTGGAGAAAAGTGTACGGAAAAACAAGCGTTATATTGGAACGGTACCGGAGGGACGACTTCGAATTACACCGTGTCGGGGGAAATATCGCTACTATTTTAAAGCCGTGGGAGAGGAAAAAGAGCGGTACATGTCAAAGAAACAAACCGATAGTATTCGGAAAATGGTACAGACCGATTATGACGAGAAAATGCTGAAACAAATTCATCAAACCCGCAGTGCAATAGACCGTTTCCTTAAAGACTATAATCCCTATGCAGAGGAAGAAGTATACGAAAAAATGGGCAAGGGAAGGCAAGAGTTGGTTGCCCCGGTGATTCTTCCGAAAGATGAATATATAGAGCGTTGGTATAAAGAACATCCCGGAAGTCAGAATTGCTATTATGAAGAAGGAAAGTATGTTACAGATCGGGGAGAGAAAGTGCGCTCTAAAAGCGAAGTGCTTCTGGCGAATTTGTTCCATCGGAAAGGGATACCTTACCAGTATGAAGCATGCTTATCGTTACATGGGCGGGATAACTTCCCGGATTTCTTGTTATTGAATGTGAAAAAGCGAAAAACGGCAGTCTGGGAGCATTTTGGATTAGTGGATAGCGAGGATTATGTACAAAAGAATATGAAAAAACTGGATGAATACGAAAGAGCCGGATATCAGGTGGGAGTAGATGTATTGTTTTCCATGGAATTTGAGGGCTGCCCGCTGGATGTGAAAGAGGCGGAGAGAAGACTGCAACGCTGGATGGAGAAATAGTGGAAAATACAACTACAACCACAACAACAGAGATTGCCACAAATGCGGAAGGTGAAGTTGTTGCGAAAAAAGAAGAGTCTGTTGTAGAGGATGAATATGGAAATGTAATCTAGAAGACGGTGGTTACTACAGAGACCGGCAAAAAAGGCGAGGTTATTGAAACAACTGCAGTGACTGATGAGAAGGGTGCGTCAACCAGCAATACGGTTAAGGTTTCTGCAACAGGTGTAGTGAAGAGCATAGTTGTAGAAATCAAAAACAACAAGGGTAAGGTAACTGAGAAAGATACTTACAAACCGGTTTCCGGTGAGAAGGTAGCACTTGTTAGCGTTGATGTAGTTAAGAAAGCACTGGAGATTCCAGCAAAGATTGAAGCTGCGGACGGCAAGACCTACAAGGTTACAAAAATTGCAAAAGGAGCTTTTGCAGAAAACAAGAAGTTAAAAAACATTACCATTGTTGGGGCGTTGAAGTCTGTCGGACATCACGCATTTTACGGAATTGCCAAAAATGCAGTTATCGTAATTACAAATGTCACAAAGAAGGAATTTGAAGCGACGAAGAAAAAACTTGTTGCTAGTGGCCTTCCTTCTTCCGTAAAAATTGTTCGGAAGAAGTAGGATGTACCTGCTTGAAGCATGAATTTGTGAAAAGTGTAAGCTGAAATTGGAAATTACGACTTGAGGCTGACGGTTCAAAACATGAAATTCGAAAAAACGTAAGCCAAGACGTCACAAAGGCACAATTTGGCTGACGCTCTCTGGGATGAAATTAGAAAATGCATCAGCCAATCTTGCTGAACGAATCCGCGTGGCTGACAGCTGGAGAGGCTTTATGAGATTGAATGCGACGAAATCAGAACCACGGTGTCAGCCATATCCATGAAATATAGAGTATGGCTTTCAAAAAAAGCAAAAGCACGTTTTTATCCGTCAGCCATAATTAAAAAAACGGCAAAGTGGCTTGCGGAATTTGGATTTTCATAAAATGAGTGACAAGCCAACATGAAGAAAAAGGGAATATGGCTGACAAAAAATGAAATTCCATACTTTTCATGGGGATAAAACTCTCTTGGCTTTTCGCGAAAAACTGTGTAGGGGAATGGCGGATTGCCACGTTACGGTGTTAAGTGTCGGCAGTGGCCGGAACTTGAGTGGTACCTCGTGAAGGAAGTAGATAAGCCTTCTCGTCTCAGGATTGGGACGAGAAGGCATTTTTTGTGCAGTGCACTTAGCGAAGCGAACCCGTAAGGGCGAAGCTGAGTCATTCTTTATTTTTTAATAGAAACAGGTTCCCATCCGTAGTCTTTGTAGTATTCTATTCCTAATTGATTCTGTTCTTCGTACATCTTCACAAATTCTTTGCGACATTCCTCCCTTCTTTTATCGTGGTTGTTAATGTCTTCAAAGAATTTTTCATATACTCCCCGGAATCCCTTACAAAATCTCTTAATTCCTTCCTGATATTCTGCTCCGTCTCCGGCTTTTTTTACATCTACAATTTGATAGTTTCCATCACTCTGTTTTTTAAGTTCTACTCGCGCCGCCTGTTCTCCGCCACTTTCACACATAAGGGTATTTCCGTTAAGATAGTAGGAAAAACCCCAGAATCTTCCAAAAACATACAGAGAACCATCTTTTTCGATTTTATCGTAAATTAGATATCCGGGTATCCAAACCGCGCTATCACTTTTCCAGTACGCCTCGCTATTGATTACTTTCGAATCTACAATTGCCGCAATAATCGGATCATCCCCGGTATATTCAAATTCCGGAAGTGCCATACTATTCTTTTTATCAGATGGTAAAACCAAATCTTCACTTAGCATTTGCTCTTTTTCTATATTATAGGTATTTAAGACAAACCTTTTTTCCGTTGGACTTCCTTTTTCATCTGAGGGAACCGTAATAAAACTCATGCAATTTCCCTGCTTCTTGCTATCCCAACACCAGCAGCGTTCACTGTACATAATTTCACCGTCTTCCTCCTCAAAGCCCTTTTTGTCGTTTATAAATTCAGTAAAGGTATCTTTATAATTCCGGTCAATTTTCTTCCATTTATGGTATATCTCTTTCCAAAGACTGGTATCATTATATTCTTTAGCGCTGCTATTATCATCCAACAAATAGGAATAGAACTTCCCTGTTTTATTTCCGTCTTTTTCATTGAAAACCCAAAGCATTCCGTCATCATAAAACGCATGGGTGTGCGTTTCTCCGGTGGTTGTATCCCAAAATAGGCAATCAGTTTTTTGAAAATCAATGGAATGAGATATCTCCTTTTCTATTCTATCATATACCATAATTCCTCTGTCACCTGCAAAAATCAACATTTTGTCATCCAAATATAGAATTTCCGGTGCGAATACCATATTTCTTGTGATATCTCTTGTTGTCTGATTAATTACTTCTTTTGTTTCCTTCGTTTGCCCGCTTAATCCAAACATCTGGCAAACAGCCTTTACCACCGCGCCTTTTGTTGCTCCATTGATTCCAATCGTCGTCACCACAATCAAAACTATAGAAGCCGCTGCCGCCACTGTCATCCGTGAAAACCATCTCCTATAACTCCTTTTTTTCTTCTTCTTTCCTTTGATAATGTTTTCTAATATTTCTTCTTTTGTATTGTCATCCGGCTTTATATTTTGAAGAGCCAGTTTAATTTCTTCCGGTTTCATGTTATCCCTCCATTTCTATTTTTAATCTGCGCCTTGCTTCCGCAATTCTGGATTGGCA
>SVEW01000045.1:8149-16837 GCA_015057205.1 Lachnospiraceae bacterium | reverse complement strand
TCGACGATTAATTTCCTCAACAATCTGGTAAATACGTGGCAACAGTCTGGAAAAAATATCAATCGGCCATTTTTCCAAAGCCTCGGACATAATGGTATGGTTCGTATAAGCACAAGCTTTGGTGGTAACCTCCCAAGCTTCATCCCATTCTAAGCCCTCTTCGTCCATCAAAAGACGCATCAGCTCTGCTACTGCTACCGTCGGATGGGTATCGTTCATCTGAATTGCCACTTTTTCGTAAAGCTTACGGATATCCGGATGATTCTTTTTGTATTTCTGAATAATACGTTGCAAGGATGCCGATACGAAAAAGTACTGCTGTTTCAAACGCAACTCCTTGCCGGAAATATGATTATCGTTAGGATACAATACATCCACCAAGGTCTTTGCAAGGTTTTCCTGCTCTACTGCAGTACGATAATCCCCTTTATCAAAAGATGACAACTGGAACTCCTCCATGGGCTCTGCATCCCATATCATTAAACTGTTTACAACACCGTTGTTATAGCCAAGAATCGGCATATCGTAGGCAATGGCACGTACCGCCTGATAATTCTCATGAATGAATTTTACTTTTCCATCCCCCTGATAATCTGCACGAATGTTTCCACCAAAACGAACCTGAACGTTATACTCACCACGCTTTAATTCAAATGGATTTCCATTTCTCAACCAGTTATCCGGCACTTCTACCTGATAGCCGTTCTCGATTTTCTGTTTAAACATTCCATAGCGGTAACGAATACCGCAACCATATGCAGGGTAGCCCAATGTAGACAAAGAATCTAAGAAACATGCAGCCAGACGTCCCAGACCTCCGTTTCCAAGCGCCGGATCGTCCTCTTCATCCTCAATCATATTCAAATCAATACCCAGCTCTTCCATGACTTCTTTTACCTGGTCATACGCTCTTAAGTTAATCAGGTTATTACCAAGAGCACGGCCCATAAGAAACTCCATAGACATGTAATACACGGTTTTTAAATCCTGTTCTTCCATCTTCTTCTGAGAATCCATCCACTCATCGATGATAACCTCGTTTACCGCATGGCAAAGCGCCTGGAAAATCTCCTGGTTGCTTGCTTCGTCCAATGTCTTACGAAAAAGATACTTCACTATCCCCTCTATACTCGCCTTCAACTGTTCTTTCTTAAATGCCTTATTCATACATACCTCCTCTGTATTCTCCCGTTTCGAGCTTACATACACCAAGTTTATCATCTTCCCAGTTAAAATATGTGAACATTTGTAAAATTTTCTGCTACTTCTATCGCAGGAACCAGCGTTACACCACATTCTGCTGCAATAGCATCGATTTACTTCCATGATCCAAGGAAGTCTCGACTATGCAAAAAGTCCCTTGTATCACCACTATGATACAAGGGACGATATTTCACCGCGTTTCCACCCAAGTTGCTCCTTCCGACTACCGGAACGAACCTCTTAATTCGCAAAAGTGCAACCCTTTTTCTCGCATTTTCCGTTACGATAATAAATTGCCACACCCACGCAGTACAGGAACAATAAAATGGCCCCTACCAGGTTCGTCCAAAAAAACACTGTTACATCCGTTTCGATAAATTCCCAAAACGCAAAATCAAAAACAAGAATCCAGCCAATACCGACACCTTGCAACAGCACGGACAGAATGCTATTTTCAACAAATATAGTTCCGAGGAAGAATGCCAAAAACGGAATCCACAATACCTTTCCGTAATGTTCAAAAACTACGTCACCGCTAAATACCCTTATTCCCAAATCCTCGTAAAAGGGAAACATTCTTAGCACTGCAAGTACCAACACACCAATCGCAGGAACCACTCTTCTGATGAGTAATGTTCTCTTATCTTCTAACTCTGCCATATTTTCCACCGTCCTCTCCAATTTTTTCCCAGTGATTTTCACTATCGCTCACCCACTTAACATAGTTCGTGGAATGTTGTGCGACTTTGTAATCATAATAACCGTTCGTCTGCTTCACTTTCTACATTATTTGCCACTTGATACGTCCATGATACACAATCTTTTTCGATAAGTAAAATATTTTTGGTTGTATTTTTTACAACTAAAAATAATTGCATTAATTCTACATTCCCCTGTCTATACAAAAACCGGCGGCCCAGGATTCCTTCCTGTTCCACCGGTTTACTTCACTTTAGAGAAAAATTATAGTTTAGCAACGCCAAGCGTTACATCTTCTCCATTAATCTTCCATGCCTTGGTATAGCCAAGTTCTGTTTTTTCAAGTAATTCCTCGCCTAATACTTCGGAGAGAATATCCTTACCGTATTTTGCAAAGATTTCTGCACATTTTCCTTCTGCATCATAGGAAACCTTGATGCGATCGGTTACTTCAAAATCCGCTTCCTTACGCATGGTCTGAATCTTGCTGACAATTTCACGAACAAATCCCTCTTCCAAAAGCTCCTCTGTCAGGTTACAATCCAACACAACGGTTATATCCATATCGTTCTCGGTCATATAGCCTTCCATCTGCGTCATGGTAATCAAAAGGTCTTCCTCCGCAAGTTTTACTTCACCACCGCAAAGAGTAAGCACGCCTTCCCGTTTCAACTCAGCCATCGCTTCGTTTCCGTTGATTTCTTTTAATTCCTTCTGGATGTTACCAAGCATTTTTCCATACTTTGGTCCAACAGTCTTAAGCTGTGGCTTAAAGGTATAGTCTGTAAACGCACTGACATCCTCTTTAAATTCTACATTCTTTACGTTCAATTCTTCCGCAATAATATCAACGTAGAATTCATTCAAGGTATTTGCTGCCTTAACAAACATATTTCCAATTGGCTGACGGTTCTTGATATTTGCAGCATTTCTGGCTGCACGTCCCATAACAACCACTTTCAAAACCATATCCATGTTTGCTTCTAATTCACTATCGATAAACGCATCGTTTGCAACCGGGAATTCACATAAGTGAATGCTCTCTTCTGCAGTAGAATCAACACTTCTTACAAGGTTCTGATAAATTTCTTCCGTCATAAACGGAATCATTGGTGCTGCCAACTTGCTGACCGTTACCAATGCAGTATACAGCGTCATGTACGCATTGATCTTATCCTGTTCCATTCCTTTTGCCCAGAAACGCTCACGGGAACGTCTTACATACCAGTTACTCATATCGTCTACGAATTCCTGCAATGCACGGGCGGTCTCCGGAATGCGATAGTTGGCCAAATCATCATCAACCGTCTTAATTAAAGTGTTTAACTTGCTTAATAACCACTTATCCATAACAGCCAGTTTATCATAATCTAAACTGTACTTGGTTGCATCAAACTCATCAATGTTTGCATAGAGTACGAAGAATGCATAGGTATTCCATAATGTACCCATAAATTTACGCTGTCCTTCTGCTACCGCATCGCCATGGAAACGGTTCGGCAACCATGGTGCAGAGTTGATGTAAAAATACCAACGAATGGCATCTGCACCGTATTTCTCCAAAGCTTCAAACGGATCTACCGCATTCCCCTTGGATTTACTCATCTTCTGACCGTTCTCATCCTGCACATGTCCCAAAACAATAACGTTCTTGTACGGAGACTTATTAAACAACAGCGTAGAAACTGCCATCAGGGAGTGGAACCATCCACGTGTCTGGTCTACCGCCTCAGAAATGAAGTCTGCCGGGAACTGTTTTTCAAATAATTCCTTGTTCTCAAATGGGTAATGATACTGTGCAAACGGCATTGCCCCGGAATCAAACCAGCAATCAAGTACTTCCGGTACACGGTGCATGGTCTTGCCACAGTCCGGACAAGTAAAGGTAACTTCATCAATAAACGGACGGTGAAGTTCAATCTTTGCATGCTCCTTATTACCGCTTCTGTTTGCTAATTCCTCACGGCTACCGATACATTCTTTGTGACCGCAGTCATCACAAACCCAGATATTTAACGGAGTTCCCCAGTAACGGTTTCTGGAAATTGCCCAATCCTGAATGTTCTCAAGCCAGTTTCCAAAACGTCCCTTACCGATGGATTCCGGAATCCAGTTAACGGTATTGTTATTTCGAATTAAATCATCACGCACCTTTGTCTCTTCAATATACCAGGACTCACGTGCATAGTAGATAAGCGGGCTGTCACATCTCCAGCAGTGCGGATACTCATGCTCAAACTTCGGAGCCTCAAACAGCTTACCATCTTTTTCTAAATCTTCTAAGATAACCGGATCGGCTTTCTTTACAAACAAACCGGCAAACGGAGTATCTTCGCTCATTTCACCTTTCTCATTTACAAACTGTACGAATGGGAAATCATATTTGCGGCATACACGGGCATCGTCTTCACCGAATGCCGGAGCGGTATGAACGATACCGGTACCATCGGACATGGTTACATAGTCATCGCACATTACATAGAATGCTTTCTTCTTCTGTTTATCAGCCACTTCCTTGGCAAAAGCGTACAGTGGTTCGTATTCTTTGTATTCTAATTCCTTACCTGCAAAACGCTCTACTACTTCATAGGCTTTCACGCCCTCTTCTTCATTTCCCAGCTTGCCAAGCACGCTGTCAAGAAGTGCTTCAGCCATATAATAGGTATAACCATCTGCCGCCTTAACCTTGCAGTAGGTATCTGTCGGGTTCACAACCAAACCTAAGTTAGACGGTAAGGTCCATGGTGTGGTGGTCCATGCTAAAAAGTAGGCATCTTCTCCCACAACCTTAAAACGAACAATCGCAGATTTCTCTTTCACCGTCTTGTATCCCTGAGATACTTCCGCGGTAGAAAGCGGGGTTCCGCAACGTGGACAATATGGTACAATCTTGAATCCCTTGTATAATAAACCTTTGTCCCAAATCTGTTTCAATGCCCACCACTCAGACTCAATGTAGTCATCGTGATACGTTACATACGGATTCTCCATATCTGCCCAGAAACCAACGGTA
Source organism: Lachnospiraceae bacterium (assembly GCA_015057205.1). Classification (GTDB taxonomy): domain Bacteria; phylum Bacillota; class Clostridia; order Lachnospirales; family Lachnospiraceae; genus XBB1006. The sequence goes on along the minus strand of SVEW01000045.1, from coordinate 11,922 downwards.
CTGGAAAAATCTTCCCACATTCCCTTGTATTTCCATACAGATTCCTTACATTTATCAATAAACGGCTCCATTCCATATTCTTCAATCTGTTCTTTGCCGTTTAATCCAAGTAACTTCTCAACCTCTAATTCCACCGGAAGTCCGTGGGTATCCCATCCGGCCTTACGAGGAACCATCTTTCCTTTCATTGTCTGGTATCTTGGAATCATATCCTTGATTACACGGGTAAGCACATGTCCAATATGCGGCTTACCATTCGCGGTTGGCGGTCCATCGTAGAAAGTATAGGTCTCTCCTTCCTTACGACTATCCATGCTCTTCGCGAAAATCTTCTCATCTTTCCAGAACTGTTCTACTTCTTTCTCTCGCTGAACAAAGTTCAGATCTGTGGATACTTTCTTGTACATATTCTCCTACCTCTCTAAAATAATAAAGGCGTTCATCCCAGTAATAGGAATGAACGCCCAAAAGTTTCACAACCACCTGTTACTGCCATACTTAGGCCCGCCGATTCCAAACGGTAATCTTATGCGAGTCTGCATACGTGTCCCGGTTAACGGTGGAATGCCGGCAACGCCTACTACCTTGCAGGTTCGGGTTGCAACTCGGAAGTGATGTTCCATGCCCGCCTACTTGTACCGGCTCTCACCATCCCGGCTCGCTCAAAGCTTCACCATGGCATGTACTGTCTTCGTCATCGTCTTTGTATATACGATATTTATTATAGAAGTTTCCCTCGGTGGTGTCAAGAGGGGATTTCAAGCAACTTTATGCGCATTCTACTTCAGACTGCACCTGTTTTTCACGAAACATCATGCGGAACAAAAATCGAACCAATGGTCCGCAATAAAACAGCTGATATAAAAGTGCCATCGGGAAATTCATTCCCCAAGTCTGAATCCATGTTCCAAAGCTTGGATTCTCTTTAAAAAGAATGGTTGCTACCAAACTCATAATCGGGCACATGATACAGCAAATACATGCAGAGATTGCAAAAGTTATCACCTGCGGCCGATCCGTGGGACGAACCACGCGAAATGCCAGGGCTCCTGCAATCCTTCCTACAACAAAAATTTCCAAAACAAACGCAATCGGCACCATAATCGGAAGCTCATGAAGGGCAATCAAAAACGTCTCGTTCTTCACGCCTCCCATATTCAATGCTACGTTATACACTACCATTCCATATACCATAATGGTAGCCATCATAATTGTAAAAACTACATTCTGAAATTTACTCTTCGGCATAATAACCAAACCTCCTACATTTACTACAAAAATGTGTTGTTCGTTATCATCCCGTAGGAGTGTGCGTTTCCAATTCCACCATTTTGCGCTTTAGAACCCATTGTAGCAAATTTTTGCCTCTTACGTAAGTATGTTTTTTTTAAAATACTATTTCCTACGTCCAGATACGGGTATCCACATAAAATCCGTATTCCCGCAACTCGCGCCTGGTAATTTCTCTTCCCCAGTGAATAGAGGAATTGTAATTTCCTTCCACGACCACCACTGAATTTCGTTTTTTCTTAAGAACTACCACAGAATGAAAATTGCCAATTCGGATATGGTCTCCCACACGAATCTTATTAAACGATTTATGCTGTTTGGTCAGGGTTGCTTTTCCAAAGACACGTTCCACGGCAATCATCATAAACGCATAGCAGCCACCGTTACCGTACTTATCCAGGTTCCCATTGGTCCATGGCTTTCCTTCCGGGTATCTGGACTTTAACCCATAAATCTTACTACGAATCTGTTTTGCCGTCAGGCGCTTTTTCACAGTCACTTTACACGTTGCCTTAGCGCCGGAGTACGTATCCTTCGCAACAATCGTTGCCTTACCGGCTTTCTTTGCCTTTAGCAGGCCGTTCTTTGAAATTGTCACCACATCTTTATCGGTAGAATACATTTTCAACGCATAATACCCACTGGTAACATATAATTGTCCACGGCAGCCTGCCATAATGGAAATTTTCTTCGCGCTAAGTGTTAAGACATGCCCGTCTGCCCCCGTCTCGGCTTTTACCGTTGTAATCTGTCCCAAAACGGAAAGCAGCATGACCGCCAAAAGCAGCCATGCCAATCCTTTTTTCTTCATAAAAACTCCTTATAAAACTACTAGCCCCAGAAGGACGTCAACTGTCCGTACACAATTAATATCATGAAAATAGGTCCCAGATAACGGATGCAGAATTTAAACAGTCCTCTGGATTTAAAACCGGATCCACGCTCCACTTCATCATCTATGTAGTGCGGCACAACCCAGCCAAGTAAAATAGCCATAATCAAACCGGTCAAAGGCATCAAAACGCCCTCTGCAACGGCATCCCACACGTCCAATACATCCGGCTGTCCCAAAATGTGGAACCAGGAAACTGTTTTGGCTGCACCCAGACAATCCAGGGTCGTCAATGCATTTCCTATAAGAGCCCATACTCCCATAAGTACAGTTACCGCCAAACGATTTGCCGGTTTACCGGCTTTGATTCGGTTATCAAGAATTGCCGATACACCGCCTTCCATCATTCCAATAGAGGATGAAAGTGCCGCAAAAAATACCAATAACCAGAATAAGAATCCAAAAATTTTGCCGCCTGCCATACTGTTAAATACGGTCTGCATAGACATGAACAACAATCCCGGACCTGCTCCAGGTTCAATACCAAAAGCAGAACATGCCGGCATGATAGCCATACCCGCCAAAATAGCAACCAATGAGTCTCCAATTGCAATTACAGCGGCATCTTTTTCCAGATTCTCGTTTTTACCAAGATAAGAACCATACGCTATCAGGCACCCGGATGCAAGAGACAGTGAGAAAAACATCTGCCCGCCGGCTAACTTCAGTGTACTGAAGAAATCTCCTACGGAATCCATACCTTCAAAATGCGGTTTAAACAAAAATGCCAATCCATCTCCTGCTCCCGATAATGTACAGGCACGAACTACGATTACCACCAGCATTACAAACAGCGCCGGCATAGCAATTTTACAGAATTTCTCGATACCGCCGGACACACCGCCGATAACGATTACTACTGTCAAAACAAGGAAAACCGCCATCCAGATCATAGCTTCCCCACCGTTTGCCAAAAGCGAAGACTTGAAAAACGCTTCCGGATCTACGCTTTTTCCTCCGAAGGCCATTACGGAATAGACCAAATACTTCAGAATATAGCCACCAAACGTACAGTAAAACGCAATCAAAAAGAATGGAACCGCCGTTTGCAGCACACCATTAAACTTAAATTTGCGATTTACGTCGCTGTACGCCTCGATTGCCGCCTTCTGTGATTTACGTCCCACCGCAATCTCCGCTAACAACAGCGGATAACCTACGGTCACCAGTAAAATCAAATAAATCACCAGAAATGCGAATCCTCCCCCGAGACCCATCTTATAGGGGAAGGACCATAGATTTCCCAATCCAACTGCGGAACCAAGCGCAGCCATCAGGAAGCCAAAGTTTGAGTTAAATTGCCCTTTGCCTTGTTCCATGAGTTAAAAACCCCTCCTTCTTTATTTCGCCACATTTGTGACATATTTTATTCATATTTTAATCATACCAAAGGGGGAGTTGTTTTACAATTTTCACTTTTCACAAAAATTAGCAAATTATTTTATCAATTCTGACATATATCCTAGATAAATATCAGAAAAATAGGTGGAATCCCAGGATCCATGGGCTTTTTCCATCACTGCTTTACTCACATCAAAATACCGCGTACTGGTCACCACTTTTCCCTGATCCGGTACCGGATCGTCCCAGG
>SVEW01000045.1:0-8139 GCA_015057205.1 Lachnospiraceae bacterium | reverse complement strand
ACATAACAATTCCGATTGCCCATCTTTACGTAATTCCATGCATGTCCGTTGGCCGCCACAGAAATTGCCGGAATCTTTGCATAGGATGCCAACAAATTAAAGGCTGCCGCATAACCGTCACACACACACTTGTGTAAAACCAGACATCCATAGGCATTGTGGGTAGGATTCGAGTTTCGCGCCCTGGTGGCCTGTGCCTCCGTATCATACTCCGTCGTTACCACAAGATAATTATGAATAGCCAAAAGTTTCTGCCGTTCATTCATTGCCGGCTTTAAAATCACTGAAATAATCTGCCTTGCCACTTTTCGCATCTGTGCATTTTCTTTCTTAATCTGTTCTTTCGTATAATTTGCATAGGGCTCAAACCAATAACTCTTTTCGTCCTTACTAATAACCGGCTCTTTGCCATGCAGATACTCCGGATGCTGATAACACACTGTCTCAAACAGCTTACGATAATTTACAGTCTTGGAATATAGACGGGTCTTGTAATCGTCTGTCTTCATCAGTCGAAAAGCCTTTTTATAAAAGTCTTTTTCCGATTTTACCAACTTCACCTTTGTCAAATCACTACGGTCAATGCGTAAATTTACAATTTTGTAAATACCATAGTAAGCGCTTTTCATACTCTTCAATGTACCGAGATAACCGACAGAAAGAAAAGCATCTTTATATGCCGCGCTTACTGTTTCCATTGAAAAATTCACCCCGGTCAAAAAGCACATCCGCTCCTTATGCTTATTTTTTGCAGTACGCTTCAAATAGCTGCGCAAATACGTTTCTTTATTAATAACACGCAAGTTCCAGTGCTTTTGTTTCGAAAAAGCGCTGTACACCCGCTTTCCATTCTTCACCCGATAGGACCGCACCTTGTACCAAATACCCTTTCCGTCCATGGCATACTTAGGCTCCCATTTGTAATCGACATACGAACACTTTCTTACCGTAGCCACTTTGGCAAAAGCGTTCTCCGATGGCATTCTGCGATATACCACATAGCCCGTCGCTCCGGATATCTTCTTCCAGGTTACCTTTGGATCGGTATCGGCATTCTTAACCTGAATGGTTAGCTTCTTTGCTGCTTTTACCTCCAGGGGGTGATTGACCAATCCAATGCCCGACACTGCCAGGCACAATACACACACCAAACTAACGATTCTTCTTCCCATAAATAACTCCTTTCCAATTATCCTTTTATTGTACCAAAGAAAAAAGAGCTGCACAAGGCAACTCTTCACTATTCCTTAATTCGTTTTGCAATTACAACCAGCCGATGGGTCGCAATATAAATTGGTGTGCAGGTATACAATGTCAATTGTTCCTCCGATGTATTTTCCAGAATAGAAATCTCCGTAGGTTCCACCACCTTAACCGATTGTACCTGATAAGTATATGTTTCTTCCGGCGTATCGATATAAATCCGATCCCCGCACTCCACCTCATCCAGGCGGTTAAAAAATTTACCAAAGGTATAATTACGATGACCTGCAATGACACAATTTCCCGTTTCGCCGGGATTAACCGTACTACTTTCATGTCCTAGGGCAGCGGCCAACGCGCTCTTGCTGACGCCTTCCTTCACCGGATCTTCCGTATCAATCTTAGGGATGCGTAACACATACAAAACCCCCTGTGGCAGTTTCACCTTTTTCGGCTTATTTCCCCTTTCCTTGGCAGCCCTTACCTCGTGCATCACTTTATGAAACTGTTTTACCTGTATTTTCTTGCTTTGATATTGCATTACACTTACAGCAACGGAGCCGAGTAATAATACGGCTCCGACTACTATAAAAAGCGTTGCAATCAATCGTTTCGCTTTTTTCATTACTTCTTACTTTCTTTTCTCATCAAAACACATCCAATTGCACTCAGCAAAAGTGCCAATCCATAAGATGCCAACGTTCCCAGGAAACCGCCGGTCTGTGCCAAACGTGGAGCTCCCGCCGACTTCTTAGCTTGCTTCTCTTTCCTATTTGCTTTCTTTTTTGGCGTAGATAACTTCTTACTCTTAATAGAATCTTTGGATACGGAACTCTTCTTTTCCTTTACCTTGGTATCCTCTGCTTCTGTCTCATTTTTGTTTTCTTTATTGCTGGAGGTTTTTGCATCCGGATTGGTTGTCTCGCTTGGAGTTGTCTCCTGCGTCGTTCCAGGCTGTTCACTTTCTGTATTTTCCTGTTCCGGCACATCTGACGTCGTTCCCGGATTGCCGCTTGGTGTAGAACCGCCACCATTGCTTCCGCCACCACCGGTTGCGGACTTCCGTTTATTACGCATTGTCACCTTATTATCCGTGGTCTTTACAAATCCATCGTCCGTTAACTCCCATAAATCGCCCTGGTTATCCATTTTGACGATCTTCTTCTCGGCTTTTTCATATCCGGCTGGTGGATTTGTTTCTTTCACTTCGTAAATGCGCTGGTAATTAAATTCCAGAAGTTCTTTATCCTCACCTTTTGTCCAATTCTTGATAATCTGCTTTGCTTCTTCCTCGGTATAAGGATATAAAATATATTCTCCTCCGTTGATTTCCTCACCGGTAGCATCATCCACTGCAACAAATTCTATTTCTTTCTTTACCGTTTCGTCCGTTTTGTTAACCAATTTTAAAGACTGACCGCTCTGTGGCTTGAATTCATCCCCCTGTTTTACAAACAATTTCACCTGACCGTCTTCGTAATCGAGTTTAAAATGAATTTCCTTTTCTTTTTCAAATCCATTAGGACTTACGGTTTCCACAAGAACCATTTCTTTTTTAAGCGGCACTTCCAAAACAATTTCCTGTCCATCCGTAGTCCACTCTTGAATGGTTTTGTTCTTGCCCTGCTCCTTTAAAACAATCTTGGCTCCTTCTAACGGCTCCTTCTGTTCTTCGGAAATCGTCTGAATCTTAATTACATTTTCCTCACGAACAAATTCAAATTCCACCGTCTTTCCATTTGATTTTCCAAGTTGCTCAATGGTTACTTTCTTCTCACTTTCCTCCGGCATTTTATATCCTGCCGGCACTTCTTTTACATAAACGGTGTATTCTTCTCCGGTATCCAGTTCACCAATGACTTCGGTATCCTGCTTTCCATCAGAAGTCTGCTCTGTAACTTCTTCTCCTTCTGCATTCTTAACGCCATATATTACGCCCTTAATCGGCTGCTTATCCACATTATCCTTTTCTTTAATTGTAAGATAGGATGCCTTCTGCACCCATGCACCGGATTTATCCGCTTCGGAGAGTGCCTTTGTGGATGCAACGCTTTTTTCAGCACTTTTACGTCCTACGCGTACAATTGTATTCGCATAGTTGGTTTTCTTTGGAACCGCTTTTGCCTGATAGGTCAGCACATAGCAATTGTCATCCCCCATGTTCGGGAACAAAATTGTCAGGTTTGTGGACGTCTTTCCTTTTTCTGCCGTTGCCTCAATCTCTGAAACTGCTTCGCCCTTTGTCACGTTTCCATCTTTATCAACCGTTCCTTTGTATGCCACAAAAGACTCCTTCACGTAGCGTAGGCCATCCCCCATGGTATCCAACAGCGCCAGCTTTTCTGTTAATTTGTGATGATTTGCGTTTACCACCACCTGATAGTTTACGATACCTATATTTTTTTCAAACGTATAAGTCTTATCCAGGAACTTACCGTTAAAACTACAATTTCCGGTTACTTTCACAGCCGTCTTCTTTGCTGCAGATGTAAAAGCAGCCTCATTACTTACCTTTATTGCATCATTCGTTTCAAACAAATCATTGTCTTCCACTTTAAGGACATAGGTAATCTTCACTTCATTATTAATCGCCCCCAAAGAGAAGGTAACGGTACTATCAGCCTTTTTGTATTCCATCTGGTCGGTAGACAACGTGGTTCCGTCTAATTTCACAGAACTTTCCACTAATACGGCCTTCACGCTACTACCCTTCCAGCTATCTACGATTTTCACACCATCCATTGGCATTTTATTCTGATTTACGATTATGGTATAAGCTATGGTGTGATTGGTGTAATCATAGGCAGAAACTTCTTTTTTTATTACCTCACTGGTGTAGGTTCCATTTGCGGAATCCTTAGCAATCTCTACTCCATCACTCAGCAACGCAATCTGATTGCTGTACACTTTTGCAACCACATTGCCTGACCATGTATCCACTTCTTCATCCGTAAGTTCAGTAACAACCTCAAACGTAGCTTTCTTATTCTCAATCTTATCACCAAGGGTAAGGGTTACTACGCCATCCGCTTCGGTATAATCCGATTCCGTAATATCGTACTCATTCTCGCTACCACCTTCTTCGGTCATGGTCATCTTTCCAAAGGATACAAATTTCTGTCCATTTCCCAAAATTTCCTTCAAACTTACTCCACCAAGGGGCTGATATTCCTTATTAAGGGTAACACGCCACTTCAATTGGTGTTTCACCGGATCGAAGGAAACAAATTTTTTCTCAATACCGGCTTTGGTGGTAATGGCAACATTCTCAATCATTTCCGGTCCTTTGGGGATAACCGTATATTCCCCGTTCCCATCGAAATCAAATTCGAAGCTCAACCATGACTTATTAGAAGGACCCACTGAATGATTGGTCCGCAAGAATTCATCATAACTGGAAATATATGTATCATACGTGATAACAACCGTTTCCTCCCCAGTCATATCCGGCAATGCAATTTGGAAACTTTCTCCAGCTTCACCGGTTTTTACTTCTGCGGTTTTGCCTGCCACCTTCACACTTTCTTCGGCTAACGTCATATGCTTTTTCACAAAATCATCTCCGCCAAACAAGTCATGCAATATCACATTCTTTACAGAATAGCCGTTGTTTTTCACCGTAATTGTCCAGGATAATTTTCCCTTCTTCTCTGCCGTAAGATATTCAATTTTCTTACCGGCACTGGTACATTCCTTGGTAATCCAATTATCCAACGTCTTCTTAAGGGTTACTGTCGCCTCGGCCTTCTTATCTAACGCCTTCTCTCCCTCAGCTGTAATAACCGCTGTATTCGTCACCGTCTGTGATAAATCTCCGTTTTGCGCTAAATCTTCCGCTGTTGCCAAAAACTTCGCTTTCGTAGAATAGGTAATAACAGTCTGTGCTCCCGGTTCCATCGAGGTTACCTCATACGTAAAGGTTTTACCGGATACTGTCCAATCTCCCGGATTTTTAACCTCACCATTTACCTGCAAACTACCTTCCACATAATTATGGGTACCGGTACCGTTCATTTCTATGGTATCGGTTACTAGAATCCCCCCATCGTACTCGATGGGATTCTCATCGTTGGTAATGGTGATTGTCCAGTTAACCTTATCACCCTCTACAACTCCGGTCTTTGTAATCGTAGGCTCTTTGGGCTGATTTTCCGCAATCAAAATTCGCTTTGTAGAACCATCCGGCCAAGGTATGGTTATTTCATTTTTCTCTGTTTTTACCCTATCTTCCACCAACTGAGCGTGATATTCAAAATTCGCACCGTTAACTTCTTCCCTACCATCTGGTGCATAAGTTACATGAAGGAGTACACTGCCGTCCTCTTGGATATATGCATCACCAAACGTTTCCTCTTTTCCTTCTATCCGGATGGGGATTATCCGTTCGCCATTTAGTTTAAAGAAATTCGTATCCAATTCCGGTAACTTATAATACTTACCGGTTTCTACATCACCACCCGTTCCATAGCCTATCTTAATACCATCTTTTAATTGGTACTCCATGGAAAAATTCTCTTTATAGCTAACAATACTACCATCTTTCACTTCTTTGTTATTCTGTGTTACCGTCACGCTTTTAATAAGAGAAGAACCATCGATAGCCACCTCTTGTGTAGTATTATCTGAATCCTCACGACGCCTTTTAACCTTTTTCTCTTTACGAGACTTCTTCTTCACCGTCGCCTTCTGCTCCGGTTCCACTCCCTTCGCATTCTCCTCTGTTTCTTCTTTTGTCATCTCTTCTGCCACATCCACCTCATCGGAGACTGCTTCTGTGGTTGTCTCCACCTGCTTCTCCTCAACCGTCGCTGTGTCTGAAGGTGTTACATCTAACCCTAATGCACCAAGCGACATGATAATGGACATGAATAATGCCATGATTTGCTTTGTCATATTATCCTCCATTTTTATCTATGCTAATCTATCAAAAAGTTACATATTTCAAACAGCGTTCAAAACCTATTAATTTTACTATCTTTTCGTACTTTTGTCAAGACGAAAAAATCCCTGCCAAGCCAAAGGGCTCAGCAGGGATCACTCTCTTATAACTATTAAATTGTCTCGGAATGGTATAGGAAATACTTCTCAGTAAAGCTACCTTTCTGTAAACGTTTCTTTTCCTTAGTCTCCATTACCGCATCGAATGAAATTCCATGTAACTTCATAATACAGTCAAGCACTTCAAGAATATCAGCATATTCTTCAATATCGTGCGGGTCATCCATTAATTCCCGAGCTTCCTCTCGAAGCTTCAAAAACAATTCCTGACGATAATACTTATCTTCCATTATCTGATATTGTACAACCGCCCCCTCACTCTTCATGATCTCCGGTACCTTATCTCTAACAAGCTTATAATACTCTTCCTTCATGTGTCATAGCTCCTTTCCTGTATTCCTTAGTTATTCTACCATATATATATATCGGCTATTTTATTCACCAAAAACAGCTTTATAATCAGCCTGGAATTTCTCAATTCCCTGATCGGTTAACGGATGCTTCATCATCTGCTCTAATACCTTAAATGGTACAGTTGCAATATCTGCACCTGCCAAAGCACAATCCGTAACATGAATCGGGTTACGAATGGATGCTGCAATAATCTGCGTTTCATATCCGTAATTCATGAAAATCTCAGAAATAGTCTGAATCAAATCAATACCCGGCATGTTGATGTCATCCAATCTTCCGAGGAACGGAGATACGTAAGTTGCTCCTGCCTCTGCAGCCAAAAGTGCCTGATTTGCAGTAAACACTAACGTAACATTGGTCTTAATACCTTCAGCGCTCAAAACCTTAACTGCCTTTAAACCTTCCATTGTCATAGGAATCTTAACTACCATATTCTTGTGAATCTTGGCAATCTCACGACCTTCTTTAATCATTCCTTCCGCATCAACGGTGGTGGCTTTCACTTCTCCGCTGATTGGTCCATCTACGATAGAAGTAATCTCTTTAATTACCTCATTAAAATCTCTACCGGATTTCGCAATCAAAGATGGGTTTGTTGTTACACCCTTAATTACTCCACAATCATTCGCTTTGCGAATCTCATCAACATTTGCTGTATCCAAGAAAAATTCCATACTATACTCTCCTTTTATCTGTTTGCATAATTCAAACACATTATAGCACGTAAAATGAATAATTCAAGTATTTTTTAAAGTACCTTTAAAAGTTCACCAACCCCACCTTTTTTATACACATCTCGGTAATATGCAACCTCCTTGGCAATCAACTTGTCTATCACTTTCATGCCCAAAAGTTCCACCGGTGCGTGGTCATCTGTCATGCAGTAACCACTTCCCTGATAAGGTTTCAAATGTTTCGCAATCTCATTCATTCGGTTCCACAAAGCCGTATTTACTTCCAGATTGCAATTGCGACCGAATGTCTCCAAATAGCCTTCTCTATTTCCTGCAAAAAGCTCCCGATTGGTGCTGTTTGGCACATCCACCGTGTATATTTCCGAAAAAACATGTGATATGGTATCCGCTAAATACTGATTGATATTCCCCTCACTGTCATCCCGCATATTCATATTCACAACCATCACGCCATCCGGTTTTAAATGCTTTTTCACCAGGGAAAAAAACTCCTTCGATGACATGGAGAATGGAATGGTAATATCCTGATACGCGTCCACCATTATAACATCGTACTTCTCCGTCTCCGCCTGCAGATAGGCTCTGCCATCGTAATTCACTACTTCCACATCCTGTGGCAGGGAAAAATACCGATGCGCCAGATCCGTAATTTTTTCGTCAATTTCTACACCTTTGATAGATAAATTTGAAAAAAAGCGCTTACACTGTGTCGCATACGTTCCGGTACCCATTCCCAGTACCAAAATATCTGCCTTTTCTTTCTCCAAACAGTTCGCCATGTACGGTGCAGCCATGGCGTAGTCATAATACATATCTGTCAGTCCTTTTT
>SVEW01000044.1 GCA_015057205.1 Lachnospiraceae bacterium | reverse complement strand
GGGTCAGGAGCTACCGCTGGGGAGTTTGGGAAGCTAAAACAGTGGTAGCGAATCCGGCATGGAGAGAGTGGAGGTACCGCTGGGGAGTTTGGGAAGTGAAAACAGTGGTAGCGAATCCGGCATGGAGAGAGTGGAGGTACCGCTGGGGAGTTTGAGAAGTGAAAACAGGGGTAGAGAATCCGGCATGGAGAGAGTGGAGGTACCGCTGAGGAGAAGGAAAAGTGAAAACAGAGGTAGAGATTCCGGCATGGAGAGAGTGGAGGTACCGCTGAGGAGAAGGAAAAGTGAAAACAGAGGTAGAGATTCCGGCATGGAGATAGTGAATCTACCGCTGGGGAGTTTGAGAAGTGAAAACAGGGGTAGAGATTTAGGCTGGAAGGGTCATGGGGTACCGCTGTATGGTTTGAAAGGCGAAAAAAGAGGTAGAGATTTAGGCTGGAAGGGTCATGGGGTTCCGATGTGGAGTTTGGGAAGCGAAAACAGTGGTAGAGAATCCGGCACGGAGAGAGTGGAGGTACCGCTGAGGAGCTTGGGGTGTGAAAACAGGGGTAGAGATTCCGTCATGGAGAGAGTGAAGCTACCGCTGAGGAGTTTGAAAAGCGAAAAAAGAGGTAGAGAATCCGTCATGGAGAGTGTGAAGCTACCGCTGGGGAGTTTGAAAAGCGAAAAAAGAGGTAGAGAATCCGGCATGGAGAGAGTGGAGGTACCGCTGGGGAGAAGGAAAAGTGAAAACGGGGGTAAGAAAAGACAAGGGGCAGGCAGAAAATTTAGAAATTACGAAATTACTATTGCCAGTTTGGGAAAATATAGGTATTATAGTGAGAGCGATTGGTTCGCAATCGCATGAAATCAAATTATCTTTATAATCTTAGCAGGTCACATTGCGAAATCAGCAAATAACCTTTTAGTAGAAACAAAAAGAAATGGAGGAAATATGGAGAAGTATATAGCATACTTAGCAGAGCAACAAGAAAAACTTAGTAAATTAGAGAAAACAATACGTAGGAATCAGCGTTATAGTGGACATATACCGGAAGGGAGTTTGCGGGTATCGAATTGTCAGGGGACGCCCCAGTACTACTTCCGAGGAAAGGGGGAGGAGAAGGAACGGTTTGTCCGGAAAAAAGAGATGGATATGGCGCGTCGTATTGCGCAACATACGTACGATGAGAAATTACTAAAGCAGATTAAGAAAACACAAAATGTAATCAAAAACTTTATGCGAAACTATGACGAACAAGCGATAGAAAAAATATATGAAAACCTCTGTCAAGGACGAAAAGCACTTGTGAATCCGCGATTTGAAATAAAAGAAGAATGCATTGAAAAATGGTATCGCGATAATATGGGAAGGCAGAATAGTTACCCCATTACAAAAGGATTTATGACGGAAAGAGGGGAAATGGTTCGATCAAAATCGGAAAAGATATTAGCAGATTTGTTTAATAGCATGAATATTCCATATCAGTACGAACCGGTTTTGTGGCTGGGAGGAGAGAAGATATATCCGGATTTTATACTGTTTCACCCGAGAAGGCGAACCTCTGCTTTCTGGGAACACTTTGGTTTAGCCGACGATGACAACTATGCAGTAAAAAACTTTCAACGGTTGGATTCATATGAACGAGAAGGCTATCAAATCGGAGAAACCTTGTTGTTTTCAATCGAAACATCAGAAAAGCCATTGAATGTACAACTTGTAAAAAAGAAATTGGAAGAATGGATAAAGTGAGCTAGAGTAAAAGTTTCCTCGGAAAATTTCTTCCAAGATCCCAAAAACCTGGCAGAGTATGTCATCAACCTGCATCAGGTGACCGACGACCTTTGCCGAAAGGTGATTGAGCAAACGCTTCAGGAGATTGATAATGGGATACGAAGAATGCCTGCAAGAAAAAGGAATTGGTATGTGGAGCGGAAGGATGATCCGAAAACCCTTACCACTTCGGTAGGCGAGGTAAGTTTTTTAAGACTCTGTATACTTCCAAAAATGAAGTGGATGAGAACGGTAAGCCGATTTCATGCTATCTCATAGATAAAATCCTAGGATTGGCACCAAACCAGACCATGACAGAGGATGCAGTAGCCCGAGTTTATGAAGAGGCAGTACAAACATCGTATCGCAAAGGCGGAATAGCTGCGTCACCAGACGGCATATCCAAGGGAACGATAAAAAACATCCTGCACGATATAAAGTTTCCACCATCATTCCGAATACCGATGGTCAAAAAGGAAGGTGTTGTAGGTTGCTCTGCAGAAGGACATGTATATCACGTATTATCAAGTCAGATGATGTTGTCTGAAAAAACCAGTCGTATTCACAATCAACAGATGTATGGAAAATATGCAGAAACGATGCGTGGAACGCTATCAATATAAACTAGGAAAAAGCTTCATTTCCAGCTATTAACTAATATTTAAAAAGTGGGAAGAGGTGCAAAGCGCACACCGAATCCTTCAACTGCTTGAGTGTAAAAATATCCGCCTTTGAGCCTGTGTCAAGGATGCGTAGCACCAAAGGCTTCGTCCTTGACATAGGACTCAAAAGCGGATAAAAAGTAAACAAGCAGTTGAAGGATTAGTTTACGTACAGAAAAATACGCAAATGGCCAATGAAAAGCTATTGACTTTTCCTTAGAAACTGTGTACACTTGAAAAAGATTCATATATTGAAGCTAGGAACAGGACTAGTACATAGAAGCGGATTTTCAGAGAGCTGTCGGAGGCTGCAAGACAGTAATAGCGCACTATGGAACTCACCTGGGAGCTCCATCCCTGAAGGAATACTGTGTAGGGGAATGGCGAAGAGCCACGTTACGGCAATGAGTGCCGGTGTAGGCCGGAAACTTGAGTGGTACCGCGTGAAGGATGATAAGCCTTCTCGTCTCAGGATTGGGACGAGAAGGCTTTTACTGTATACTAAACGCGTGACGTCCCACTTGCTAACAGAAAGACAATTCATACAAGGAGGAACATAAATGGAAACATATAATCCAAAGGTCATTGAGAAAAAATGGCAGAATATCTGGGAGCAGGAAGATGCTTTCAAGGTAGGCGAAGATCATAGCAAGCCAAAGTTCTATGCATTAGTAGAATTTCCGTATCCATCAGGACAGGGACTTCATGTAGGTCATCCAAGACCATATACAGCACTGGATATAATATCCAGAAAGAGAAGAATGGAAGGATACAACGTATTATTCCCAATGGGATGGGATGCGTTTGGATTACCGACAGAGAACTTTGCGATTAAGAATAAGATTCATCCAAAGATTGTAACCAAGAACAACGTATCAAGATTTAAACAGCAGTTAAAGGATTTAGGATACTCTTTCGACTGGGATAGAGAAGTAAACACAACCGATCCAAATTATTATAAATGGACCCAGTGGATTTTCCTGAAATTATTCAAAAAAGGGCTGGCATACAAGAACGAAATGCCAATCAACTGGTGTACTTCCTGTAAAGTAGGACTTGCCAATGAAGAAGTAGTCAACGGCGTGTGCGAGCGATGCGGTGGCGAAGTAGTACGTAAGGTAAAGAGTCAGTGGATGTTAAAAATAACTGAGTATGCGGACAGATTAATTGACGAATTAGAAGAAGTAGATTATTTTGACAGAATCAAGGTGTCCCAGAAGAACTGGATTGGACGATCCTATGGTGCAGAAGTAGACTTCGTATTATCCGGTAAAGAAGACCGCCTTACGGTATACACCACACGTCCGGACACCTTATTTGGAGCCACATACATGGTAGTATCACCGGAGCATCCGATGATAGAGAAATACAAAGACGAAATCCAGAACTATGATGAGTTAATGAACTATCGTGAGCAGGCAGCGAAGAAATCAGATTTTGAGAGAACAGAGCTTGCAAAAGATAAGACAGGTGTAGAAATCAAAGGCTTAAAGGCAATCAATCCGGTAAACGATAAAGAGATTCCAATCTGGGTATCCGATTATGTACTCATGAGTTATGGAACCGGAGCTATCATGGCAGTACCGGCACACGACACCCGTGACTGGGAATTTGCCAAGAAATTCGGACTTCCAATTATCGAAGTAGTAGCCGGAGGAAATGTAGAAAAAGAAGCCTTTACCGACGTAGCAACCGGAAAGCTTGTAAACTCCGACTTTTTAAACGGATTAGAAGTAGCCGATGCGAAAGCCAAGATTATAGAATTTTTGGCAGAAAAAGGGATCGGACACAAGAAAACAAACTTCAAATTACGTGACTGGGTATTCTCCAGACAGCGTTACTGGGGAGAGCCAATTCCAATCGTACATTGCGAAAAATGCGGATACGTGCCGATTGACGAAAGCGAATTACCGCTGACGCTGCCGGAAGTGGACAGCTATGAACCAACCGACAATGGCGAGTCCCCATTGGCAAAGATGACAGACTGGGTAAATACCACTTGTCCGTGTTGCGGTGGCCCGGCAAAAAGAGAAACCGATACAATGCCACAGTGGGCAGGATCATCCTGGTATTACTTACGTTATATCGATCCGCACAATAACGAAGCATTGGCAGATAAAGAACAGCTTAAATACTGGTTGCCGGTAGATTGGTACAACGGAGGAATGGAACATACCACCCTTCACTTACTGTACTCCAGATTTTGGCATAAATTCTTGTATGACGAAGGCGTAGTGCCGACCAAAGAGCCGTACAAGAAGAGAACGTCCCATGGAATGATTTTGGGAGAAAATGGAGAAAAGATGTCAAAATCCCGTGGAAACGTAGTAAACCCGGATGACATTGTAGCCGAGTTTGGAGCAGACACGTTACGTGCGTATGAGATGTTCATTGGAGCCTTTGAATTAGGAGCGTCCTGGAGTCAGGAAGGTGTACGTGGATGCCGTCGTTTCTTAGACCGTGTATGGAAACTGGGTGATATGGTAGTAGAGGGTGATGCATACACGGAAGATATGGAAGTAAAAATGCATCAGACCATTAAGAAGGTAAGCGGCGATTTCGAAGCAATGAAATTCAACACCGCTATTGCAGCCATGATGTCACTGGTAAATGACTTCTATAAGAAGGGCAGTGTAACAAAAGAAGAATTCAAAACGTTATTACTGTTACTCAATCCGGTAGCACCGCATATGACAGAAGAATTATGGGAAACGTTTGGCTATGAAGGCAGAGTATACCAGGCAGCATGGCCAACGTTTGAAGAAGCAAAGACCATCGAGAACACGGTAGAAATCGCAGTGCAGATTAACGGCAAGACGAAGGCAACGATTGCCATTGCAAGAGATATTGCAAAAGAAGATGCCATTGCAAAAGCGAAAGAAGCAGTGGACGGTAAGCTTACCGGAACCATCGTAAAAGAAATCTACGTACCGGGCAGAATCGTAAACATTGTACAGAAATAGGAGAAAGCACGATGTTAAGAGATTCAAGACATAGAAAGCAAAACCTCATAATTGCAGGAATTATTATTGTTTTGGGGATTGCGTATTCCATATTTGGAGAGCACGAGACCGAAAAGCTGTCAATGCCGGAAGAATATACCAAAGTCGTGGTGCAAAAGCTGACGCATGAAGAAGTTTTGAGCAAAAAGAGCGGCAAGGTAGTGTATGAACTACTGAAAAATGCAACAATTAAAAAAAGCGAAGGGCGAGAAAAGATAGAAAAAGAAGAGTATCCGGAAACCTATTCCATTGGAATTTACAAAGGAAAATCGGTTATGGAAACCTACTATCTGCTTCCGGATGGTAGGATTTACGCACCGGCCGATCGTAAAGTGCATACGTTAAAGAAGGATATTCAGGAAGAAATGAAAGAAGCCATCGGTTTTTAAGAAGAGGGGAGAAATCCCCTCTTTTTTCAGTTGAAAATTACACAACCATCTGTACGCTTTACCTTCACAATAATAAACGGATAGGAGGTAGAACGATTGATAACATCGCTGTTATGAGGACCGTATAAGGTAGTAGCAAAAAACAGACCATTGGCGGTAAGGTAAACCGCATCGACGGTAATGTGGTAACCGAAGGTCTTTTGCGGGCCATAGCCCCTGGCGATATACAAGGAATCCCCGGTGGTGTAAGTAAGCTTAAAAGGCTGTTTGCGCTTTTTTAAGATGGCGTCCGTTAACGCTTCCGGAGCCTCTTCAGGGTCAATGACGGTAAACTCCACGTCTTTCAGCTTGCGGGTATTGTCGGAGGTGGTGTGGCAGCCACAGAAAATAAATAGCATAATAAAGGCGGCCAGAATCAAAAGCAAACGTTTCATAAGCACCTGCGGAAGGTTTTTCTGCATTTTATGAGGAAACTGCCCCTAATATGCACGTTGCCGAGAAAACAGATTCATGCTATAATGGGCATTGATATTTGCGAAACTGCTCTGCGGCGTATGCCGCATGAGCAATTTGCATAATAAATCGTCTCTGCATATTGTGAGGAGGAGAAAGAATGATACGAGCATTTTTTGCGGTGCTGTTTGTAGCGCTCTTTTTGATTCTGTCATCACCATTGATGGCAATTGAGTATTTTGTACATAAGAAGAACCCGGAGAAGGCGGATTTGCATAGTTTGCGAATTGTGCAGTGGGCATTTCGCTGCGTAATGTTTTTCTCGGGTATGACCTATGACGTGAAAGGTATGGACAATATCCCGGAAGACGAACCGGTTTTGTTTGTGGCAAACCATTCCAGCATGTTCGACGTAGTACTGGTGTATTCGCTTTTGCCCCATGTGACCGGATTTGTATCTAAGAAAAGTGTGTTGAAAGTGCCTTTTTTACGGGTGTGGATGAAGCGATTGCATTGCCTGTTTCTGGATCGCAATGATCCGAGGGACGGGTTGAACATGATTTTGAATGCAATCGAATTATTAAAACAGGGAATTTCCGTGTTCATATTCCCGGAAGGAACCCGGTCAAAGAACGGAGAGTTGTTGGAATTTAAGGCCGGTGCTGTGAAAATGGCAACGAAGACCGGTTGTAAAATAATACCGATAGCCATTGAAGGAACCCGGGATGCGTTAGAGAACCACTTTCCGTTTGTGCGCTCTGCCCACGCGCAGGTAACCATATTGCCACCGGTAGATACAAAGACTCTTGCGCCGGAGGAAAAGAAACATTTGGCAGACTATCTGCGGGGACAGATAGCTTTGGTGATTGAAAACTAGATATAGTATTTTTTGACGCTGACATTTGACAAAAACACTAAATGCTGATATAATGAACAAATGATAAGAAAATAAAATACAGCGTGAAACTTTTTCACAATGGGAAAGAGTGAGGTAGTTGAAATGGCAGCGGAACAACAGATGTTAGAGAAGATTCGTGCTTCAGTTAAGCTACAGCTTGGAAGCAAGGTGCAGATTCTGCAAGAAGAAGGCAGACACAGAGCGAACGTGTGCGAGGGCATTTTACAAGATGCATATCCATGTGTATTTACAGTGTTGGTTACGAATAAGAACCACGAAGACGAGAAACTTCTTTCGTTTAATTATTCGGACATTGTGACAAAGAGTGTACGCATGAAACTCTGCAAGGAATCTGCGTAGAAGGCAACATGTAAGAATCAAGAATAAAAATCTCCCGGAGAGAATAGATTGGAAACAACTATTCGAAGGGAGATTTTTTTATGGACAAAAGTATGGATACGTTAGAGGGGCGTCTGCGGGTCAAAAGTGTAAGCCTGCAGGTGCCGATAGAAGAGGAAGTAAATTTGGAGCGACAGATGGCGGATGTGGATCACGTGGTGGGGCAGAGTATTCGCTTTTTCAAAGAACAGGTACAGGTGGGAGAGAGCAAAACCACAGTGCAGGGAAGCATTGGCTATCGGATATTGTATGCGGCAGCCGGTGGAGGTGCAAAATTGTGTAGCATCAGTGGCAGTATTCCATTTGCGCAGAGTATTGTGCTGGAAAAAGAGCCGGACTGGGAGGTAGAGGTACATGTGGAGATAGGGGCGAGCACGGTAAAGAGGCTAAACAGCAGGAAACTGTCGGTTTTTGCCATGGTAAATCTGTACGGTGAAGCCTACAGCGCTCAGCGACAGTCCTATATAAAAGATATAACCGGAGCGGTAGAAAAACGATTTGCCACCATGCCTTACAGCCGTATGATAGGACATGGAACCACAGCGGTAAGCATCAAAGAAGCCATGAGTTTGCCGGAGAATGAACCTGATATCTCCAGAATTTTATATGAAAATGTGGAATTGCGAGGAGTGGAACTGATTCCCGGTGAGGGCCAGTTAACCATGCGGGGAGAAGTGGCAGTTTTTATGGTGTACGAAGGGGAAGAACCGGAAGGGAGCGTACGCTATTATGCGGACACGCTGGTGGTAGAAGAACACTGTGAATATCCCGGAATCGGGGAGGCAAGCATGCCCACCATGCGTTACGAGATTGTGTCGGCACAGGTAAAAGAGGCACCGAATGAGGATGGACAAATGCGGCATCTCCATGTGTCCATAGAGATGGAAATCGCTTACACAGGGTACGAAAACGAGGAATTACGCTATCTGGCAGACGCGTATGCAAAACAGGAGCGGATCATTCTGAAGAACACAGAGTGCCTGATGGAAAAAAGCAGAAGCTGCCAGTTAATGCGGGTGTCGGTAGACGAAACGTTTGCGCCATCGGGGGAAGAGCGGCTTTTGATGATTTACCCGGTGGGGGCTAAAGTACAGATGGAAAAGCCGGAGCTTTTAGAAGGGGAGCTTATGGTGGAGGGGACGGTTGTGTGCACCTTGTTGTATGTAGGTATGTCTGGGATACAACCGGCAGTGACAGAGTTGACGATTCCATTTCACAAAACCATTCATCGGGAGGAAAAAGCCACAGACGAAAAAGCCCATTGGGAAGCAAACGTGTGGGGGGATGTAGCAAGTTTTCATGTGGCGATTTTGAACGGAACACAGGCAGAGGTACGCGTGACGGTCAATCTGACGGCAGTAACGCAGCAAGTAGCATCCTGTCACCTGATAACGGATATACAAAGCGAACCGTATGAGGAACCGTGCGGGCCTGGAATGGTGGGAGCTGTGTTATCGTCGTCGGAAGAATTGTGGGAATTAGCCAAGGAAAATCGCACCACGGTTGATACTATATTACGCATAAATGAGCTCAGTGAGGCAGATGTAAAACCGGGAATACCGGTATTGGTTTGTCAGAATCTTTAAGAGGGTTCGGGTTCGGGAAAAAGTTGTGGCACTTTTTACGAATCCGGACCTTTTTTTATGTGCATAATCTAAAAAGTAGTCATGTTTTCTATGGGGAAATTGCTTGAAAAAAGGCGTTAAAATTAGTATAATAATAACAAGTATGTGTGTTAGGAGGCATAGTATGAAGAAACGAGTTTTAGCGTTAATTGTCGTCATCGCATGTATGGTTACTTCCATTGGAGGGGTTGCTTCTGCAACGACGAGTCAACAGGCGAAGAACAAGAAGCGCCAGGCGGAAGAAGACCTGAAGAATCTGGAAGGGCAGATGGACAGTATTCGTCAGAAACAGGAGAAATTGCAGGGCCAGATGGATGGCTATGAGCAGGAGCTGGTAGAGCTTTTGGTTTCTGTGGATTTAATTAAATCGGATATTTCCGCAAAGGAAGAAGAATTGAAGGTTGCCAGAGCGGATTTGCGGGTGGCAAGGAAACAGGAGAAGAAACAGTATGAAGCCATGAAGCTACGTATTCAGTATATGTACGAGCAGGGAGACACGGCTTTTATTGAATCGATTCTGGGTGCCAGAAGCATGGCGGATTTATTGAATCAGGTAGAGTATTACGAGGAAGTGTATACGTACGATCGGAATCTTTTGAAGAATTATCAGGCAGCAAAGAAAGCCTGTCAGAATTTAGAGACGAAGGTTGAAGGTGAACTGAAGGAACTGAAGGGCATGCGTTCTTCGTTGAAGAGTGAAGAAGCATCCTTGAAGGCTGTTATGCACAAGTTGAAGGGACAGATATCGGACTTTGGCACCAAGCTTGCGAATGCAAAGTCATTGGCTAACAGCTATAAGAAGACCATTATTGCGCAGAATAATATCATTAAAGAAGAGGCGCGCAAGGAACGGGAGCGTGCAGAGCAGGCAGCAAGAGAGCGTGAACAACAGCAACAGCAGCAACAACAGCAGCAGAATAACAATAATACCGGTGGAGGCAGTAGCTCCGGTGGTGGTAATACCGGTGGTGGAGGCGGTTCTTCGGAGCCGGCAGAAGATCCGGGACACGCAACCAACGTATCTGCTTCAGCAGTTATCAGTTATGCACGGCAGTTTGTGGGTAACCCATATGTCTGGGGTGGAACCGATCCGCATACGGGAGCAGATTGCAGCGGTTTTGTGCAGTATGTATTCCGTCATTTTGGAATCAGCCTTCCGCGCACGTCTTACCTGCAGCGTACAGCCGGACGAGCTGTCAGTCAAGAGAATGCCCAGCCGGGTGATATTATTTGCTATCAGGGACATGTAGCGCTTTACATAGGCGGCGGACAGATTTTGCATGCACGTGGAAGGGCATATGGAATCTGTATTACAGGAGATGCGTGGAGTCGAGGTGACCGCGTATGTATTCGTCGAGTTTTGTAAATAGAATAATTTATATAGGAGAGAAAGAAACATGAAGAAAATTGAAGAATATGTAAGAAGTATCCCGGATTTTCCGGAGAAAGGAATTATTTTCCGCGACGTAACCAGTGTGTTACAGGATGCAGACGGACTACAGCTTGCTGTGGATGAAATGACGAAATTGTTAGAAGGCGTGGATTTTGACGTAATCGTTGGAGCAGAGTCCAGAGGATTTATTTTCGGAGCACCGATTGCATATAATTTGCATAAACCATTTATTCTTTGTCGTAAGAAGGGTAAATTGCCATGCGAAACGGTAAGCAAAGATTACGAATTGGAATATGGTACGGCAACCATCGAGATGCATAAGGATTCCATTAAACCGGGACAGAAAGTTGTTGTTATCGATGATTTGATTGCAACCGGAGGAACCATAGAAGCTACTTGTGAATTGATTGAAGAGTTGGGTGGCGAGGTTGTTAAGCTTGCATTCTTAATGGAACTTGCAGGGTTGAACGGAAGAGATCGTTTGAAGAAGTATGACGTAGCCTCCGTTATTTGCTATCCGGGCAAATAACGGATATAGGGGGTATGGTTATGGTGGGAAGAAAGGATATTAACGAATTATACCAAAAGGCATATGCGCATGTGCGCAATAACCATTATGAGGAAGCCGTTACTATGCTACAAGAGATAATGGATTATGCCGAGAGGTCCGGGGAGCACTATCTGTGTGCAAGGGCAATGAATTCGTTGGGGGTAACATATAGTGGAATCGGGAATGGCTTAATGGCGCTGGACTGTTACCTTCGAGGCTTAGAATATACTATGCAACATAAGGTAGAGGGTGCAGCGCATTATTTTTACAATAATATAGGTTCACGCTATCAGGAACTGGGTAGTTATGAGTGTGCAATGCAATACTTTGCGTTGGCAGAGCTGGATTTGGAGACGTTCCTTACGTTGAAGGAAGAGAATGCGTTGAATTTTATTGTAACGTATATGAATCTGGCGGATTGCTATCGCTATCATGGTTCTTATGAACGGGCGGAGAAATATTTTGACAAGGCAAGGGCTGTTATTGATAAGTACAATGTGAAGGAATATGTTTTTCCATTGGAACTGAGTATTATGCAAATGCATGTTGACCGGAAGGATGAAGCTTTTGTAAAGGAGCATATGCCGGAACTGGTGCGATATGCGGCAGAGGGAAAGGAGAATTTGCCGGATTATTCCAGATTCGTGAAGCAATTAGCGGCTATGCTTCTGGAACGGAGGGACTACGATTATTTAACATTGCTGTTGGAGGCATACCGGCAAGTTGCCTATGATACGGACAGCATCCAGATGAAGATGATCCTGTTTGAGATTTACATGGATTATTATGAGAACATGGATGATGTGGAGCAGTATCGGGAAGCATGTGTAGAACATGCTATCTGGTATAGAAAGTGGCGCAAGCAGGAAGATGAAGAAACGGTGCTTGCCATGAATATAAAGATTCAGTTGCGCAAAGCGGAGAATGATATACGAGAAACACGTAAGAAGTCGCAGACGGATGCGTTGACGGGAATCAAGAATCGTTATGCACTGAATGCAGACGAGAAGAGAATATTTGCCGCATGCATAGAGAATAAGAAACGTTTTGCAGTGGGCATGATTGATGTGGATTGCTTTAAGGAGCTGAATGATACCTATGGGCACATGGAGGGAGATGAAGCGCTGCTTCGTGTCGCATCACTGATTCGCCGGGTGCTTGGTTCTTATGGTGAGGTGTATCGTCTTGGAGGCGATGAATTTATTCTGATTATGGAAGATGCGGATGAGATTGTGTGCAAGAGTATTGCATCGCAGTTGGAAGCAGTTCTGCGAGAAATGCATATTCCAAATCAGCAGTCTACAGTTGCAGATTACTTGACGGTATCTCAGGGTTTTTGCTATGGGCTACCGAAGAAAGAGCAGACAGCAGATCACTTCTTTGCCAAAGCGGATCGCTTACTGCATGAGGCAAAGCGCAGGGGAAGAAATACGTATGTAATTCAGGAATATGAGGAATAGACAATGAATAAAGTTTATGATTGTGTAATATTAGGTGCCGGCCCGGGAGGACTCTCTGCCGGCATTTATTCTGGAAGAAACCGCTTGGATACCTTGTTGATTGAGCAGGGGCAAGTCGGCGGTCAGATAGCATTAACAGCTGAGATTGAGAATTATCCGGGGCAATCGCTTTTTGGTGAAACGGGAATCACCTTATCGGAGCGTATGCGGGATCAGGCGGACCAGTTTGGTGTAGAGCGTGTTACGGATTGCATTGAAAAGGTTGAATTAGCGGGAGACGTGAAAGTTCTTTATGGAAAAAACGAAACCTATCAGGCCCGGGCGGTTATCCTTGCTACCGGTGCTTACCCAAGACCTATTGGATGCAAAGGCGAAGGCCGATTTGTAGGAAGTGGTGTTTCCTATTGTGCCACTTGTGACGGTGCGTTTTTTACGGATTTGGAGGTTTACGTGGTTGGCGGTGGTGATTCCGCTGTGGAGGAAGCCATGTTCCTTACGCAATATGCAAGGAAGGTGACGATTGTTCACAGGCGAGATGAGCTTCGTGCGGCGAAGTCCATACAGGAGAAAGCTTTTGCGAATCCGAAGATAGCATTTCTGTGGGACAGTGTGGTGGAAGAACTGAAAGGGGATGACGTTCTGAACGCTATGACAGTTAAGAATGTGAAAACGGGAGTGCTTACGGAAATTCGGGCAGATGAGCAGGATGGAATGTTTGGTGTTTTTGGATTCCTTGGGACGATACCGCGTACCACTCTTTTTGAGGGGCAGTTAACCTTAGAGAATGGTTATATTGTGACGGATGAAGATATGAAGACGAACATAGATGGTGTGTTTGCCGTAGGGGATGTTCGGAAAAAGAAATTGCGCCAGGTAGTAACGGCAGCAGCAGATGGGGCAGTGGCAGCGATGGAAGTGTTCTCCTTTTTGCAGGAGAGATAAATATAATAGCGGCTATATATATTCTACTGCTCGCAGCCTGACGGCTGAAATCGCAGTGCGAATATATATAGCCGCTACAATTTTTATCTCTGCGAAAAGGTGCGAACAATAATCCTGGCTCTCTTACTATATCTCCGCGAAAAGGTGCGAACAGATGAGAAGGTAATTTTGGGAGGTTTAAATGAATATCTATATTGGTATGCTTCGCAAAATGGGCGAAGTTTCGATAAGTGAGGTTTGTGGAGGACTCTGCTCAGAGACTCTTTATGGTAATTTTGAGAATGGTAGACGGGAATTGGATGTATTTGTCCAATTGCGTGTGCTTGAAAGATTAGGATGTGATACCGGTAGATTACAGTTTTTTCTACAGGGGAAGGAGTATATGCGATGGGCGCAAAGGGCTGAGATTATTCAAGCAATCGAAAATGACAATTATGAAATGGCGACAAAATTGATTGATGACTTTCGCGAAGCCTATGGAAAGGAAAAAATGCAGTTACAGTTTGCTGAAAGGATGGCTTCCTTTGTAGCGATAAAAAAAGGAGAGGACAGTACGGTGATTGCAGAGCATGTGAAGAATGCCTTACAACTTACGGTTCCCCATTACAAAACAGCGGGTAATAGAAGGCAATTGTTGGCAGCTATAGAGATGGATATGATCTTGGATTATTGTTATTATAGTGATCCTCTGAAAGATGAACGGTTACTCGAAATATGTAAGGGGATAGAAGAGGCTCGTTGGCATATCTCCGATAAGGGCGAAGTTTATCCAAAGGCAGTACTGTATTATTGCAAGGTGATAGAACAGCGGATACCAATGGAAAAATGGGGTGACGCAAGGCTGGTGGAATGTGAGCAGTTGCTTTCAAAAGCGTTACAGTATCTACGAACTGCGAAAAAAGGACGATTTATGCTGGAAACTTTGCAATTACGCGAAATGATACTTTCTGACCTTATTACAAAGTATGGGCTGGAAGGGGATTACGGTGAAGAAAGACGGAAAAACACTGTGAGTCTTCGTGCAATGGAAAAATCGGAGGAGTTTTGTAGGGAATATGCATGTTCCTGGGGAGCGTTTAATCTTTACAAAATAAGAAAAGTGGATTGTATAGGTGATGTTATCCGAAAGCGTATGAAGATGCTTGAAATAGATGAAAAGAAGCTGGCGAAGGAAATGAATGTGGATGTGCGGACAATCCGCAATATGCAATCAAAAGAATCAAAACCACATAAAGGAACAGTGGAAGAGATTCTGTATTATATGGGATTGCCAAGAGAATACCGAAAGTACATCTACATGGTTCGTGACGAAAAAGAAAAACAATTAGTAGAAAAGCATGTGCGTAGTATTCTCTACGGAGAGGGAGAAAACCCGGAAACGATTAGAAAAGAACTTGAAGGCGTTTTGGATTTAGACAATGAACAGAACAATCGATTACTAAGGTGGTATAAGGTTCTGGATGAAAATCAGAATGGTACATTTGGAAGATACGCAACAAGCGAAAGAATAAAAGGCATTATTGAAGAATGCTTCCCGCTTCCATGTATACAAAAATCGGGCGAAAAGTACTTTAGTCTTTGTGAACTTCAGTATTTATGTAGTTATTTGCAGAGATTAGAGAAAGGGGATAGAGATTATGAAAGTGTGTTGGAATTGCTGGAAATGTATTGCGATGAGGTTGTAGAAAAGGGGCAGAGTGATAATTATGCATCGGTAGTAAAACTACTTTATAATCAAATTGAAACGGAATATGGCAATAATGAGAAATTTCAGAAATCAAATGAACTTGCATGGGTGATAGTGCAGGCGGCACGTGAAAGTAATGATTTGTATAGTCTCGAGGATATTCTGTACACATTTTGGTGGAATAAACGCGAAGAAACCAATACAGCAGATAAGGAAATGCTGTATTGGCTTATTGATTTAGCAATCCTCATACAGGATTCGAGGAATGAGAAATTTCTTAAAGAGGTAAAAGCGAAAATGCATTAACTGTTGGTTCTACGAATAATAATGGGTGGCTTGCTTTTGTCACCGTCGGGGTTTGTGCCATTTTCGCAAATAACAGGATTGCTGTCACAGGCGATTAACAGTGTGTTAATTGTTGATAGGCTTGCGGTACCTAAGGTTGCCAAAAGTAATAGTGTTACTAAAATTTTTTTCTTCATCATGTGTCCCTCCATATACATAAAATACGTTTCTATTATAACACAATTGAAACCCAGGTTCGTGCAAAAAGTGGATGGTATTAACAATCCACTTTTTGCACGAATCTGGGTATTTTTTGTGATACAATGAATTTGTGAAGGGGAGAACAAGTGAAAGGGAGAACGCGCACGACTAGAGGGGCGGCCCTTTTGCCAGGTGGAGCCTAAAAATACGAAAAGTGTATTATCGCCAACAAACAAGCCAACTTCTGTTAAGGTAAGTACGACTCTGTCGTTTTGTGTTTATACGAAGTCGAGTTTGGGAAAACCGGTAAAATATACAGAGAATCATAGCCATACGACCAAAAGATGGAATTGATTTATAATCTGAGGGTCGTAAAGCAGGATTAATTTATATAGCTTAACATTATTATATAAAATACCTGTTGGAACAAATGCTTTCGCGAGAGGAAACGGGTAAAGGTTCAAAATGGACCATTGAACAATTAGGAGAAAAATTGATTATTTGCATAAATGAGCACTGCAATAATAGTGGTTAAAATACTACGGCCGAGTATTTAACATAAAAAATAGTAGGTTCAGGTCTAACCGCAGTGTTGCACTGCGGTTAGACCTGATATCATTTTGAAGGAGGAAGGAATGAAGAAGTATTTATTACTCAATGCATGTGTTTTGGGGATTTTAATGGTATTGTTTACGGCATGCGGAAAAACAAATAACGAAAGTAAGGCGAAGGGGACGGAAATTACAGTTCCGGAAAAGTTAGAATGGAAACAGAAGAAGTGTTTGACATCTTCAATACTTAACAGAATAGTACGGAATTATGAAGAATGTATGACGGTAACATACGAAGGGGTAACGTATGGGTTTGCGAAAGAAGCATTTAATGAAAAAGAGGCGACGAAATTCACAAAAGCAGCGATAGAGTTAGTGGGTTATGCAGACAAATTGTTTGGCGTGAAAGAACATCGTACAGAAATACTCTTTAATATTTCCAATGCGAAAGGGAAATTAGTAGTGGGCGATAAGGTGCCGTTTGACGTTTTGTGGAAAGTGTTGGAGCGTGTGCATAAGGTAAACGGCGGTGAGCAGTATGGCCTTTTCTATTTGTATAGCCTAAAACATGGCCTGATTGAAAAGGAAAA
>SVEW01000043.1 GCA_015057205.1 Lachnospiraceae bacterium | reverse complement strand
CCTATGGTGCAATATGGTGCTGTGCCGGTATTTGTGGACGTGACCATTCCGGAGTACAACATTGATGTGACGAAACTGGAAGAAGCCCGCAGTGAGAAGACCAAGGCGGTTATGATTGCCCATACCCTGGGAAATACCTTTGATTTGAAAGCGGTGAAGGCTTTTTGCGAAAAATACGATTTGTGGCTTGTGGAAGATAATTGCGATGCCCTGGGTAGTGAATATCAGCTTGACGGAACATGGTACAAAACCGGAACCATCGGTGATATTGGTACATCCAGTTTTTATCCTCCCCATCATATGACAACCGGGGAAGGAGGGGCAGTCTATACCAAAAATCCGCTTTTGCATCGCATTATCCGTTCTATGCGCGACTGGGGGCGGGACTGCAGTTGTGAGTCCGGGCAGGACAACAAATGCGGGCATCGGTTCGACGGGCAGTATGGACTGTTGCCAAAAGGATACGACCATAAATACGTGTATTCCCATTTTGGCTATAACTTAAAGGCCACGGATATGCAAGCGGCCATCGGTTGTGCACAGGTGAAAAAGGTGGACGGTTTTACGAAAGCCCGGCGAGCGAATTTTGCACGGATGACGGAACTTTTGGCAGAAACAGAGGAATTTTTGCTTTTGCCCAAAAAGACGGAGCATTCGGAGCCCAGTTGGTTTGGTTATCCGATTACGGTAAAAGAGGGTGTAAGTCGCGAGCAGATTGTGCGATATATGGAAGAGAAGGGTGTGCAGACTAGAATGTTGTTTGCGGGAAACATGGTGAAACATCCGTGTTTCGACCAATTGCGGGGGGAAAATGCAGGTTATCGGGTAGTTGGAGAACTTCCAAACACCGATGTGATTATGGAGAGAACGTTTTGGATTGGTTTGTACTCGGGCATGACGGAAGAAAAATTAGTTCGCATGGCCACAGTGCTAAAGGAGGCATTGGAGAACCTACGCCGATAAAGTACACTTGCGATAGAAGTGAGGTAATGGAATGGAAACGAAAGATCGTATCAAAGAATTACGAAAAACCATGGGATTATCCCAAGCGAAATTTGCTGAAAAATTTGACATCCCGGTTCGGACATTGCAGCAGTGGGAGCAGGGCAGAAGCGAGCCTCCCATGTATGTGGTGAAGATGATGAGCTATATTATGCTGCTAGAACAAATGGGAAAATAGTGATGACGGAGGGCAGAGATTTGTTTCATTTAGAGGAATTTATTAATACGTATGTTACGAAACGGGAGGGGTCCATGTTTGAAAAAGACATTGCGGACAACCGAACCCGGCTAACGAAGGCCATTGAGGGCAAATCAGTGTTAGTAATTGGGGGCGCAGGTTCCATTGGCTCGTCTTTCGTAAAAGCGGTGCTTGCTTTTCAACCGGGAGAACTTTGCATTGTGGATACCAATGAGAATGCACTGACAGAACTTACCAGGGATTTGCGTTCTTCCGGAGGCTACATGCCGCCGGTATATATGTCGTATCCGATGGACTACAGTTCCGTTACGTTCCGGCGAATGTTTACTGCTCATAAGCGTAAAAATGGCGCACGGGGGTTTGACATTGTAGCGAACTTTTCGGCACACAAGCATGTGCGTTCCGAAAAAGATATTTTTTCGGTGGAAGCGCTGATTCGCAACAATGTAATTCATGCGAAAGGGCTGTTAGAGCTTTTGGAAAAAAATCCGCCAGAAGAGTATTTTTGCGTATCTACCGATAAGGCAGCGAATCCGGTGAATATCATGGGGGCCAGTAAGCGCATTATGGAAGACTTGATTTTTGCTTACAGTGACGCCTTTCCGGTGAAAACCGCCCGGTTTGCCAACGTGGCATTTTCCAATGGTTCCCTTCCTGCAGGATTTTTGGAGCGGATGGCGAAGTTACAGCCGTTGTCAGCACCAAGTGATGTGAAGCGGTATTTTGTATCACCAAAAGAATCGGGGCAGATTTGTATGTTGTCCGCCATGCTTGGACAAAATCGTGCGATTTTCTTCCCTAAATTGGAGGAAGCTCAGATGGAAAGCTTTGATCACATTGCGGAGAACCTGTTGGTAGAAAATGGTTACGAGATTGTTTATTGTGATTCTGATGAGGAAGCTATCCGCAAAACGGAAACTTTGCGTGCAGGCGTACGGGAGTATCCGGTACATTTTAGTGCGTCTGATACCAGTGGTGAGAAGGCGTATGAAGAGTTTTACGTGGAAGGCGAAGCAGTAGACGTCCAGTGTTTTCAGGCACTAGGCGTGATTATGAATAAACCGGTCCCGGATAAAAGTGCTGTTTTAAAGTTGATTGATACTTTGGAGGAGGCTTTTGAAAAGGAAACTACAACCAAGGAAGATATTGTAAAGATTATTGCAACCTATTTACCGAACTTTGAACATATTGAGACGGGAAAGTCTTTAGATGGTAAAATGTAGGTGAGTAAGTAACGATAAAAAGGAAACAAAATCGGTCATATGTCCTAGCGGGAAGGACACTTTTCCGTTATACTACAAAGCAGAAAAAGCGGGAGGACATGTGCCCGAAAAAGGAGGAGAATTATGGCAACACCACATAATAGTGCAAAAGCCGGCGATTTTGCAAAGACCGTTTTAATGCCGGGAGATCCGCTGCGTGCGAAATTTATTGCGGAGACATTTCTTGAGAATCCACAGCTTGTAACGTCTGTTCGTAACGTGTATGGCTACACAGGAACCTACAAGGGTAAGAAAGTTTCTGTAATGGCCAGTGGAATGGGAATGCCAAGTATTGGAATTTATTCTTATGAATTGTACAGTCAGTATGGCGTAGAAAATATTATTCGCGTTGGTTCTGCAGGTTCTTATTCTGCGGATTTGAACATCTATGATGTTGTTTTGGCAGAGAGTGCGTATAGCGAGAGCAATTACGCGAAAGTACAGTGTGGATGCGAAGACGATGTTTTATATCCGACGAAAGAATTAAACGATAGAATTATTGAAACTGCCAAGAAACTTGGTATGGAATGCAAAGTAGAGCGTATTCATAGTAGTGATGTTTTTTATCAGGAAGCAGACAGAGGTTCCTTTGAGCGTTATCCGAAGGAACATGGCGCAAAATGCGTTGAGATGGAGAGTTTTGCACTTTTCAACAATGCCAGAATCCTTGGTAAGAAGGCAGCTTGCCTGCTGACAATTTCCGATTCCATGGTTACCCATGAGGAAACAACAGCAGAAGAAAGACAGAAATCCTTTACCAAAATGATGGAATTGGCATTAGAGGCAGCAGAGTAGGTTTGATAACTTCCTGCCACAATTTACCTCATTACATCGGTAAATTGAACAAAATGTGAAATGAAAATTGGGCACATGTACCGAAGATTTGAAAAAAGGGACATGTGCCCTTTTTTTAGACACATATTCGCCATATAATAGACGGTGCAGAAAGAATAGAGACTACTGTGTCTACTTAGGTGGACACATGACCATAGAAAGAATGGAGGAACGGAAGAATGAGCAAACGAAGAGTGTTTCTGATTGTGTTAGACAGCTTTGGAATCGGCTATGAACCGGATGCGGAAGAGTTTGGCGACGTTGGAGCAAATACTTTAAAGAGCGTGTCTACGTCGAAGGAATTTTGTGTACCATTGATGCAGAAGATGGGATTCTTCAACATTGATGGTGTGGAAGTTGGACAGAAGGTTCCGGCGACCATCGGAAGCTATGCAAGATTGCAGGAAGCGTCGAAGGGTAAGGATACCACCATTGGCCACTGGGAGATTGCAGGTGTTGTTTCTCCGAAACCGTTGCCGACCTTCCCGGATGGTTTCCCGGAGGAGACTATGAAGGAATTTGAGCGAAGAACCGGACGTAAGACCCTTTGCAATAAGCCATATTCCGGAACGGAAGTAATTGCCGAGTATGGCAAAGAACATATGGAAACAGGAGCATTGATTGTATACACATCTGCGGATTCCGTTTTCCAGATTGCGGCACATGAGGACGTTGTTCCGGTGGAAGAGCTTTATCGCTACTGTGAAATTGCTAGAGAGATTTTGCAGGGAGATACCGGTGTGGGACGTGTTATCGCAAGACCGTTTGTTGGCGAGCCTGGTAATTTTACACGGACCAGCAACCGTCATGATTTTTCGCTGACACCGCCGAAGGATACCATGTTGGAGGCGCTTTTGGCAGCAGGATACGATACATATGGTATCGGTAAGATTTATGATATTTTTGCTGGCGCAGGCATTGCCCATACCCAGCGTATTAAAGATAATGAAGATGGTATGGTGAAGACTATTGAGTCATTGAAGACGGATTTTGAAGGTCTTTGCTTTGTAAACCTGGTTGATTTCGATATGAAATATGGTCATCGTCGTGATATTGATGGCTATGCTAAGGCAGCAACCCTGTTTGATAAACAGCTGCATACGTTTGTGGAAGGTATGCAGGAAGGGGATATTGTCATGATTACGGCTGACCACGGTTGCGATCCTGGATTTACAGGAACCGATCATACCAGAGAATACATTCCGCTTATGATTTATGGTAAAGATATCGTTGAGAATCATAATGTAGGAACAAGAAAGACATTTGCAGATATTGCAGCAACGATTCTTGATATTTTTGGTGTTGCGAACAATACGGACGGAACATCTTTTAAGAACGAGATTATGAAATAGAGGTACAGGATAAATGGAGAAAGCTGAACTTGTAAAAGAAGCCTGGAAGGCACGGGAGATGGCTTATGCACCGTATTCACATTACAAGGTTGGAGCGGCGCTTTTGACAAAAGGGGGCAAGGTTTACCGAGGATGCAATATTGAAAATGCATCTTACACACCGACGAACTGTGCAGAAAGAACTGCATTTTTTAAAGCAGTTTCGGAGGGAGAACGTGAATTTGAAGCCATCGCTATTGTAGGTTGTATGGATGGTGTGAAACCGAATCCGGAGGTTTATGCTTCTCCTTGCGGCGTATGCCGACAGGTGATGAGAGAGTTTACTAATCCTGAGCATTTTGAGGTTATTGTAGCTTCGGATGAAGAACATTTTAGAACCTATACATTGGAGCAGATGCTTCCGCAGAGTTTTGGGCCGGAAGATTTGTTAGGATAGAAGAAAGAGGAGGTACGAGGTGGAATATGTAATCGAGATGAACCACATAACGAAGAAGTTCGGTGAGTTCAAGGCAAACGACGACATTACACTGCAGGTCAAGAAGGGTGAGATTCATGCACTTCTCGGTGAGAATGGTGCAGGAAAGTCAACGCTGATGAGTGTGCTTTTCGGTTTGTATCAGCCGGAAGAAGGAACCATTCGCATTAAAGGGAAGGACGTTAAGATTAATAGCCCGATTGATGCGAACAATTTAGGAATCGGTATGGTGCATCAGCATTTTAAACTGGTTCACAATTTTACAGTATTAGAGAGCATTGTGTTAGGTCATGAGACTACCAAAGGCGGCATTTTGAAAATGGAACATGCCCGTAAGAAGGTAATCGAATTGAGTGACAAGTATGATTTCAAAATTGATCCGGATGCTTATATTTCGGATATTACCGTTGGTATGCAGCAACGTGTGGAAATTTTAAAGATGCTTTACTGCGACAACGAAATTTTGATTTTCGATGAACCAACCGCAGTGTTAACACCTCAGGAAATTGAAGAGTTAATGAAGATTATGAAGCGTCTTGTGGAAGAGGGCAAGTCCATTATTTTCATTACTCATAAGTTAAATGAGATTAAGCAGGTAGCAGACCGTTGCTCTGTTTTAAGAAAAGGTAAATATATCGGAACGATTAATGTGGCAGAGACCAGCAAGGAAGAAATGTCCGAGATGATGGTTGGTCGTAAGGTTAACTTTGTTGTTGATAAGAGTGAGTTTAAGCCGGGCGAAGCGGTTCTGGAAGTGAAAAACCTTACTATGAAATCCAAGCATGGTAGCAAGAACCTGGTAAATGATGTTTCCCTTACGGTTCGCAAGGGAGAAATCCTTTGTGTTGCAGGTATCGATGGAAATGGACAGACGGATTTGGTATATGGTTTGACCGGTCTTGAGCCAATCGATGGTGGACAGATTATTTTGAATGGTAAGGACATTACGAAGGATAGCATTCGTAAACGTAGTCTTGCAGGAATGGTGCACATTCCGGAAGATCGTCACAAACATGGTTTGGTGCTTGATTATACATTGGAAGAGAATCTGGTTTTGCAAAGCTACTTTAAGAAGCAGTTCCAGAAACATGGATTTATCCGCTTTGGTGAGATTCGTAAGTACGCAAATCGCCTGATAGAAGAATTTGATATTCGTTCTTCCAAGGGACCAACCAGTATGGCACGTGGTATGTCCGGTGGTAACCAGCAGAAGGCAATCATTGCCAGAGAGCTTGACCGTGATCCGGAACTTGTTGTAGCTGTACAGCCGGTTCGAGGTCTTGATGTTGGTGCGATTGAGTATATTCACAAACAGTTGATTAAGCAGCGTGATGCCGGTAAGGCTGTGCTTTTAATCTCTCTTGAGTTAGATGAAGTAATGAATGTCAGCGACCGTATTGTGGTTATGTACGAAGGTGAGTTGGTTGCTGATGTGAAACCGGAGGAAGTAACGGTTCAGGAGCTTGGTCTTTACATGGCCGGCACGAAGAAACAGGATATGCACAAAGGAGGTAAAGACGGTGAATAAGAAGAATACGGAAAGCTTTTGGACCTCCGAAGGATTTACAAATTTTATTTCGGCAATCTTAGCAATTGTAGCAGGTTTGCTGATTGGTTTTATCTTATTGTTAGTTAGTGATTCTGAGTATGCCATGGAAGGATTCTCAGCTATTTTGCAGGGTGGTTTTAGCAATGGCATGAATGGAATCGGTAAGACGCTTTATATTGCAACACCGATTATTTTGACCGGTTTATCGGTTGGATTTGCGTTTAAAACCGGTTTGTTCAACATTGGAGCCAGCGGACAGTTTACGGCAGGTGCTTTTGTAGCAATTTATATTGGTGTAAAATGTACCGGACTTGGTGGTGCCCATTGGATAGTTGGTTTGTTGGCTGCTATTGCAGTTGGTGCACTGTTTGGATTGATTCCGGGTCTGTTGAAGGCATACTTTAACGTGAACGAAGTTATTACTTGTATCATGATGAACTATATCGGAATGTATGCTACGAACCTTTTGATTCGCCGTAACATTTATGACCAGGTTAGAAATCGTACCATGGCTGTACAGAAGACAGCTGATGTACCAAGTGCAGGAATTGGTGAGTTTTTTGGAAACAGTAGCGTAAACCTTGGTATTGTTATTGCGATTATTGCAGTCATTGTTGTTTATGTTGTTTTGAATAAAACCACGTTTGGTTATGAATTAAAGGCATGTGGTAAGAATAAAGATGCTACCAAATATGCAGGTATTAATTCAAAACTTGACATTGTGCTTTCCATGGTAATTGCCGGTGCTTTATCCGGACTTGGTGGTGCACTTCTTTACTTATCCGGATCCGGTAAATTTATCCAGGTAGTGGATGTAATTGCTAACGAAGGATTTACGGGTATTTCCGTTGCACTTCTTGGTATGTCGAATCCAATTGGTGTATTGTTCGCGGGATTGTTTATTGCACACATCACTGTAGGTGGCGGAAACATGCAGCTTTGTGGATATCCGCCTGAGGTTGTGGATATTATTACTGCTTCCATTATTTACTGTGGAGCATTATCCTTATTGATTAAGATGTTTATTAATAAAGTGAAAATGGCTAGAAAGAAAGGGGATAAATAGAGATGGATGTATTTTATTTTGTAGTGCAGCAGACCATGTTCTTTGCAATTCCGCTTCTTTTGGTTGCCATTGGTGGTATGTATGCAGAGCGAAGCGGTGTTATTAACATCGCCTTAGAAGGAATTATGGTCATGGGAGCCTTTACCGGTATCTTGTTTATTAGTGAAATGGGTGATTCCATGTCCGGTCAGGGACTTTTGATTTTAGCAATTTTGATTGCCGGTATAACCGGTATGGTATTTTCCCTGTTACATGCGTTTGCTTCCATTAATATGAAAGCAGATCAGACAATTAGTGGTACTGCGTTGAACCTGTTTGCACCGGCGTTTGTAATTTTCGCTGCACGTATGTTAAACGGTGTTCAGCAGATTCCATTTGAGGATACATTCCGGATTCCATCGGTGCCGGTACTTGGTGATATTCCGGTAATTGGAGATATGTTCTTTAAGAATACTTACTTAACGACGTACGTTGGAATTCTTCTTTATGTGATTGCGGCATTTGTAATTGCTAAGACAAGATTTGGTCTTCGTCTTCGTGCCTGTGGTGAGCATCCGGGCGCAGCTGACTCTGTTGGTGTTAAAGTTGGAAGAATCCGTTATGCAGGTGTTATCATTTCCGGTTTCTTAGGTGGCGTTGGTGGATTGGTATTTGTAGTACCAACTTCTACGAACTTTAATGCAACAGTTGCCGGTTACGGATTCTTAGCGTTGGCCGTTATGATTTTCGGTCAGTGGAGAAGTGGTAAGATCCTTGGCGCTGCGTTCTTCTTTGGTGTTATGAAGACGATGGCAAGTGCGTACACCAGTGTACCATTCTTAAAAGGATTGGGACTTCCGAATGATGTGTATAAGATGATTCCGTATATTGCAACATTAATCGTGCTTATCTTCACCTCTAAGAGTTCTCAGGCTCCGAAGGCAGAAGGTATCCCATATGATAAGGGAGCGCGCTAAGAGAAAGGAAGTATGTGGTTGTGAGAATGTATGATTTGATCGCCAAGAAGAGAAATGGCGGAACATTGACGAAAGAAGAAATTGATTACATGATTACTTCTTATGTGAACGGAGATATTCCGGATTATCAGATGTCAGCATTTTTAATGGCGGTTTATTTTCAGGGAATGACAGAGGAAGAAACTCTGGCAATGACCCAGGCAGTAGCACATTCCGGAGATATGGTTGATTTGTCAGGTATTGAAGGAATTAAAGTAGACAAGCATTCAACCGGTGGTGTTGGTGATAAGACAACCATGATTATTGCACCGATTGTTGCATCTTGCGGGGTTAAAGTTGCAAAGATGTCCGGTCGAGGCTTAGGTCACACCGGCGGAACAATAGATAAGTTAGAAGCTATTCCGGGATTTGAGACATCCTTAAGCAGAGAAGAATTTTTTGCCACAGTTAATAAAGCAGGATTAAGCGTTATCGGTCAGTCGGGAAACATGACTCCGGCGGATAAGAAATTATATGCTTTACGTGATGTAACGGCAACCATTGATTCCATTCCGTTGATTGCGGTATCCATTATGGGCAAGAAGTTGGCGGCAGGAAGCGATTGCATTTTGTTGGATGTTAAGACAGGAAGCGGCGCTTTTATGAAGACAGTGGATGACTCAATTGCATTAGCAAAAGAAATGGTAGCCATTGGAGAGAATGCCGGAAGAAGTACCGTTGCACTGATTACAGATATGGATATTCCGCTTGGTAATTACATTGGCAATAGCTTAGAAGTAATTGAGGCTGTGAAGACCCTGAAAGGGGAAGGTCCGGCGGATTTAACAGAAGTATGCATCAACCTTGCAGGTAACATGTTGTATCTGGCTAAGAAAGGTACATTGGAAGAGTGTAAGGCGATGGCGAAGGCGCGTATAGAAGATGGAACTGCTTTAGAAGCATTTGGCAAGATGGTAGAAGCACAGCATGGTGATGCAAGCTACATCTTTGATACCGAGAAATTTGAAAAGGCTGCTTATTCCTATGAGGTGAAGGCAGAACGAGATGGTTTCATTACACATATGAATACCGAGGGTTGTGGAGTTGCATCTGCAATGCTTGGTGCAGGTAGAGAGACCAAAGAGAGCGTGATCGATTACGCAGCAGGTATTATTTTACATGCAAAGGTAGGCGATAAGGTGAAGGCAGGCGATTGTCTTGCTACCTTATATGCTAACAAAGAGGAACTTTTTGCAGCAGCTGCGAAACGATATACAGAAAGTGTCACCATTTCCGATACACCGGCGAAGGAGGAACCACTCATTTTCGCACGCGTATCCAAAGATGGCGTAGAAAGATTTTAGGAGGACGTTATGACACAGCAGGAAATTTTATCTCATGTAGACCATACCCAGCTTAAGGCATTTGCTACCTGGGCAGACATTCAGAAATTATGTGATGAAGCAATCGAGTACAAGACTGCTTCGGTATGTGTACCACCTTGTTACATTAAACGTATCCATGATACTTATGGAGACAAAATCAACATTTGTACGGTTGTTGGATTCCCATTAGGATACAGCACCACTCCGGCAAAAGTGGCAGAAGTTAAACAGGCACTTGCAGACGGAGTTTCTGAAGTAGATATGGTAGTCAACATTTCCGATGTTAAAAATGGCGACTTCGAGGCAGTAGAGAAGGAAATTAAGACATTGAAGGAAGCTTGCGGAGACAAGATTCTGAAGGTAATCATCGAAACCTGTTATTTAACAGAAGATGAGAAAATCGCTATGTGTAAGGCTGTTACCAATGCGGGAGCTGATTTTATTAAGACTTCTACCGGATTTGGTACAGCAGGAGCAACTATGGAGGATATCAAACTGTTCAAACAGCACATTGGCCCGAACGTTAAGATGAAGGCTGCCGGTGGTGTGAAGACAGTTTCTGATATGGAGAACTTTATCAATGAGGGCTGCGAACGAATTGGTACAAGTTCAGCAATTAATATGTTACAGAACAAAGAGGTAACAGGGTATTAATGCCCAAATATTTTTTCGGAGGAGATAAGCAATGAAGAAAAAACTATTAACTATGCTTCTTGCAACAACTATGGTCTTCGGACTTGTTGCATGTGGTGGAAACAAAGCAAACGATGACAAGAATTCCGGTAAGTCCGGAAAGAGCGACAAGTATGAATTAGCTCTTGTAACCGATATGGGTTCTATTGACGATAAGTCATTTAACCAGGGTGCTTGGGAAGGTGTTGTTCAATACGCAGAAGAGAATGACATCGCTCATCAGTACTACAAACCGGTTGAGCAGTCTGACGAGGCTTACAAAGATGCCATCGCATTAGCAGTAAAGGGTGGAGCAAAAACTGTAGTTTGTCCAGGATATTTATTTGAAGTACCTGTATTTGAAATGCAGACACAATATCCGGATGTAAAATTCATCATCATTGATGGTGCACCACATGAAGACAAAGAAGGTGCACAGCCTGATATCAAGGAAAACACATTATCTATTTTCTATGCTGAGCAGCAGGCAGGATACCTTGCAGGTTATGCAGCAGTTAAAGATGGTTACAAGAACTTAGGATTCATGGGTGGTGTAGCCGTTCCTGCAGTTAAGAGATACGGATATGGTTTCGTAAAGGGAGCTGAAGATGCAGCTAACGAATTAGGATTAAAAGATGGTGAAGTAACCGTACGTTATACTTATGTAAACGGATTCGCAGCAACACCTGAAATCAATACACAGGCTTCTTCCTGGTATAAAGATGGAGCAGAATTGATTTTCGCAGCAGCAGGTGGAGCAGGTAACTCTGTAATGAAAGCAGCTGAAACAGCAAAAGCACAGGTAATCGGTGTTGACGTTGACCAGGCTGCAGAATCTAAGACAGTTATTTCTTCTGCAATGAAGAACTTAAAGAAATCTGTTTATGATGCACTTGGAACAATCTACGATAACAAATTCGAAGGTGGTCAGTCCATCACTTTGGACGCTTCCAAAGAAGGTGTAGAACTTCCAATGGCAAGCTCTAAATGGTCTAACTTCAAACAGGCAGATTATGATGCAATCTATGCGAAGTTGGCTGCAAATGAAATTGAAATTCCTACCGACGCTACAACCGATGATGCAACCGGTTTAACAAAAGCATGCAAGCTTACTAAGGTAAAACTTACCGTAGAATAATAGGTAGAAATGAATAAGCATATTCCTATGCTTAAAAAATGTATCGCTGCACTGGCGGGGATTTTCCTCGTCGGTGTAGGCGTTGCATTTAATGCAATG
Source organism: Lachnospiraceae bacterium (assembly GCA_015057205.1). Lineage (GTDB taxonomy): Bacteria > Bacillota > Clostridia > Lachnospirales > Lachnospiraceae > XBB1006. Next base: position 4,889 of record SVEW01000043.1, on the reverse strand, counting down.
GCGCATCTCGGGAACGATCCGGTTGGAATTTTTTATGACGGAATTCGAAATTTTCTGGGATTAACTCAGGTACAATTAGGAATTGCATCAAATATTGTTAACCTGACCATTGTGGTAATTTTGCTTTTTATCGCAAGACAGTATGTAAACATCGGAACTGTAATTTATTTACTTCCGTATGGAAATTTTGTAGATGTGGGGACAAAGATTTATTTACATGTGTTCTCACAGGCAGTATTTTGGCAGCGTGTTGTTGCAGTTGTAATCGGTTGTTTTTTAATTTTTCTTGGAGTGGCCATCTACATTGCAGTAAATATCGGTGTGGATCCGATGACAGGCGTTGCACTTTTTATTGGGGATAAATTAAAATTGCCTTACAAAAAGGCAAAAGTAATTTATGACATTAGTATAACGACAATTGGTTTCCTTCTAGGAGGAAAGTTGGGTGTTGTGACAGTAATTTCAGCACTCATTGCGGGACCAATTATCCAAAAATTATCAGAATTTGTAACAAGACTTGCATCCCGCATGGAAAAAGTGGTAGAATAGGAGGAGTCAATAGCGTGGAACAGAAGTATTTGTACCAGGTGCTACCTTTCCTGAATGAACTTGATAAGGAAAAGCGTGAACAGTTAGAAGAATATTTTCATACGGCGCCGGTTTGGCTGATGGACTCCTTTAAGATTGAGGAACTGGAGCGTGGACAGATTTTTGTACGAGAGAATGCTCCGGTGGAAACTGTATATGTCGTGGCACGAGGTACCATCAAAGCAACCGACTATCGCGTATATGGTGTGGCGTATGATTTTATGCATTTTGAGGGAACCTATGCAATGGGTGGAATGGAAGTGGTGATGGATTTAGATCAGTATCGCACAACCTTAGAAGCAGTTACCCCTTGTACAGTAATTGCTATTCCGAAGATGCAGTTCAAGAAGTGGCTTGATACGGATATTAAGGCATTGAAGCAAGAAAGTAAAGCCATTACCGGATATCTTGTAACGGAGGCGCGACAAGGTAGAGCGTTCTTATTCCTTCAGGGAGTGGAACGGTTAAAGATGCTTCTGACTCAGAAGTATGAAGCATATAATCAGAATGGAATATATGAAACAAGTAGTACACGCACGGAATTAGCGGAGGAATCCGGATTGTGCGTTAAGACAATCAACCGGTCAGTAAAGCGACTGGAAGAAGAAGATCTGATAGGTAGACGCGGTAATCGCATTACTATCAGTAGACAACAATATGAACGAATGAAAGACTCTGTGTCCAGAATATTAGATATCTAGGATTGGGACTAGATATTCTTGGGTAATAGACTGGATGCGTTTATCGATAATAGTTTTTTCACACAAATAGCAAAGAACCCTGCGTAATTGGGACGCAGGGTTTTTTGCTGTCTTTAAGGGTTGTTTTCTGACATTAAGAATGTTACAATAGGAATAATATAATAATAGGGGGACGAGCCATGGGTTTTATGACATTGAGCAAAGAGAACCGCTCTGAGGAATGGAACTTTGTGAAGGAAACACTGGAAAAATCTAAATTTGATAGTTTTGGCGGTGGGGAGGTTTCGGATTACCCCTTCCGTTCTCGTTTTCAACATACAACGAGAGTAATGCTGTGGGCAAGTAGAATTTTGTGCGATTGTTTAGAGGCAGATTATGAGATGTTAGAACTTGCTATTATTTTTCATGACGTCGGTTATTCGAAAGGCGTAAATAAATCCCATCAGGAAGAAGGCGCGAAGATATTTGAGGCCTATCAACAACAGAAAACAGGAGGCATCTGGGACGATAAGGAGAAGATGCAAAAAATTGCGTGGATGATCCGCAATCATTCTAGGAAAGAGATGCTTGTTAATGGGGAAGCTACACCCGAACTGACGCTTTTAATGGAAGCGGATATGTTAGATGAGGAAGGTGTGCTTCGCATTGTGTGGGATGCAATGGCAACAGGTTATTTGGGAGAGGGAGGATTCCGGGAGGCACTAGAGCGAACGCTTCGGTATTGGAATCCGAATTATATGCCTATGGTGACGCCTATTGCAACGAAATTCTTTCGTGAAAAACAAGAAGCAGTGCGGATATATGTTGAACAGATGAAATATGATTTGGGTATTAATGAAATGGATAAGTAGGTATGGTAATGTATGATGTAGTAATTATCGGTGCAGGTGTCACAGGGTGTGCCTGCGCTATGGAAGTATCATTTTTAGATACAAACGTATTAGTAATAGAAAAAGAAAGTGATGTTTGTTGTCAGACGAGTAAGGCCAATAGTGGAATTGTGCATGCAGGGTATGACGCAGAGCCGGGAAGTATGAAGGCGAAGATGAACCGTGAAGGTGCGGACATGATGCAGGAGTTGTGCAAACGACTAGATATACCTTATATACAAAATGGATCGTTGGTAATTTCCAATCGTGAAGATGGAAAAGAAGAGTTGAAGCGATTGCTGCGACAAGGAGAGAAGAATGGTGTGAAACAGTTGCGCCTTTTAAATAAAGAAGAGATTGCAAAAATGGAGCCCAATATTAGCAAAGATGCTTTGTATGGATTGTATGCACCAACGGCAGCCATTGTCTGTCCGTTTGAACTGACTATCGGCATGGGTGAAGTCGCTAAGATGAATGGTGTGGAGTTTCAGTTTGACACGAAGGTCGAGGCGATTATGCGAAAACAACAAGGCTATGATATTGTTACCAATTGTGGAAACATTCAAACAAGAGCAATCATAAATGCGGCCGGGGTCTATGCAGACGAAATTCACAATATGGTATCTTCTGAGAAGTATGAGATAACAGCGCGCAAAGGCGAATACTATTTATTAGATAAAGAAGTGGGAGCGCATGTGGCCCATACGATTTTTTCACTACCGACCAAGGCCGGAAAAGGAGTGCTGGTAGCACCAACGACACACGGAAATCTGTTAGTGGGACCAAATGCAGTGGATGTTGCAGACAAAGAAGGAACCAACACAACCGGAGTAGGATTAAAAGAAGTGCTGGAAAAATCCGGACGACATGTGGCTGACATTCCTATGCGACAGGTGATAACCAGTTTTGCAGGATTGCGGGCCCATGAGCGAGGTGGAGATTTTATCTTAGGAGAGGCGAAGGATGCGAAGGGATTTTTTGACTGTGTGGGGATTGAGTCACCGGGACTTACAAGCGCACCGGCGATAGGAAAGTATATGGCGGCGCTTTTGCAAACTCATTTAGGGGCAAAAACGAAAGCAAATGCGATTCGGGAACGCAAGGCAGTTACCCGCATGGCGACGTTAGACTGGGCGGAAAGAGAGAAGAAAATACGGGAAAACCCAGCGTATGGAAATATCATATGTCGATGCGAGGAAATTAGCGAAGGGGAGATTATGGAAGCGATTCATCGACCATTGGGAGCACGGACAGTGGACGGTATCAAACGAAGAACGCGTGCGGGAATGGGAAGATGTCAGGCGGGATTTTGTTTGCCGAAGACCTTGGAGATTCTAGCCAGAGAGACGGGGCAAAGCATGGAAGAACTGTACAAAAATGGTCCTGCATCCACATATATCAAAGGAAAGACCTAGATATTTGCGAAACTGCTCTGCGGCGTATGCCGCATGAGCAATTTGCATAATAAATCGTCTCTGCAAGTGAACTTGCGAGAACGATTTTTATGCAAATTCAACATGCCACGTTCGTGGCATAAGAGTTTCGCAATTACCTACAAAGGAAAGATCAAATAGGAGGTGCAGGATGAAGAAAGATTTGGTAATTATCGGTGGTGGTCCGGCTGGACTTGCTGCCGCAGTAGCGGCATACGATGCCGGTCTTCGCGACATTTTGATATTGGAGAGAGATGAGCGGCTGGGAGGCATTTTGAACCAGTGTATTCATAACGGATTTGGCCTGCATACCTTCAAAGAAGAATTAACAGGACCGGAGTATGCCGGCCGCTTTATCAAACAGGTAGAAGAACGAAAGATTTCTTATAAATTACACACCATGGTGCTAGACTTATCGGAAGATCGAGTAATTACTGCCATGAATCGGGAGGACGGACTTTTTCAGATTGAAGCAAGTGCAGTGGTGTTGGCTATGGGCTGTCGCGAGCGAAGTCGCGGAGCGCTGAATATTCCGGGATACCGACCGGCGGGAATTTATTCTGCGGGAACGGCACAGAGATTAGTTAACATGGAAGGGTTGATGCCAGGTAGAGAGGTGGTAATCTTAGGTTCCGGTGACATTGGCCTGATTATGGCGCGTCGTATGACGTTAGAGGGAGCCAAGGTAAAAGTGGTGGCTGAACTGATGCCATATTCCGGAGGATTGAAGCGAAACATTGTGCAGTGCCTTGATGATTATGACATCCCGTTGAAATTGTCACATACCGTTGTGGACATTCAGGGGAAAGAGCGGGTAGAAGGCATCACGCTTGCCAAGGTAGATGAGAAGGGCAAGCCGATTCCGGGAACAGAAGAACAGTATACATGTGATACGCTTCTTTTGTCAGTGGGATTGTTGCCGGAGAATGAACTTAGCAAAAAAGCTGGAATTAGGCTCAACCCTGTAACTGGTGGACCGATTGTGGATCAGAGCCTCGCCACCAGTATCGACGGCGTGTTTGCGTGCGGCAATGTGCTTCATGTTCATGATTTGGTCGACTTCGTATCGCAGGAAGCTACCCTGGCCGGAAAAAGTGCTGCCGTGTACGTGCAGGAACAAACGAAAGTCTGTGACGAACCGATTTCGCTTTTGGCGGGCGAGGGTGTGCGGTATACGGTACCTGCGTACCTTGCAGTAGAGGAAATGAAGGAGCCTGTAACGGTGCGCTTCCGTGTAACGGGCGTAAAGAAGAACTGTAAAATCGCGGTCTATCAGGGAGACACCCAATTGCTCTCAA
>SVEW01000042.1 GCA_015057205.1 Lachnospiraceae bacterium | reverse complement strand
GAACTTGCGGAACAGACGAAATCAGCGACTGAGCAGATTACTGCGATTCTTGATCGATTGGCAGAAGATGCATCAGATGTTGTAAGTAAGGTAGATGAAAGTGTGGATCTTTCCAATTCGCAGAGAGAACTTGCAGATAACGCTTCAGAGCGCTTCGGGGATATTAAGGAAAATGTTACCATGTTGCTTGATGGAACAACAGAAATGTCGGATTTGATGAAGCAGCTTGTGGATGCCAATCGGTTGATTGTGGATTCGGTAAGCACGCTGTCAGCAAGCAGCCAACAGATTTCTGCAAGTACGCAGGAGGTTTCCGATAGTAGCGAAGAAAACGTTGAGATGGTGCGTCATTTTGCAGAGGTTATGAATCAGATTAACGAACAGCTGGATGTTTTGCGTAAAGCTTAGGAAGGGGACGATATGGATTACAAAGGTACACCATTGCCGGACGATGTGCCGGGAGTGGGCTATACCCTGAAACATCGCTATGCGGTGGAGGCATTGATTATCTATTATTGTAAGGAGGCCATTGGAAAAAGAGACGGCAATGGAGAAGTGTTTTCGGAAGCCGATTTTAAGGTCATGCAGTTACGGGGAAAATGCCATGATATGGACAAAATACTGACGAGCTTGAGCTATCCGCAACTTACGGCAGATTACTTGCATCGTTTGTTTGCAACCCATCACGAGGAGGGGCTGTTAGATATGGAGCAGCGGTGCAAGTATGATTTCATGGAGATGATTTTTGACATGGAAAGTGCGAAGTATACCAAGCCGGACAAATGGGGTGGTGGTGCATATGCCTATGTGATTAAGCATAAACAAAATATTATGGATACGTTGATGCCATATTTTCAACTATTCGGCTTGGATAAGCCGGATAGCGGGTTGGTGCATGAGATAAAAGCACAAGTGGAACGACCTTATTTTGAGGCGGATTTGCTGGGGGCAATAACTACCTATTTGCATACAACGCGGCTTCATTTTTTGAATGGGGTGTCCCGCCTGGATGACAAGGGGTTTAAAGAGCTATTTGACGAACCGGTGCCGTATCGTCATCCGGCTACGCAGAAGAAGGATGGAACGTTGTTTGCACGACCGTCAAAGCTGACTGCGGCTTCGGAGAGTTTCCGGCATAGGGAAATGATGCATGGAACGTATGAGGCGCAATTGTTTGATATGGATAAACTGTGCGCAATTTCTCCGGAGGATGTTGACAACGTAAACCGGAAAGCATTAGAATGTTTAAAACTATTGGGAAAAGAACATCAGCGTTAATTAAAGGAGGAAAAGAAAAAGATATGCAGCGTAGAAAGAATTATTTGGCAGCGTTTGTGCTGTTTATTTTGTTTTTAGCATTGCTTCTTGCAGTTATTTCGATAGATGTGCGTCCAATTGGTCCGAAAGGAAGTATGGTTGGATTGGCATCAATTAATGAAATGGTTAAGGATGCCGTTGGATACAGTGCATTTTGGCATAAGCTGACGGAATACTTAGGGTATCTCTCTCTTTTGGTAGCGGCATTTTTTGCAGCGGTTGGGTTAAAACAATTGATTACCAGACGCAGCTTTTTTAAAGTGGATGGTGATATTTATCTGTTAGGCGGTTTTTATGTGTTAGTGATTGGCACGTATGCGCTATTTGAAAAACTTATAGTGAATTACCGCCCGATGATTCTTGACGAAGGATTGGAAGCGTCCTTTCCGTCGTCGCATTCCATGTTGGTGGTAGCGGTAATGGGAACCGCAGCGTATCAGGTGAGCTATCGTGTGCACCAACAGACGATTCGTAATCTTCTGGTGACGTTGAGCTTGCTGGTTATGGTAGTTATGGTTGTTGGACGATTGCTTAGTGGTGTACATTGGTTTACAGATATTGTGGCAGGTGTAGTATTGGCTGATGCATACGTTATGCTGTATTATGCATTGGTACAAAGTGTCGTAATAAAAAAGAAGGATTGACTTTTTCCGACGATGATGGTAGCATTAACAGGTCGGGAAACACGGAGGCGGATAGGTGCTGGTGTGCCTCGCGGTCTTCAAAACCGTTGTGGGGAGTTTGAAGCTTCCCGGGTGAGTTCGATTCTCACCCCCTTCGCTCAAGGCAGGGATTTGTCCCTGTCTTTTTTTGTGCGAAAAATAAGGAAAAACAGGCCTTAAAAGGTAACAGAACCGTTGAAAAACTATCACTCCGATTACATAATTGTTTGCTAAAATGAAAGACAATAGGAGGCGTGTAACCGATGGTATATAATGTGTATTTTGATGTGAGTGCCGTTATACTGATTTTGGTATTGGCGACTTATTTTTTCATCACCCAAAATATCAAAAATAAAGAAACCGTCATGTTTGCCCATTTACTGACGGCAACGTTATTAGCTGCGGTCTTTGATATACTGTCGACTTATTTGGGCACGCGTTATGGGCAGTTTCCGGTTGTGATTAATTATATCTGTGATGAAGCATATCTATTGTCAACAAACGGTATTACCTTTGCATATTTTATGTATATTTATATCATTACCACCAAAATGGATAGTGCCATTACGTCGTGGCAGTTTTTGGGAATCGGAGTGCCATATTTTGTAATTGCATTGCTGATTATCACATCACCGTATACGAAGTCTATTTATTACTACGAAAACGGTGTTTATCAGCATGGAGAATATGCAATTGCGCTATATTTGGTTTCCTTTAGCTACATACTGTTGGCGCTTTTTAGGACACTGGTATGTCGAAAAATGGTTGCCAGGGGACGTGTGGCATTTATTATCTGCTATACCGTTATGATGATGGGGGTTGTAGTGATTCAGGCAATGAATCCAACGTTGATGATTGTGCAGTATGGTGCAGCAATTTCTTGTCTGGTAATTTATTTTTCATTGGAAAATCCAACCGGATACAAAGAAACGGATATGGATTTGTATAACGTAAAGGGATTCGATGAGATATATCGCTATAGCATTTATGCAGGAAGGCGGTTTCAGGTTCTGGCAGTACAGATTGAAGGGGTGAATGGGATTAGCTCCATGATTGGACTGGACGTACAACAGGAACTTTTTAAAGAAGTGATAGAGGTTTTGTCAAAGGTAAGCGGCTCGAAACGCCTGTGCAGAATAGAGGATGAGGTTATTTGCATTATTGCAAAGAAAACACCGGAGGAATGGGAATTGATACATAGTAAGATTGCCGATCGCTTCCGAAAACCCTTTGTGTATCGGGACATGCAGGTTAATCTGCGGGCTCACATGTGCATGCTTTCAAAACCGGAGGAGGTTCCAAAAGCGGAAGATGCCATTGATATGATGCGATTTGCGTTGCAAAAAGTTGTGGGAAATTTTTCGCAAACGGTCGGTCGGGCTGACGATGTGGAACTGATGGAAGGCCGGCGGGAAACGTATGTTTTACAGGCGTTGAAGCGGGCATTAGAAAACCGTGGCTTTCAGGTACTCTATCAGCCTATCTATAGTACAAAAGAAGGGCGTTACGTGCGCGCAGAGGCATTGGTACATCTTTACGATGAAGAACTTGGAAATATTTCACCGGATGAATTTATACCTTTGGCGGAAAAGAAAGGATTAATTACAGAAATTGGAGCCTATGTATTCGGTGAGGTTTGCGAAATGCTGAAAAAAGAGAGAATCTGGGAAAAGGGGATTGAGCGGATTGACGTAAATTTGTCTGGTATCCAGTGTATGCAGGAGAATTTGGCAGAGCGGTTGATTGATATTATGGATGCCTATCAGGTTCCGTATAAAGCGGTGAATTTTGAGGTTACAGAGACCGCAGCTGTTATTTCAAAGACAACTTTGAAACGGAACATGGAGGTGCTTTTGCAAAAAGGTGTGAACTTTGCAATGGATGATTATGGGAATGGATTCTCCAATACCGTTACGATTATCGAGAATCCGTTTACAGACATCAAAATTGATAAAAGTATGTTGTGGTCGGCGATGACGAATAATCTGGCGATGCAGGCTTTGAAACATACTATTTCCATGTTGGCGGAAATGGGGTTTGAAATTATTGCAGAGGGTGTGGAAACAACGGAGATGGCAGCGAAGTTGCAGGTGCTTGGATGTACGCTTCACCAGGGATTTTATTATTCAAAACCTTTGGCAAAGGAAGACTTTATTGAACTGGTAAAAAGTTTTTAGAATAGGGAACTTCTTCTTGCAAATGGGAATGTCGTGTATTATACTAATAATAGTATAAGGATGATGCCGAAATCACAGGAAATATCATTCCTCGTTTATCAATAATTCTTAAAAGAACGGCCTTGAAATGCATACCATTTCGAGGCTGTTTTGTGTAAAGGAGTAGGGAAACCATGAAAAAGAGAGTAGAGGGGAGCAGCAAGGTAAGGAGAATGGTGCTTGTTGCCATGTTAGGCGCTATTAGCGCAATTTTGATGTTTTTTTCGGTCGCAGTACCGTTTGTGCCACCGTTTATTACATTTGATTTTTCGGAATTGCCAATTATTATTGCGGGATTTGTGCTGGGACCGGTAGACGGCCTTGTAACGATTGTTATTAAGCTATTGTTAAAGTTGATATATGAGGGAACACAGACCGCGGGTGTAGGCGAATTGATGAATTTTTGTGTATCAGCGTTGTATATGCTGCCGTCTGTTTTGATTTATCATAAGATTCGTTCCAAGAAAGGAGCAGCTATTTCAATGGCTGTGGGCACCGTAATTGTAAGTATTATGGCGGTTTTGATTAACTATTTTATTATGTTTCCTGTATATGCATGGGCTGCCCGTATGCCGATGGCCACTTTGGTGGACATGGGAACAAAGGTAAATCCGAAGATAGATAGTTTGTTTACAATGATGGTGTGGGCGGTATTACCGTTTAACTTGTTGAAATATACCGTATTATCGCTAACCACGTTTTTGGTTTATAAGCGGTTAGCGGGATTTATGCGGAATATGATTTTGAAATAGGAAATGGAAAAGAGTATGAAAATAGTATTAGTTGCGATTAATACGAAGTATATTCATTCGAATTTAGCTGTCTATGCACTTTCGTCTTATGCAAGGGCGAAGGGAGAAGAGGTTGTGGTATGCGAATATACCATCAACCACGATGCGGACGACATTTTACAGGATTTGTACCAGAAACGCCCGGATGTAGTGGCGTTTTCCTGTTATTTGTGGAATTATTTATATATTAATGAGCTGACCTATGAGTTGCGGCGGTTGCTTCCGAATGTTGATATCTGGCTAGGTGGGCCGGAAGTAAGTTATGAGTCGGAAGCTCATCTTAAGAACCATCCGGAAATACGAGGTATTTTATTGGGGGAAGGAGAAGAAACGTTCTTCCGCCTATGTAGAAGCTATCGTGCAGGAAAGGATTTTTCCGAAGTGGAGGGAATCTTGTATCGCGAGGGGGAAAAGATTATTGCTACGAAGCCGCGGGCCTGTCTGAATCTGGATGATTTGCCGTTTCCATATGACGACTTTGCAAAAATGGAACACAAGATTCTATATTACGAATCTTCTCGTGGCTGCCCGTTTTCCTGTAGCTATTGTTTATCGTCGGTAGATCGGAATTTGCGATTTAAGTCGCTGCCAAAGGTATATGCAGAGTTGGATCGCTTTTTGGAGGCCAAGGTGCCACAGGTGAAGTTTGTAGATCGTACCTATAATGCAAAAGTGGAACATGCATTGGCTATTTGGGAATATATTAAGGAACACGATAATGGAGTGACGAATTTTCACTTTGAGGTTGCAGCGGATATCTTGAAGCAGTCAGAGTTGGATTGCCTAAAGAGTTTACGGCCGGGATTGGTTCAGTTGGAAATTGGCGTGCAATCTACCAATGAGAAGACCATTACGGAAATTCATCGTGTTATGGATATTGATAAGGTGCGAACTATTACGGCAGCGCTAAAGGAAAGAGGGAATATCAACCTGCACCTTGATTTGATTGCAGGACTGCCTTACGAAACTTATGAGCGATTTCAGAAATCCTTTGATGATCTGTATGCCATGCGACCGCATCAGCTGCAGTTGGGATTTTTGAAAGTGTTAAAGGGTTCGTATATGTTTGAACATGTACGGGAATATGGTATATTGTATCATGAACGTCCGCCCTATGAGGTGATGCGAACGAAATGGATTACTTACGATGAAATTATTTCGCTGAAACAGGTGGAACAGATGGTGGAGACCTATTATAATAGCGGCCAGTTTTCAACCATGCTGGGGCTGTATTTTTGCAGGCAAAAGAAAGAATGGGGGGAAGAGAAGCCCTTCGCTTTTTTCCGAAGATTGGCGGATTACTATCTGCAAAAAGGTCAAATGACCATTTCGCAATCCCGTATGAAAAAGTATGAGCTGTTGCTTGATTTCTTGGAATCCGAAGGTGAAGATAGGACACTTTATGAAGAAGCGGCAGTGTATGATTTGTATTTGCGGGAGAATTTGAAGAGTAGACCGGGATTTGCAAAGAAGACAGATGACCTTTTGCGGGATTGGAAGAAACAATTTGGAAGCAAACGGCATATCGAAGGCTTTAGCTATGATTTTACCGGGGGAAGCTTTTATGAATTTGCCCGAATGCCGGAGAAGGAACATGTACGGGTTGGATTTTTCTACGAAGAAAAAGATCCTGTAACCGGTAACGTGAGAGTGAAGAGGATTAGCGATGACGAAGCAGGAGCGAATGATGGAAATTCTTCGTCGAATGGATGAAGAATACGGAACGGAATTAATTTGTTATTTGAATCATGAAACCCCGTGGCAGCTTTTGATTGCTGTTATTTTAAGCGCACAGTGTACGGATGCAAGGGTGAATATTGTGACGAAGGATTTGTTTGTAAAATACGATTCTTTGGAGAAATTTGCAAATGCGGATTTGAAAGAATTGGAACAGGATATTCATTCTACCGGTTTTTATCATAATAAGGCGGTGAACATTATTGCCTGTGCGAAACGGTTGGTGGAAGTGTATGGTGGAATTGTGCCAAGGGAACTGCAGGATTTATTATCCCTAGCCGGTGTCGGGCGCAAGACGGCCAATGTAATTCGCGGGAATATTTACCAGGATCCGAGTATTGTGGTGGATACCCATGTGAAGAGAATTTCTAATCGGTGGGAATTTACGAAGAATCAGGAACCTGAGAAAATTGAGCAGGATTTGATGAAGCTTTTGCCAAAGGAGCATTGGATTTTGTATAATATCCATGTGATTTCCCTTGGCAGAAGTTATTGCACGGCGCGTAAGCCGGATTGCGCCCATTGTTTTTTGCAGGATGTGTGTATTTTTTATGCAAAACACGCTTAAGGGTGGACTATTTTTGTTAGTTTTAGTATAATAGTATCTTTGGAGAGTGAATTTAATTGGCTGGCAGATTCGATTAAAGAATCAATGCGATAAGTCTGATGTTTTTCCAAGTATAGATAAGCCAATATCACATAATTTTCCGTAATGTCAGAGCCGATGCGAATGCCGTATTCCAATACGGTTTGAGCATCTTCAACTTGACCGGCATCTAGGAGCGCTTTGCCAAAATCGCGAACGTATGCACACAAATCGGTAAAGTTTTGATCGAATTGCGTAAGGGCGCCGATGTTTGCAGCTCCATAGGTGAGTTTTAAATCGGTATTGGTATAACCGGTGAAATTTACTATTTTTTTGTCTTTCAAGGAAAGAAGTTGGTCCTTTAGAGAGACGAGTTCCGGTTCGGATACCGTAATAGTAAATAGCGCATCGTCAAGGGTAATATAGGGTAAAGAGGATAAATCTTTACATTCCGTGGCATTGGCTTCGGATTCTTTTGCCCAAAAAGCGTCGCGCTTGGCGCGATCCCGATTACGGGTATTGCCGCCGAAGAAATTAATAGTACTGACAATGAGGATGAAAAATGACAGACATAGTAATGGCATGGTAAGTAGTCCTTTCTCTTGTGAATTAATAGGAGGTAAAACGATGAAACAGAAAACACGTCAGAGACTTGCTGGTGCAGTCGCAATCATTCTGATCCTGGCAATGATTTTGCCGCTTGTTTTATCCGCTATTGTATAATCTATTTTTACTATAGCGTGTTTGTAGGACAGAGTCAACCGATTGTAACAAAGAAAAATGTAGTAACGATATGGAAGCAGGGAAGAAGAATGAAAAGAAATTGGAAGAAAAAGGCGGCTATTTTGGGAGCTAGCTGCCTATTGGTAGCAGCCGGTATTGTAGGGCTGAGTGAGCACTTTGCCCATGCATCCGGAGATAAGATTCTTGATGGTGTATTTGTTGGAACACTGTCTGTTGGCGGCATGAATGAAGAGCAGGCATCAGAGGCTATTTCGCAGTATGCAGAAGCGATGATTGCACAACCGGTGAAACTGACGGTTGGTACTCGTACCGTGGAAGCAACAGCAGAAGAATTGGGGTTATCTTATTCTAGCGACGAACTGGCGAAACAGGCATATGGTGTGGGCCATCTTGGAAATTTAATTCGTCGCTATAAAGAGCAACAGGATTTAAAACATGAAAATGTTGTGGTAAGTGTTAGCTTTTCTGTAGATGAGGTGCTTGCAACGAAGTTTTTGGATGAGCATCAGAAGGAATTGAACCAGAAGACAATTAACAATGGTTTGAAGCGCGAGAACGGACAGTTCGTATTTGTAGAGGGAACTGCAGGGCAGAAGGTTAAGAACAAAGAAGCAATTGAAACATTGAAAGAATATTTTGCAGAAGGCGTTAAAGAAGAGCTTGGCAGCGTGGAATTACCAAGTGAAGAGGATTTGCCAAAGGGAGATAAAGAGCAACTTGCCAAGGTTAAGGACGTTCTTGGAACCTATACTACGAACTATGGGACATCGGCAGCTGGTCGATGCCAGAACGTAGAGAATGCGACGTCTTTGATTAATGGAACGATTCTGTATCCGGGAGAAACATTTTCGGTTCATGATACCATTTCGCCAATCACTATTGGCAATGGCTATGCTTTAGCGGGAGCCTACGAGAATGGAACGGTTGTAGAGAGTGTAGGTGGCGGTGTTTGTCAGGTGTCCAGTACACTCTATAATGCGGTTATCCGTGCGGAATTAGAGGTTGTAAAGAGATTTCCACACTCCATGGTGGTTCATTATGTACAGCCTTCGCAGGATGCGGCTATTGCCGGGGATTATAAGGATTTTCAGTTTAAGAATACCTTGGATACTCCAATTTATATTGAAGGATATACTGCAAACCGTAATATATATTTTACAGTATATGGATGCGAGACAAGGGATCCGGATCGCGAAGTGAGTTTTGAAAGCGAGATTGTATCTACCGAGGAGCCGGAGCCGAAGTTTACTTCTACCGGTGATCCGATTGGTACGGTGAGTCAGGTTCAGGAGGCACATACAGGATACAAGGCGGTTCTTTATAAAATAATTAAGAAGAATGGAAAAGTTGAAAGCAAAGAAGTATTTAATCGAAGTACCTATTCTGCTTCGGCACCGGTTTATGCGGTGGGAACGAAGTCTAATTCTGAGGATGCGGTAAAAGCTATTAAGGATGCCATTCGGACTGGTGATCTAAGTGCTATCCGTGCAGCGGCAAGTAAGTGGAATGATGAAGCGATTGCCAAGAAGGAAAAAGAGGACGAGAAGAAGGACGACGATAAGAAAGACGATAAGAAAGACGATAAGAAAGACGATAAAAAAGACGATAAAAAAGAGGACGAGAAGAAGGACGACAGAAAGAAAGTCCTGAAGAAAGAAGAGGACTAGGAACATGCAGGTTGGCAAGGTGCCGGAGAGCGTGTTGAAGCGCTCCGTATTAAAAACGATTAAGACAAAACGACCGGAGGTTGTTTTGGGGGCTTCGGTGGGCGAGGATTGTACTGCTGTAAAGCTTTCGGAGGGAGAGATTATGGTGATGTCAACCGACCCCATTACCGGAACAGCAAAGGATATCGGTAACCTTGCCATTCAGATAACGGCCAATGATTTAGCAAGCAGCGGAGCAGAGCCAATAGGAGTGATGCTTACGGTGCTTTTGCCGGATGGGTGTGAAGAATCTGTTCTGAAAGAAATGATGAAGCAGATGCAACAGCACTGTGAGGAGTTGAATATGCAGATTCTTGGCGGGCATACGGAAGTTACCCGCGTGGTTAACCAGCCGGTAGTTAGCGTTACCGGAGTGGGCAAGGTAAGGGAAGGAAAACTAATATCTACGGCGGGAGTTAAGCCGGGAATGGACATTCTTGTGACAAAATGGGTAGGTCTTGAGGGAACCAGTATTCTTGCAAAAGAGAAAGAAGAAGAACTTTTGAATCGCTTTTCGCCGGCGTTTGTGGATGGGGCAAAGGATTTTGATAGGTTCCTTTCGGTTGTGCAGGAAGGGCTTGTTGCAGCAGAGTTTGGTGTAGCAGCAATGCATGATGTGACAGAGGGAGGCATTTTTGGTGCTCTTTGGGAAATTGCAGAAGCTTCCAAAGTCGGTCTTGAGATTGAGTTACTTAAGATTCCCATGAAACAGGAGACAATTGAAATTAGTGAGTTTTTTGGCATTAATCCATATGGATTGATTTCTTCCGGAAGCATGCTGATGGCAGCGAAAGATGGAAATGGTTTGGTGTTAGAGCTTGCAAAACATGGCATTGCGGCAACGATTATTGGAAAGGCTACGGATGGAAATGATCGTGTGCTTTTGAATAATGAGGAACGGAGATTTTTGGAACCACCGAAAACAGATGAATTGTATAAGGTGTTATAGGATAAAGATATGGCGAAGTTGAATATTGTATTATATGAGCCGGAAATACCGTTTAATACGGGAGCAATCGGCAGAACTTGTGTGGCAACAGGGACACGGTTACATCTGATTGAGCCACTGGGATTTAAAATTGACGAAAAGAGCGTTAAGCGTGCAGGGTTGGATTACTGGCCACAGCTTGATGTTACTACGTACATCAGTTACGAGGATTTTCTTGAGAAGAATCCGAATGCGAAGATTTATATGGCAACTACAAAGGGTAAGAATGTGTACAGCGATGCACAGTTCGAGCCGGATTGCTATATTATGTTTGGAAAGGAAAGCGCAGGAATTCCGGAACGAATCTTAGCGCATCACAAAGATGATTGTATTCGTATACCGATGATTGGCGAGACGCGTTCTTTAAATTTGTCCAACTCGGTAGCGATTGTTCTGTATGAGGCATTGAGACAGAACCATTTTGACCATATGAAATTAGAGGGACAGCTTACAAAGTACGACGATTACATTGAGTAGGAGAGAGGCCATGAGTTTCATTAAAGCTATGAAGCTTGTACATGAGTATATTCATCGGGATGACGATGGAAATGTGGACCATATTGAGAAAGCCTTGGACGGGGTGGATTTGGATATTGAAGCCGGAGATTTTATAGCTATTTTAGGCCATAATGGTTCCGGAAAATCTACATTGGCGAAACATATGAATGCGATTTTGAATCCTTCCGGAGGTACGCTTTTGGTAAATGGAATGGACACTGCGGATGAGAGGAACGTGTGGGATATTCGAAAGAGTGCAGGCATGGTTTTTCAGAATCCGGATAACCAGATTATTGCGGGAATGGTAGAAGAAGATGTGGCATTTGGTCCGGAGAATCTGGGGGTGCCTACTGAAGAAATATGGAAGCGTGTGGCAGACAGCCTCGCAGCAGTACATATGGAACGTTTTCGTGCATACTCTCCAAATAGATTGTCCGGTGGGCAGAAACAACGAGTGGCGATAGCCGGCGTTTTGGCAATGCAACCGGATTGTATTGTGTTAGATGAGCCGACGGCCATGCTTGACCCTGCAGGAAGGGCAGATGTTATCCGAACAATTTTTGAGCTGAATCGAACCAAAGGGGTTACGGTCATTTTGATTACCCACTATATGGAAGAGGTAGTAAATGCGGATAAAGTTTTTGTGATGGATAAAGGTAAGATTGTGATGAAAGGAACACCGAGGGATATTTTTTCGCAAGTGGAGGCTTTACAGCGGTATCAGTTGGATGTTCCGCAGATTACAATGCTGGCACATGAATTGAAACAAGCCGGGGTACGAATTCCGGATGGTATTTTAACGAGAGAAGAGTTAACGGAGGCGTTATGTCACTTATCTTAAATCATGTAAGTTATGTTTATGAACCGAATACGCCGATGGAAAGGGTGGCATTAAAGGATATCAATTTAACCATAGAAGATGGTGAGTTTATTGGAATTATCGGACATACCGGGTCTGGAAAGTCTACATTGATCCAACAGATGAATGGCTTGATTAAACCAACCGCCGGTGAAATTTACTTTCAGGGTCGGGATATTTACGATGGTGATTTTTCCTTGCGAGAGTTACGTAGTAAGGTTGGGTTGGTGTTCCAGTATCCGGAATATCAGTTGTTTGAAACAACGGTATTTGAGGATGTTTGTTTTGGGCCAAAGAACCTTGGTTTATCGGAAAAAGAGGCAGGGTTGCGTGCATTTGAGGCATTGGAACATGTTAAAATACCCAAAGAGGTATTTTATCAGTCGCCGTTTGAATTGTCCGGAGGACAGAAAAGACGTGTAGCCATTGCAGGAGTTTTGGCTATGCGACCGCAAATATTGATTTTGGATGAGCCGACGGCAGGATTGGATCCAAGAGGTCGGGATGAACTGTTGGATGAGTTGCATCGATTGAATGAGACAAAGGGAATGACCATTGTGTTGGTTTCTCATAGTATGGAAGATGTGGCGAATTATGTGCATCGTTTGGTGGTGTTGGAAGAAGGGGCAATTCGTTTTGATGGAACGCCGAAAGAGGTGTTCGTACATTGCGAGGAACTGGAGAGTCTGGGATTGCGGGCACCGCAGGTAAGCTATCTGATGCGCGATTTGAAGCAAAAAGGATTTGCGGTTGAGGAAGATGTAACTACGATAGAAGAAGCAAAGACATCGATTTTACGCGCCCTTTCGTGGCAGAACAGGATGAAACCATGTTAAGAGATATGACATTAGGACAATATTACCCGGGAAAATCCCTGCTTCACAGGTTGGATCCGCGTGTGAAGCTGCGTGGAGCTCTGGTGTTTATTATATCCGTTTTTTTGTTTGATAGTGTAATAGGATTTTCGGTGGTAACGGCTTTTTTGTTGACGGGTATTATACTGTCAGGAGTACCGTTTCGCTACATGATAAAAGGTATACGACCCATTATTGTGATTTTGGTTTTTACAGGAATTCTGAATTTATTCTGGACTCCGGGAGAACCGTTATGGCAGTATGCATTTTTGAAAATTACGAGACAAGGACTTATCAACAGTGGGTATATGGTTGTGCGTCTGATTTATCTGGTGATAGGTACATCGTTGATGACATTGACAACCACACCAACCCGATTGACGGACGGAATGGAGACAAATTTAGCCTGGCTTAACCATTTTAAGGTACCGGTGCATGAAATCGCCATGATGATGTCTATTGCCCTTCGATTTGTTCCGATTCTATTGGAGGAGACGGATAAGATTATGAAGGCGCAGATGGCGCGTGGAGCTGATTTTGAGACTGGTAATTTTTTCAAAAAAGCAAAAAATATGATTCCGCTTCTGGTACCGCTGTTTGTGTCGGCCTGGAGAAGGGCTTCGGAACTGGCTATGGCCATGGAGGCTCGATGCTACCGCGGTGGAGCAGGAAGAACGAAGATGAAACCGCTGAATTATAATCGGACGGATGTATGCGCATTTCTAGTTTTGTTTCTATATTTGGCGGGATTGATAGCGATAAGGATAATTGTATGAAACGAGTAAAACTGGTGGTTGCTTATGATGGCAGCAATTATTGTGGTTGGCAGAAGCA
This sequence comes from Lachnospiraceae bacterium, assembly GCA_015057205.1. Taxonomy (GTDB): domain Bacteria; phylum Bacillota; class Clostridia; order Lachnospirales; family Lachnospiraceae; genus XBB1006. The sequence goes on along the minus strand of SVEW01000042.1, from coordinate 3,423 downwards.
GCCGAATGGAATTACAATTGAAGAGGAATTGAACAAGGCATTGACGGATTTATTGAAAACGCCAACGGAAGTGATTGGTGCAAGCAGGACAGATGCGGGGGTACATTCACTTGGGAATGTGGCAGTGTTTGACACGGATGCCCGTATGCCGGCTGAGAAGTTTTCCTATGCATTAAATCAACGGCTGCCGGAGGATATCCGGGTACAGGATTCCTGCGAGGTGGATCCGGAATTCCATCCGCGGTACAGCGATAGTGAGAAGACCTATCAATATAAAATTTTAAATACAAAATTTCCGCAACCGTTACGGAGAAAGGATACGTTTTTCTATTATCAGAATCTTGATGTAGAAAGAATGCAAAGAGCCTCCGGATATTTTGTGGGTGAGCATGATTTTAAGTCCTTTTGCGCAGTGAACGCCCAGGTGAAATCCACAGTGCGAACCGTGTATTCCTGCTATGTGGAAAAGGCTGGGGATATTATTACCATTACAATTACCGGTAGTGGATTTTTGTATAATATGGTACGAATTATAGCCGGAACGCTGATTAAGGTAGGTAGCGGAGAGATTGAACCGGAACAGATTACGGAGATTCTGTATGCGAAGAATCGGGAAGCGGCGGGGCCGACGGCACCGGCTTGCGGACTAACCATGTTGGGAATAGAATATTACGATGATTGGGAGATTCCTGCGGAATAATATTAAAGGATTGCACGCCGTAAGGAACAGATCAGCAAGGAGGAGTAAGGTATGAAGATAGCAATTATTGGTTCAGGGGCCATAGGATGTTTGTATGGGGCATATCTTAGCAGAAACAATGAGGTTTATATGCTTTGCAGAAGGCAGAAGGTTGTGGATTCTATTAACAAAGATGGACTAACTGTTTTCGAGGCTGATGGAGGAGAAGAAAAGTTTCCGAATGTACAAGCATGTCTTTCCGGGGAGTGTGAGGCAGAGATAGACCTTGTTTTGGTGATAGTAAAAAGCATGGATACCCTAAGTGCCATGGAAGCAAACCGAAATATTCTAAGAGAAAATACGATGGTAATGACGTTGCAAAACGGTGGTGGAAATGACAGGAAACTTGCACAGTTTGTATCGATGGAGAGGGTTATTATCGGTACGACGAGACATAATTCGGTTAATCTGGATAATGGAAATGTACGACACAGTGGAAGTGGACCAACCTATATAGGTAGTAACGACAAAAGAACGAATCTGGCAGAGGTTGCAAAGGTGTTTGAAGAGGCAGGACTGGAAACCATTGTATCCGATAATATCCAGAGGATCATTTGGAGCAAGCTTTTTTTCAATTTGTCAATTAATACCTTTACGGCGATTACAAAATCTCCATTTGGGTTTGCAATAGAGAATGATTATGCGTGGAGTTTTGTGGAGAAGTTGATATGTGAGGCGATTGAAGTGGCAGAAGCCGAAGGACAGCATTTTTCCTGTTTGGAAATATTAAGCTCTGTACATAAAACTTGTGAGAGTGTTTCTACCGGTTTTTCATCCATGTCCCAGGATGTTATGAACTGTCGTAAAACGGAAATTGACTCCATCAATGGCTTTGTGGTGGAACGAGCCAGTGTACATAATGTCCCGACACCGTATAATACTTTTGTGATTAATCTGATTCATTCTATCGAAGGGACTTATAAGGAACAGGTAAAACCGCAAATAAAATACGGAGCCGGTGAGGTGATACTGAAACAGGGAGAGAAAAATCCACATTTATACATAATCATGCAAGGCAATGTGTCCATTTTTACAGATTATGGAAAGGGAAATGAATACCTTATTGGGGTTGGCAGCCAGGGAAAGTGTTTCGGAGAGTATAGCTGTTTTTCCGGTAATCCCAGTACCTATTCTGTTGTAGCGGATGAGGATACCATAGTAATGGAAATTCCAAGGACTGATATCCACAATTTTATTTCTATAAACCCCAAAAATGCGGAAGAAATATTTGGATCCATGGCAAAACAGATTGCGCTATTGTCGAAGCATATAGAAATGCTGAAAAACGAGAAAGGAAAATGAGGGATTCATCTGGAATGTTTTTTTATAAAAACGTTGACAGCATTGAAGCAATGAGATATAATATATTAGTCTGAGTGTAGATGAGGTGCGCCCATTAGCCCCGGGAACACTTCAACATAGATTTTAGGAAGAATTTGTGAGAGTTGATAAATGGTTTCGGACATTTCCATTTAGATCGCGAAGTTTTCCTTGCTTTAGATTATTAAGGAGGATAACCAATGAAGACATTTATGGCCAATCCGGCAAAGATTGAAAGAAAATGGTATGTAGTAGACGCTACAGGATATACATTAGGACGCTTAGCATCTGAAGTAGCGAAGATTTTAAGAGGAAAGAATAAACCGGTATTCACTCCTCACATTGATACAGGTGATTACGTAATTATCGTAAACGCTGACAAGATTAAAGTAACCGGTAAGAAGTTAGATCAGAAGATTTACTATCATCACTCCGATTATGTAGGTGGTATGAAAGAAACTACATTAAAAGAAATGTTAGCAAAACATCCTGAAAGAGTACTTGAGTTCGCTGTTAAGGGAATGCTTCCAAAGGGACCTCTTGGAAGACAGATGTATAAGAAATTATTCGTATACGCTGGACCGGAACACAAACACGCAGCTCAGAAACCAGAGAGTTTAACATTTTAATTAGGAGGTAAGAACAGTGGCAACTACAAAGTTTTATGGAACAGGTAGAAGAAAGAGCTCTGTAGCAAGAGTATATTTAGTACCGGGAACCGGTAAGATCACAATCAATAAGAGAGATATTGATGAGTACTTAGGATTAGAAACATTGAAAGTTATCGTTCGTCAGCCATTAGTAGCAACTGACAACGCAGATAAATATGACGTTTTAGTAAACGTTAAGGGTGGTGGATACACTGGACAGGCTGGTGCTATCCGTCATGGTATCGCAAGAGCACTTCTTAAAGTAGATTCTGATGAGTTCAGACCAATCTTGAAGAAGGCTGGATACTTAACACGTGACCCACGTATGAAAGAGCGTAAGAAATACGGTCTCAAAGCCGCAAGACGCGCTCCACAGTTCTCAAAGAGATAGTCATCTGCTATTGCAGATTACAGAAGACTCGGTACATTTGTACCGGGTCTTTTTGTGTGCCGGAAGCCTTTAAAACATTCTAATCTTAATAGGAATAATCTAAGACCTAAGAGATGAATAGATTAACTTCCAGGATAACGGACGATGGATAAGACAGAGTTTTACATACCCTGTCTCTTTTTTGAAATAATAGATTGACAAACATCTATGTATATGTTACTATCAATACATAGACGAATATCAATGCAAGGAGGAGATTATGGCTAAATTAGACGAAGTATTGGTATGCAAGGCTCTTGGTGATCCCAACAGAATGGAAATCG
>SVEW01000041.1 GCA_015057205.1 Lachnospiraceae bacterium | reverse complement strand
ATACCTAACTGTCTATTTGTGTTCATTGCTGATAAGTTGTGCTGAATTACCATACCCATAATTTCGTCCTCCTTGATACTATCTTATTATTCCATTATTCTTAATTATTTCATCATTGAGATGTTCTTACCGGTTTTCTCTCGCTTATGTTATATATATCGGACATGTCCATCAACACTTTAGCCTTTTTTTTATTTTTCTGCACATTACTCGGTAAACACAAAATATTAGTACGTTCAAAAAAAATTTAATGACACTGAAAGTATTTTCTGTATTCCACCTAGCAACACTCTAACAGAAGTGACTGCAAAGAGCCTGCACATCGTTCCTGCGCGTTCTCGTTCCAAGGAACCAATGCCGCCATCTTGTCACCTGTTACTAGGGGTTGTGGCATGTGCACTGATAAGAACATCAGGTATTTATAGGCATACAGGTTATATGCCTTTGTCGTCTCGACTATGGTGTAGACCATCGCACTTGCTTCGGCTCCTTTGGGAAAATCGCTGTATAACCAGTTTCTTCTTCCAACAGTGAATGGGCAAATGGAGTTTTCGCTTAAGTTATTGAAAAACTGCATCGACCATCCTCAAGGTATGTCAAAAAATCGTTTTTGTAATTTTTGGCATAGTTCACCGCCTTCTTAAAACAGGTTCTTTTTCTTGGAGACTGTCTTGAGCTCCATTCCCAAAAAATATCCAATATCGGCTTTCTCTTTTTCTAGACGGTATTTGAACCGTCGCTCAGGAGTATAATTCTTTGCCCTTAAAACCTGCTCGTACTCAAAAAATCGGTTTATGTATTGGATTCCCTTGGCTGCGGGATTGCTATAATCCAGTCCCCACAAGTCGCTCGGTTAAGTGAAACGCCTAATTGCTTCCAATCCTGTTCCTGTCGGTACAAAGGAAGTAAGTTAGTCCTTCGCCGGAGTAAAACAGAATTCCTTGCGCACATATTCCTTGCCAATCACTTCCATTTCGGACCACAATCGGCACATCATTTCAGATTTACGTAAAACGGGATTATTTCGTCGCGAACAGGCACACCTTTAAAGGTATCATCGTGTATACCCTTGCGTTTTCGAAAGTGTTCTTTTACAGATATCGCTTCTACACTTTCGGGAGCGTTAGTAGATACAACTGCTTGTTCGCCCTCATTGAAGAGACTGTATTGTCCTTCCAGTGTTTTAGATTTCTCGCTGGAAGTGCCGAACAACATCTGAGTAGGATAGTCGATTTTCTCCGTCATGATACGCATCTGTTCCTGGTTGGACTCAATGGTTGCGTTCAGGTACTGAATGATTTCGTTCTAACTTTTGATGGTCATATTCAGTTGACTAATGGTATCTTTATACTTGATGAGTTGAACATCTTTTGCTGATTTTTCCATTGGTTTTGTCTCGGTTTTGATACCATAATTATATCATTTTTGGCATCAAAACCGAGACAAAACAGTATTTATGGGACTTTGAAGACCTTGGGCTGCTCAATTTCAAGACCATACATGAGCCAATCGAATTGCTACTAAGTAAGCATTTTTACCTCATCTGAATTTCGTGGCCATCGGAACCGTCCTTTTGCTTCCATTCGCTTGTACAGGAGAAGAAAAACATCCCCTTCCCATAGAAGAGCTTTGATACGGCCACATCTTTTACCACAAAACAGATATAGTGCCTACCGACTGGGGCCATGTGTAGCCGTTCCTAAACAACGGCACACAGACCATCGATGGATCGTCTCATATCGGTGTAGTCGCAAACGATATAAATTTCGTCGGCTACTGAAATATCGCCTGACACGAAAGCTCCTTAAGGATGTGCAGTGTTTGTCTTAACATCACTGGATCCGCTCCATTCGGTATATGAAGTATTACTCCGGATAACGTTAAATTCCATCGTCTCACAGGAATAGAATAGCTGTTGTGAACGGGATTACAATCAGCTGTCACTTCTTTCGTACATGGTTGGGACATTTCGACCTTCACTATTTCCTGTTTGCGGGCGACACCGCCTCTTTGATTATCCGGGATTTGACCATAGCCTTCCTTTCGAAGGCGTTTTACCCAGTTATAAATGGTAACTGGTTTAACGTCATGCTTCAGGCACCATTCATAATCGCTAAGTCCGCTCGCACGACATTCCATAATTAATCGAAACTGTTCTTCGGCGGGTATTGGAGTTACTCTCATCATATGCCCTCCTGACGTAGAGTAAAATGCTTGCATTTCCTACACATCATTATGTTGGCTACGATGATAACTGTCACTATGTACTAATATTTTGCGCTTACATTATTCGCAATACATGCATTTTTGCAAACAAAAAATAAACCGGCGAGTTTCCCCACCGGTTTAATCACCCTATTACAATATGAACAACTTTTAGCCAAGTAAGGAAAGAACTCCTTGCGTTGACTGGTTAGCCTGTGCAAGCATAGACTGACCTGCCTGTGCAAGAATATTATTCTTGCTATAGTTAACCATTTCCGTTGCCATATCAACGTCACGCATCTTGCTCTCTGCTGCACTGGTGTTCTCAGATGTGGTGTTCAAGTTAGCAATGGTATGCTCCAATCTGTTCTGAAGTGCTCCAAGCGCAGATCTCTGGCTTGATACCTTATTGATTGCTGCCTGTACCTTGGATAAGGTCTGGTTTGCAACTGTAAAGTTATCTACACCTGCACGTACCTGAATACTATCTCTGTTTGCAGAAATATTCTCCACAGTACAAACGAATTCAGATGCAATACGGTCTTTTACAGAATGTAACTCTGCAAATTCGCTTCCATTAAACACATACTTTCCATCGCTTGTTGTTACAGATGCTGTATGCTGGTTGTAAGCAATATTCTTCAACTGCTCATACGCCTTACTAGCTGTCTCATATCCCTTAACTTCCTGTCCAGCTACAGAACCACCGTAAACAGTTGCTGTATTAACCTCTAATCCAATGCTTCCTGCTTCCATATTATCAATGTTAATACGGATGTTCTGTCCTACATTCGCACCGATCTGAAGTTTGTTATCCTTTAAAGTTCCGTCTAACAGGTTCTTCTTATTGAACTGGGTTGTGGAAGAAATTCTATCGATTTCTTCTGACAATGCCTGAAGTTCTTCATTGATAGCCTGACGGTCGATATCTTCATTGGTATCGTTCGCACCCTGCACTGCCAACTCGTTCATACGCTGTAAGATGGAGTGAGTCTCGTTAAGAGCACCCTCTGCGGTCTGGATTAAAGAAATACCGGTTTCTGCGTTGTTGCTGGCTTTGTCGATACCACGGATCTGACTTCTCATTTTCTCAGAAATCTTTAATCCTGCTGCATCATCGCCTGCACGGTTAATCTTATAACCACTGGATAATTTCTCTGTTGATTTTGCTAAGTTACCTGTTGTAATTCCCAACTGTCTGTTGGTGTTCATTGCTGATAAATTGTGCTGTACTACCATACCCATAATCATTTCCTCCTTGAAATTAAATATTTTTTTCGCGACATCCTTGCCGCTATGGTTTAATGGTTCCAAGAGATGAAGCGCATTTTCATCTCTCGGTTGTTGATAGGTTTATGTAATGGACCTTTCGGTCTTATTACCGCTTACAATTACTATATCGGGTTGATTTTGAACCATCTTAACCCTTATGTAACTTTTTCTTGTGAACAATTCGTGTTAATGTTTCTTATCCATAAACTGGGGATCTAACGCATTGGTTCCACGCATGGAACTGCGATACATCTTGGCCGCACGATTGTTCTGTGTTAAGGACTTTGCTTTGTTTCGATATTTGCTGAATTGCCGTTCTGCCAAGTCCCGATTTCGCATTTCCCCACTCTGAATGGTTACACTCAAGTCGGTAATCTCCGAAATCAACTTTTGCATGCACGCAACTTCTTCCCGAAACAAATCCGTTCGTTCCTTTAGAATCACATGTACACGCTCATATACCTCTTCAAAGCCTGCATCTAAGAAGTTTAACTGTTCAATGAGAACTCCCTTCTCATCCACCAATCGTTCCCAAACATCCACATCCACACTTTCCTGGCTAAGCAGGGTTGTCTGCTGGACGTTTTTCTCGATAATTTTAATCAGCACTTCCCGTTTTTGCTGTAGACTTTTAATTAAGGCATCCAAATAATGTCTTTCATCCATATTAGTTAGCCTTCGCCATGGTTGCTAACTTCATGACTTCCTTCCATGTATCACGCATGGTACGAAGATGTCCCAGAATCTCCTCCATGATTTCCGGATCTTTCTTTACATTTGCTTCTGATAAGCGTTGCTTAATGTAGGAATACACCTTATCAAAATCTTCTGCTACCGGATACTTCCGATCCAGGGTAATCTGGAACTCGGAAATAATATCACGTACTTTCTGTACGCCATTATTGGCTTTCTCGTAATTCTTCTCTTCCATGCCTGCCTTGGCAATATTGGCGAATTTGATAGCTCCATCATAGAGCATCAAAGTCAACTCCGCCGGGGTCGCCGTCATAATACGGCTATTATTATATGTCTGATATGGATTTTTCGTGATTGCCATGTGATTCGCCTCCTTTATCTGTTAACAACTAATTTCCGCCCATTCCTAAAAGGGAGCTTAACTGGGTTTGCTGCGCATTTAGTTCTGTCATTGCTTTCTCCATCTGCGCAAACTTGTCATACCACTTATCTTCGTAAGTTGTAATCTTCTTTTCCCAATCTTTGATGGATGTCTCAATATTCTTCAACTGGTTATCCATCTCTTTATCATTGTAAATTGTCAATGCACTGCTAAGAGAGGAACTACCCATCTTCTTAGTCAACGTGCTGTATAAATCGCTTGCAAGATTCTTGAAGAATTCCTGTACTGTTTCCGGATCTTCTTCAATCATCTTCTTTAATTTATCTGTTTTGCTTGCATACGCACTATCATCCGCATTTCCTGCGATATGATATGCGTTCTGTTCACCATCTGCCGCATTTAAGAAGCCCATGGTTTCAATACCAAAGCTTGACAGATGATAGGTTTTTCCATTAATCTGATAACCCTTGCTCATAGAGGTGGTCATCACACTCATAATGGAGCTTAACTGCTGGTCCCTACGGAATAGAGAGTCTTTAATCTTCTTCTCCCACTTCTCGACTTCCGTATCGGACATCTCATCCTTTTCTTCATCAGTTAACGGCTCATAATCTTTGGCACTTTCTGCGTTATAGCCCTTGGTCATGAAGTTTATCAACTCGTTATAATCCTTGAAGAAATCTTTAATTTTATTGTAAATACCATCTACGTCTGCTGCCACGCTTACAACAATCTCGTTACCTTCTGCAGTGACACCACTAGCGTTAATGGTCATACCATTTACATTAAAGGTATTGCTTTCGCTTTCATACTCAGCGCCATTTACCAGAATTTTAGCATTACTTGCTGCCTGTTTCACAGCACCGGATACATGATTGCCATCCTCATCCTTTACTTCTTCCTGCAAACCAACCTTATCTAAGAAGTCACCGGAAATGGTAAAATCATTTTCTAATCCGGACTCTGCATTGATAACGAATCGCTGGTTTACCGCATCGAATTTAGCCTTTAACCCCGTTGCCTGAGAAAAATCTTTACAAAACTCATCAATACTTTGACTTCCATCAATGGTTGCCACTTTCGTGGTTCCGTCTGCCATAGTAACCGTAATGTTACCCGCATTACCAACACCTAAATCACTTAATTTGGTAGACTTATCATACTTCGTATTGGTTCCACCACCAACCTTCTCACCGGTCAAGTAAGCAGCTCTTGCCAACTGCTTTACCTGAATGGTCTGTGTACCATTGGTGGCGCCGGTTCCGGCTGTAACACTTACCTTTGATGGATCGGAAACCGTTACTTTCTTCTGGCTTGTAAACGTGGTTGCCATACGCATTCCACTTAACGCACCTGTATAGAAACCATAGACTTTGGAGTTCATATCTTTCCAAGCTTCCTTGGTCCACTCCATCTTGGTTTTTTTCTTTTCAATACTTGTTTTCTTCATGCTATAGGCGGATACTAACTCTTTTACCATAGCATCGGTATCCATACCGGAAGCAATTCCTGTTAGACGAATTGGCATATTCTTACCTCCTAACGTTTCTCATCAATCATAATTCCGGCTAATTCCCAGGCCTTTGCGATGAGATCCAAAGACTCCTCAGCAGGGAATTCCTTAATCACTTTACGGGTGCCGGCATCCAGAATCTTAATGGTCATTCGATTGGTCGCTTCATGAACACCAAACTGTACGGTTTTATTCGCACTCTGTTTATTCATCTCACTAACCGCTTTCTTAATCGCTTCTGCAGCCTTGCGGTTTTCTTCCTGTGCATTCTGTTCCTGTTCCGAATTTCGGTTGCCCGTCTCACGCACCTTGAAATCCACATTTTTCGCTTCAACTTCCTGCGCAACTGCCTTATCCTCCGCAGTTTTATCCACAGTTTCCGTATTCTTTTTTGTTACAGTATTGGATGTTGCGGCCTGATAGGTCATGCCGACGGACTTAATCGATTCTATTGACATCGTATTCTCACCTCCATGTGAACGAAAATCTCCCCATAGCGGGGCACACTCCTTTGCTATATCTATTATATCGGAGTTTTTTTTTCGTTCTTAACCCGTATTTGTAAATAATTCGTGAAAAAGTATTAGAACAGATTTTTCAGATTCTCAATACCTTCATTACTCATTGCCGCTTCATTTTCCTGCTGAATTTGTAGATAAATTTCTTTTCGGTAAATGGATACCTCCTTCGGTGCCTGGATTCCGATTTTTACCTGATCGCCTTTTACCTCAAGAACGGTTATCTCGATATTATTATTCAGTACTAAGGCTTCGCCTTTTTTTCTAGTCAGTGCTAACATTTATTTCCCCTCCTGTCCCTGTTCTTTTGCTGCCTGCAACACATCGTAAATCTCTTTGACTACCGGATAATCGTCCTCAACGATTAACTGGGCGCCTTTGCGATTCTCGATATTGATGATAATCGGGGCTTTGAGGTTAACGCTCATTTTCTTTAAGTCACTTGGTACCTTTACAGTTACCAGAACACAAAGGTTAGCGGAATTCAATTCTCCCAATGGTTTCAACAGTTCGTCCTCTACAAATGGATCGTATCCCGGCTCAATCACTGTTGGATTCATAACCGGCAAGGCAAAAGCGCCTTCGTCCATGCTCTGCAACCAGGAGATTTTGCTGTCCTTTTTCTCTTCATCGTAGATTACTGCAAAATTCTTAAGATCCGGGAATCCAATGATTCCGTTTTCAAAATATACAATCTTGCTGTCATCTACTTCAATTTCCCCAAATAATCTTGATTCTACTAACATACCTTTGTTGCGGCCATGGCGGCCGCTCTCCTTTCTCTAGTCCGTTTTATAAGTAATTTAATAATGATAGTTCGTTAATCTTTGCTGCTGCCTTCAAGGAAGACTCGTAGGAATTGTACGCTGCCTTGTAATCAATCAGGATGTCGGATAACTCACGATCCTCGTTGTCCTTGATTAAGGTGTTCAGCGTAGTCTTCTGGGTGGTCATTCTGGTTTTGGTCAATTCCAGACGACTCACACGGGATCCTACGTCCGTCTTTGCCAGGTTAACAACCTGCTCGTAATTCTGGAATGCGGTAATTCCATTGGAAAACAGGTTCTTTAAGTTGTCCTCCAAATAGGTCTTCTCGCGGTTTGCTGCTTCCAACCACTGGTCTAAAATCTTCTGATGATCTTCCGATGCATGCAACGGATTATTCTTTAAGTTGGTAAGTTTCTCCACTTTGTCAATTGCATCCTGTGCAGCACGAATAGCATCAATTAATTCTTCTATGTCTCTACCAATGTCGGTACTTAGGATTCCATCCTGTCCGGCCTGGGTATTTACCTTAAGCTCCTGCTCCATCGCAACAGTGTAGGAAATATCCTGCTGCTGTCTAGTGTAGGAAATATGCTCCTTCACATCCGGATTGGTCTTATCCACACAGTTAAAATACATTTCCGGACGAACCTCGCCACGCATAAACTGGGTCTTTTCGTAGGTCACATCTAGCTTGAATGCATCCTGCTTGTTGTTCTCGCGGTTCAAGGCATCCTGCTTGAAGGTTTTACTGACATTCTCACCAAGAATCAGCTCACCGGTTTCCGGAATGTAGTATACAGTGTTCGGATTCGGAACCTTGTAAATTTTCTCTCCCGGATTCGCCGGATCATCTTCCTGCTCGGTGAATTTACTTTTTTCCCATTCCTGTAAAGAAATGGTTTCTAACTGGAACTGGCCCACTTTACCATCACTGTCAATAGAACGCGTACTCCAAAGTCCTGTAGTAGCATCCTGTTCCTTCACAGTAGCCTTGGTTGTACCATTTACCACATCTTTAAAAATCTTTGTATAACTACCATCTGCTTTCCGCATGGTGGTTGTTTTCTCTAATGCATTGGTGGTATTTGCCCCGGTTGCATCCACATCCCACACGGTAACTTCTTCCATCAACGTATTGTCTGCCGTAATGTAACGCTCTGTCTGTATATTACCATTTATTTCTACGGTATGCACACCAGTGCGTCCACTGGCTTCATCAGCCGCCATCTGATCTGCAATGGAGGTCAGTGTTGGCATTGCCGTCAACTGCTTATCCTGCTGAGACTGTGGCAGAGTTGCCGCATCTACCATAGCATACTCAGAAAAGCTTTCCATTACGGTTTGCTCACCTTTGAACATGGTAATATTCAAATCCGGAGCCACAGTACCAACCTTTGCATACGCCAAGCGAATGCGGTCCACATAATAACGATCCATTTCTTTTTCCAACGGATAGCCCTGGTCAAGACCTGCCGTTCCGTCGTTCCAGTTGGTCGGTACGCTCATGGTATTGGTATATTCGCTTTTTTGCTTAATATCCTTCACACCAAAGCTCTCATCTATATCATACTTCATATTTGTGGTATCTTCTTGAAATGTAAGGGTCTTATTCGTTTTATAGCCCGTAAAAACAGTTCTTCCTGCATAATCCGTATTACCCTGCTGGTAAATATGATCAGAAATTGCCTGCAGGTTCTGCATCAGCGTATTTCTATCTTCTGTAGTCAAGTGACCGGTTGCTGCACTTTCACACGCTTTATAGGCATCACTTAAATTCTCTTGAATATTTTTAAGCGCACTCTCCGTATTCTCCAGCCAGGAACTAGCATCCGGAATATTTTTATCCACATACTGTTTTACTTCATTCAGGGAATCACGCAACCTAAGAGAACGAATAGCCACAACCGGATCATCCGACGGTTTACTAATCTTCTTCTGGGTCGACATCTGCTCGTTATATTTATCCGTCAATTCCTTTGTTGTATTAATATTTCTCTTGTTATGCATTGTAATCATGCTATTGGTAATTCTCATAGGTTACTCCCTCCTTACACGCCTGTTTCCAAAATCAGTCGGTCATACATCTCCTGTAAAACCTGTACTAATTTAGAAGATAAGTTATATGATTTCTGGAATTTCACCAGATTCAATGCTTCTTCATCTTTATCAACACTTGACACGCTCATACGCTGTGTCTGAATCGCCTGATTCAAATTCTCGTAATTTTTTGTAAAAATTTCTGCCTTTTGTGTATCAACAGAAATATCGGATAAAAGACAAGACAGAAAATCTGCCGCTTTTCCACCACGGAACATGCCGGTCTTGTGTTTTAAATCCAAAAGCTGATCCACCACGTCATAAGAATCAATACCATTTACCCACGGCTCTTTGCGGTGTACTGCTATGCTATCCGGATTGTCGATAGCTTTCTGGGATACACTGAAATTCTTTGCTGTCAGATACGTATAGTAATAATTATCCGCGTAGATGGTGGCTGCTCCTGCCGTCGTTGTGGTATAGTTCGAATAGCTGTATTCGCCACCGTTTACCAAATCCTTTGCTACAAAAAACTCGCTTGCCGGCTTGCCGTCCTTACCAACACCTTGTGTAGAAATGTCATTGTAAGCCTGTGCAAAACTTCGAACGAATTCATTCAGCTGATCCTGATAGTACGGAATACCCATGAAATCAACGCTGGCACCAATTTCCGCTGTTTTGTTTAACATCTTATTTAACTTGGCTGCCTGCACCGGACTTCCATCTGCCTCCTCTTTCAAGGCGAATTCAAAAGTTACCTGCCCGTTCTCTTCCTTCATGGTATAGCTACTGTACAAATAATCCACATTATCTAAGGTAATACAACCATATGGTGGCATACTGATTTTTCGCGGATCGGTGATGGATGGGGAGCTAATGGTAATCTTCTTCGGCCACTCATTTTCGCTTGCCGGAATCTTGGTAATGGTTCCACTAAATCCCTTGCTATTGTTTCCATCTCGCAACTGGTACAATGCCTTCAACTCACCGGTCATGGTGTTGCTGTTTAATTCTAACTTCATGCTGCTCGGTTCGTCAGAAGATGCATTCTGTGCCCAGTAAATATCATAAAGACCTACTTCATCCATGATGTTGATGCTACTTTCGATTTTTCTCGGTACACACAACAACTTCTCGTAATCGTAGGTATCTACCAGTTTCTGTCCATTAATTTTTACAATATAGTTGGTCGCTCCGGTATACATTTCCGGATAATTGGTGTTTTTCACCGGACTTTCCTTTACTTCTACCGGAACTAACGTTGACAATTCATCTACCAAAAGATTTCGTTCATCACGCAATTCATTGGCATATCCGCCCTGCTGTTCGATGATGTTAATCTGTTTGGTCAAGCTTGCAATTTTCTGCCCAATGCTGTTAATCTGTTCCACCTTGGTGGCAATAACACCGTTAATTTCCGCCTGCAGTTCAGACAACTGAATACTAACACTGTTAAAATATTCTGCAAGACTCTTCGCCCGTGAAATATATGCGTTTCGGGTTGTAGAACTGGACGCATCGGTTTTTAAAGTATCCAATGCGTTGAACATATCTCCAAAAATACTGGTGAAGCCCACCGTCTTGCGCTCCCCGTTTACTACGGTCTCTTCATCCTTTAAATAAGTTTCCATCTGACGAAGATACTCCGCTCTGGTGTCTTGTTCTCCAAGCTTAGCCTGGTTAATCCAGTATTTCATATCGTAATAGATATCTCGCTGCTGCATAATCTGTGTTACTTCCACACCGGTACCGGCGCTTCCGTATTTTGCATAAATCCGCATAGCCTCAGATGCTACCATGGTGGCCTCCTGACGAGAATAGCCTTTGGTCTGCTCGTTGGAGATATTGTTACCGGATGTATTTACCGCGGTCTGATAAGTTCTCAAACCGGAATCTGCAATTACTAGTCCAAAAAATGTGGATGGCATATACTCACCTGCTTTCTATCCTCGCCTGATTAGGAACCAAGCTGGGTAATGATGTGCTCAATCATGGAGTCTACCGTATTGATAAAACGGCTGGCCGCATTGTAAGCACTCTGGTATTTAATCATATTGCTTAATTCCTCATCGCTGGATACGCCAATTACCTGTTCGCGCTGGTTACCAATCGCAGTCACGGAATCACTTAAGCTTCGTGACACGCCATTAAAAACATTTCCGTTGGTTGCCTGCGCACCTACCATGTTATCGTAATAATCTTCGATACTGATTGGCAAAGATCCCGGTGTCAAACGGAACTCCCTGTCTTTCCAGGCATGTTTCATTTCATTCATCAAGCGATGAGATTCTTCTCCATTTTTTTCGAAGGTCGGAAGTTTTCCTTCATCATCTATTAAAATTGGATTTACGATGATATTCTTCAAATTGTAATACGTGGAATCATCTTTTCCAATCGGGTTTCCTGCATCATCGTATTCCACCGGCCCTAAATCTTCTTCGTTCAACGCATACCAACGATTTCCATCGGTATCGATTACTTCACGATAGCGACTGTGGAAGCGTCTGCTAAAAAGCTCTTCCCCCGGCCCCTTCAACGTGTTACCTACGGTGCCATTTTCTTCGTCCCATACCTTTAAGGTTCTGGTAACGTTTTTGCCTTCCTTTGCGTCATAGTAGGTAATTTCTTTTTCCACGGTCGGTGAAAACAAGTCGTTTAGCTTGTTAACCACATCTCTTACAATGGAGTCCACCTGTGCCTGTACCGTCATAACCGGCGATAGTCCGGTGGTGTCCTGGAATTCCTTCTCCGTTAAACCATACAGGTTGCGGAAGTCTGCCACATCGGTACCGCGACTCATTACAAGCCCTTTCAACTTACCGATGTCGGTATTTAATTCCGTTGATATATCATTGCTAAAATCGAACACATCCACGTATTCTTTCCGCGGATAGTTGGATAATTCTTTCCAAATCGGAGTCGCGAATCCGGTTATGTCATCCACTCTGAAGTCCATTTGGTGGCAACAAATTTCGTCTACGAAATCCACGCCTTCCAGCTTCACCTTCACGCATCCTCCCGGAACTTCGGCATACGTAACGTTCGCTAACGTTCCCAACTCATCCAAAAGCAAATCCCGTTCATCACGCAATGTCATTGCGGTTTCCATCTTTCCCGCCTCTACTCGCATAATGATTTCGTTGTAATCGCTGATTTTCTTTCCAATTTCGTTGATGCGATTGGTGGTATCCATAATCTGCTTGTTCATGTTGAGCTGATATTCTTTCAGTCCATCATAAAGCGCCTGGGAACGCTCAACAAAAAGCGTTGCCTTCTGGATTACCAGATTCTGATTAATCGCGCTTCCCGGCTCTTTTGCAAGTTCCTGAATCGCCTCGTTTAACTTAGCCAAAACTTCCTGGAATTGCTCACCTTCTGTTTCCTGAAGCAACTCATGAATCTCGCTGGTCGTGGTATAGCACGCTTCATAAAAACTCTGTCTACCGGATTCTGCGCGGTAGTATTTATCTAAGAAAAGGTCTCTGGAATGCACCACGTCACCAATGGTAACTCCAAGACCCGACTGTTTCATGTTTACTGATTGATTGGTTGTATGACTCTTCTTCGTCAAGGCCAGTGTGCTGTATTCCATATCATTGAATACAACCTGCTCTCGTACATAGCCTTTGGTATTTACGTTGGTAAGGTTATTGGCCGTGGTATTAATTGCATTCTGGGCTCCCACAAGTCCTGATTTTCCAACATATAATGTTCCCATGCCATTTGCCATGGCTAACACCTTCCTTCCTTTTACCTACAATGGTTCGCGCCATCCCTGACGCGAACCACTCCATTGGTCTTTACTGCGTTACATTAAATCCTGCCCCCGGTAATATTGTATCGGTACTAAGTGCATTTCTGTCGTAATTTGCTGTGGTAGGGGCTACTTTCATGCTTCGTATAAGATTCATATCAAATTCAAGCATTTCCATGGACTGCTGAAGCAATGATTCATTTTCCTTGTTAACCTGGGCCACCTCGATGAGTGTCAGCCTAAGTTTTTCCCTTAAATCTAATAACTTCTGCTTATCCTGTGGTCGCTTCTCAAACATGTTTGCCATACTTAGAAGCGTCAAGCTCTCTTCCGGAACTCTCAAAATTTTGGACATCTCACCACGAATTTTCAATCTTTGCTTATCGAGCCTCATTAATTCGCCCATTACTTCCTGTTCTGCTTCGGTAATCCTTGTCAAATCATCGATTTTAGAATAAATAATGGCATCGGTCTTTGTCTTTGACAACGCAACCAACTTCTCGTATGTACTGTTTTCCTCTTCTAAAACCGAGATAAACTCGTCCATGATACTTGCCACTTGTCGTTCCTCTTTCTTTAGATAATCTCGTTATACTTCGCCAGTAATTTACTTGCAAAATCCTCGACGTCTACGTGATAGTTGCCACTTGCAACTTTCTCCTTCATCTGGGCTACTAAATCTTCCCTGACATCAGAAGCACCAGCGACTGCCTGTTTTGCAATTTGATAATCTTTACCAGTCTGAGAAATCTGAAGCTGATCCGCATTGCCGTAACATCCTGTCTTCTGGTATGCAGCTTTCGCTTTCGCAGCTTTCTGTGTCTGATAAACCTGTCTTACCTGGTTATAAGCATCAATACGCATATAGGCATCTCCTTTCCATCCTCATAATTTGAGGTTTCTATGTAATTATATCGGACGATTCATCCAATACTTTATAGCGAATTCACATTTTTTTCAAAAACCTTCGCTTTTTTATTTTTTGTTACGCTAAGTATATCGGATCCCCTCCTGCAAAAGTGAACTACGATTCTGTGTTTTTTTGGTGCTTGTCGCATTTCATTACGTGAAAAGCGCCAGGCCTGCGGCCTGACGCTTTCCTGAGGAACTATAATAATATTTATCCATCTTGCTATTTCATAATTGGCTCAGTCACCGTCTTCGGAATGGTAAAGCTTACACTTCCCATACACATCGGAGCCACCTCGCCCTCGTCGAAGCAAATCACCACTTCGCCCTCTTCGTTCAAATAAAAGTTCTGACGCGCGTCTACCTTTTCAAAATCGTACTCCTGAAAGCCTTCTTCACTGTCAACCCAATAGCTGACATTCTCATCTTCCTTCATCTGTTCGCGCATCTGTTCCTTAATATTATCACTGATCACCTGCTGGTAATCACTATCCTCTTTAAACAAATCCTTAAGATCTACCTCATGTCCATTCTCCGTATCAATGGTATGATAGTATGCCCATTCTACACCGCTGGCACCACACTGATAACAGGAAATCTTCAAGGTAAAATACTGCGGTGTGCTTGCCATCACATCATAACTTACTTTTACGTCGCGATAACGCTCATTTCCACGCACACTTGCCTTAAATTCTGCCACGATCTGGTCCGCAATCTTGGTAATCTCCACATCAGACAATCTATGCTTTGTTTCCTCGGTAGCTGGCTGTGTAGCTTCTTTCTGCATTACCACCTTATCGCTACGCTCATCATCCTGTGCCATCGTGGTAGATATATCCTGCGCCTCAACCTCTGCAACTTCTTCCTTCTTTGTTTCCGCTTTCGCAGTCTGCTTAGCCGTTGTTGCTTCCACTACCGCCTTAAAACAAGGCATACTTCCCATTGCCTCAGCCACCTGCGGTGATGTCTTTGGCAATGCAACAACCAGCAATGCAACGGCAGCTGCCACGGTCATTCCGCGCACCGCCATCTTTCTTCTTCTATCCCTGCGATTCATCACCTTTGCAAAAGCAATGTGATCCTTCATATTATTCACCGCTTCATCTGACATGGTCTGCTTCGCATAGGACACCTTCATATTCTCAAAAACCTTCTTATTATTCAGGTCCTGCTGTTTCTTATCCATATTTCTTACTCCTTCCTAAGATACTGCAAAATCTTCTTCCAACTCTACCCTTAGCTTCTTCATACTGCGGTACAGCTTACTCTTCACGGTACTTAGGTTAATATTCATCATATCCGCAATCTCTTCCAACTTCATATCTTCAAAATACTTCAGTTCGACAATCATGCGTTCCTGTTCAGATAAAGCATTCATCGCTTCCTTCAAATCGAAATTCTCGTAGGAATCTTCCACTCCGGTCTCCCACTCCATTTCGTCTAAAGATTCAAATTTCCGTTTCCTGCAAAAATCAAAGATTTCATTCAGCATAATGCGATAAACCCAAGTCTTTGCATATTCTATATTCTTCAAACTGTGACTGGCGCGAATGGCTTTGTATGCCCCGTTCTGTACAATGTCTGACGCATCCGCATCATTGTGCACATAACTGAAAGCCAGTCGATAATAACGATCATATTCATTTAAAAGCGTCTCTTCAACGACTTTCTCCTTTTTCTTTGGCAGCGTGAAATTCATCACACGCATCCTCCTTCATTTTTACTTACAAAGTCTTAGACGCACCCAATTTTCAAAAAGTTTCAATTTATTTCAAAATTCCTATAATTTTTTTTGCTTCGTCGTAAGCTGCCTGCGCTTCCGGCTGTAATAAAGTTGCCTGTTTTAAATGATCATGACGCAGCAAATCCGATTGTTTCGTCACAATCTCGTTTAAATTCCCAAGTGACAGATTTGCACTAATACCTTTTAAAGCATGTGCCGCTTCAAAGGCAGTCTGTGTATCTCCTCTTGTGAGTGCTAGACTTAACTTCTCCATGTTATCATCTGCCTCAAATTTTTTCAAGAATTTCACCAGCATTTTTTCATTATTCAAAAAACGTTCCAAAGTCTTTGGCACATCCATTCCCAACCGTTCCAATCGCATCTTCGTCTGTAAATCCATCCTTATAGCCTCCTTCCAAGCCTGTAGCAAATTTCTTGCCATCTAATCCGTTTTATATTACCATAAATACATAAAAATTCAGTGAACGATTTTTAAATCTCGTTCGGAAAGAGGCAATTCATGAAAAAAGCAATCAATGGGTTTTCCTATTTTACATTTGATATTTTTAAGAACCAACCAATTCATTCCCTTTTTACCACACGGCTAGGTGGCGTCAGCACCGGTTGCTACGATTCTTTAAATTTCGGTTTTCCTTCCGGAGATGACCCGGAGTGTGTACGGCAAAATTATGCACTTTTAGCCGAATGTCTGGGAACCGACTGTTCTCATCTGGTTACGTCCGCCCAAACGCACACCAACAACGTTCTTGTAGTTGACGCGGCCCACGCCGGCATGGGTATTACCCGTCCGAAAGATTTTACTGATATAGATGCCCTTGTCACGGCCACTCCGGGACTTGGCATCATAACAGCACACGCGGACTGCACACCGGTTCAATTCTACGATCCGGTTCACCATGTAATCGCAGCCGCACACTCCGGCTGGATGGGCACCTTAAAAAATATATCCTCCGAAGTCATCGCTGCTATGACTTCCCGTTTCGATACAAATCCGGCTGATTTACTGGTAGCCATCGGCCCTGCCCTTTGCCAGGACTGCTTCGAGGTAGATACCGATGTGGCTATGCGTTTTTTTGCTGCCAATGAAGATTACCGCGCCTTCAGTTATCAACGCTCGGTGCCGTCTACGCAAACCGGCTCAATCACGAAACATTATATTGATTTGAAAAAAATCATTTGCTCCCAGCTTACCGCTGCCGGTGTACCGGCTGATAACATAGAAGTCAGTAACCTTTGTACCAAATGCCATCCGGAGCTTTTTTACTCCCACCGCAATATGGGTGTAAAACGAGGTGTTATGGCATCTGCAATGATACTTTTATAATTTCCTCTTGCGCTTCTTTGTTTCCTATGGTAGAATAATACCTTGTTAGGGCATTGCCTTGACTATGGATGGATTCCCGAGTGGCCAAAGGGGACAGACTGTAAATCTGCTGCAAATTGCTTCGGTGGTTCGAATCCACC